>JAIRVY010000131.1 GCA_031253655.1 Bacteroidales bacterium
ATGCACCTTCATGGGAATCGACTAATAATCCATGTCCTGCGGGTTGGCGTATTCCTACGAGGCAAGAATTACAGAAACTTTGCGGTGCAGGTAGTGTTTGGACAAGCATAAACAGTGTAAATGGTCGCAAATTTGGTAGTGGCTCTAACACTGTTTTCTTGCCTGCCGCTGGTAGCCGCGATGGTACCTCGCTCTACGGCGCAGGTGTGTATAGCGGCTATTGGAGCAGTACGCAGTACAGTAGTACGCAGTACATCAATAACCATGCGTACGACTTGAACTTTAGCAATGGCTACGCGGATCCGAACGACTACACCACTCGAGCAAGCGGGATCTCATGTCGGTGTGTGGCAGAGGAGTAGAGTCTGAACCAGGATTTTAATAAGATTTTCGGGATTACCAAGATTATTTAGGAATCCTGTTCATCTTCTTCATCTTGTAAAAATTATGGTTCAAGACAGTTTTTAGGATTGACAGGAATGTCTCGTCCTGAAATAAGTTTACACAAAAACAGAAAGGGAGTAAACAAATGTCAGGATTAAAAAAAGGGATTTTGAGACGCAAGTATGCCCCATTTAGTGAAACGGAGAAGCGTACCATTATTGAAGACTATCTTCAAAGTGGATTAACAAAAAGAGAGATTTGGGAAAAATACACAGGTCGAAGCGATGAACATGGTCTCATATTGTATTGGATGTACAAATATGGTTACATATCTAACACTAATAAAAATAGTGTTACCTTTGTTTGCCAACAAAGTACGATGGACAAACAAACTTCAAGACAAGGATTAGACTCAGATTTTGAATATCTCCAGTTGCAGAGACGCATTTCAGAGCTTGAAAAGCAGTTACAGGCAAGCGAGATGAAAAGTATTGCTTATCAGACTATGATAGAAATTGCCGAGCGAGAATTTAATATTCCTATTAAAAAAAAGTACAATACCAAACCATCCAAGAGATGAAGACAAGTCATCAGCATATAAGTTTAGGCGTTATGTGTCTATGGTTTGGTATAAGCAGGCAAGCCTATTATCAGCATGAGCGGAATTTATCAGAAGAAGTTTATCAAAATAGTTTTCTGATAGAGAAAATTAGAGACATTCGCAAACGTCATCAACGAATGGGTGTAAGAAAATTGCAAGAGCTACTTCGTCCTTTCCTTTGCGAACATGGGATTAAGATTGGCAGAGACGCTTTATTTAACCTTCTTTCGGTTCACGGAATGTTAGTGCGCAGACGCAAACGTAATGTTAAAACTACTCATTCCCATCATTGGCTGAAGAAGTATCCCAATTTGATTGTTGACTTTATGCCTATAAAACCGAATGAACTTTGGGTAAGTGATATTACTTATTGGCAAATAGATGAGCAGCCTGTTTATCTCAGTCTTATTACCGATGCCTATTCTCGCAAAATTGTAGGCTATCATTTATCGGAAAATCTTCATGCAAAACAAACACTTAAAGCATTACAGATGGCTCTTTCGAGTTTAGGGGAACAAGCCACAATAGCAAAGAATCTCATCCATCACTCGGACAGAGGTGTACAGTATTGTTCTTCTTCTTATATCAATCAGTTGAAAAAGAAGCATATAAAAATCAGTATGACTCAAAGCGGAGACCCATTAGAAAATGCTATTGCAGAAAGAGTTAATGGAATTATTAAGGACGAATATTTGTTTAATTATCAATGTGATAATATCAAAGATGCTCGAAAACAATTAGCTATTGCTGTCGCCTTTTATAACAAAGAAAGACCTCATAACAGTATTGGAAATCTTACACCAGAAGTTGTACACAGTCAATTTCATAAAATTGAAAATGAAAAAGTAAAAAGGTTGTGGAAGAGTTATTTCAGAAAAAATCCTATTTTTGTAAACCAAAAACAGGATTAAAAATGTTTTGTAAAGTTATGTCAGTTTTTAAGTATTAATCTGTAAACTTATTTTAGGACGAGGCACCCCTCTACCTCAAACCTTATTACCTTATTTTCAAATAAAAATCACTTCATGTTGAGTGTTTGTAATGAAATTCTTCCTACATTTGTTAACAAAATAATTCAAATATAATTGCCTATGATACACAGCGGTTAATGCGCAGATTTTAAAATAGATATAATAAAAAGCGTTGCTTTTTATTCTTGACTCAAAAATTCCACAAAAACAATCTCACATTCAAGAATAAGCAGGCAAACGCCGCAGGTGCGGCGTGGAGTCACTTATTAGAATGTGTAGGTCGTGGAAAACCTTTGAGTCAGATAAGGTCGATTCCACGCTTTTTTATTGTCTATATGCAAACAAGCGAGAGCAAAATAATCAATTTATAATCAGAATATTAATCAATAAAATGAATTAAAACATGAGAACTAAAATTTTACTTTTTATGATGTTATGCCTGCCGGTAAGTATGCAGGCGTATGACGCTTTTGTGGACGGTATTTACTACAACTTTTCAGGAACAGAAGCTGAGGTAACATACGGAAGCCTTTGGTATCAGGATAATAATCTCAAATATATTGGATCCGTTACTATTCCATGTTGGGCTAATTATCCTGTCACAGGAATTGGGAAACAGGCTTTT
>JAIRVY010000017.1 GCA_031253655.1 Bacteroidales bacterium
TGGACAATTTAGTACTGCTATAGGTAATAATCAAGAATTAGTAATTAATTTTGATGAACCGTTTATTTATCAAGGTGGAAATTTATGTATTATGACTCACAGGGAATTCGTTACAGCAAATCAATATTATAATTATATTTATTGGTTAGTAAGCGATGTGAATACCAATCGTACCGTTCGTTATTATAGCGATGCTGCACCGTTTAATTTTGCTAATCCTGCAGCTTCAACGGGATCATGGGCATTTAATACTGCTATTTCCAATGTTACTATAAACGAAATAGGTATTAAAGAATTTACTTTAGATTATACCGTTACCGGCGAAGGTGAAGTGAATGTGGTATTAACTCCGGATCCGCTGGTATGCGGTCAAACAGGTACTGTTACTATTAACCCTGCAAACGATTGTACGGAAATCACTGCAATTAAATTCAACGGCGTATCCCAAACCATTCAAACTTCATACACTTTCCCCAATCAAAATGTTCCGCTGCCGGTAATTACCATTGAAACAGCTGTGCCTCATTTTAATATTCTTGCTTCAGCTAGTGGAAACGGGCAAATTCTTCCGAATGGATTGATTGAGTTCATTTGTGGCGAAGACCAAACATATAACTTCCTGCCCGAAATAGGATATATGGTGGACTATGTTGAAGTGGACGGCGTTGTTCTACCAAAAAGCATGTACGACTATTATACATTTACTAATATTATTGCCCCTCACACTATTCACGTTTCTTTTAAAGAAGCCCCGCTAGCTATCTATTTCAGTTTTGAAGGTACCGGTGGAAAAGTTATTCCGGTTGGAAAGGAACTGCAAATCCCCTACGGACAAATTGGCGTTGACTACGGCGATATGCAACAGTTCCTTTTTACTCCAATGCCTAATTATGTACTCCAAGCCGTATATATTGACGGTGTTTATAATGCATTAGCAACAAACACAGGTTCCTATTTCTTCTTCAATATTCAAACAAACCATATTGTTCACGCTGTATTTGCGCCTATTAACTTCAATATCTTTGCCACAGCAGGTACTGGCGGGTTAATTGATCCCGCCGGCAATATTCCGGCGCCTTACGGAACTACGCCAACCTTTACTTTTATAGCAAATACAGGCTATGTTATCGACAGAGTATTTGTAGACAACAAAGAAGTACCGGTAGCGCCAAGTTATACGTTTTCCCCGATAGATACTAATCATACAATACATGTAACTTTCAAAATCGCCGAATTGGTTATCCACATGAACTGGAATCAGGGAGGCACACTCTATCCAACCGGTAATACCTATATTCCAACAGGCACTTACAGCGGTGATGTGTATGTAAATTATAATAGTACACAGGAAATTACCTTTACACCGCAAACAGGTTATAAAGTATCCAGTTTGGTGGTTAATGGTGTTTCCTATCCGAACTTCATCCCCACCGGTTCTTATACCTTCTATTATATTAAAACCGATCAAACTATCAATGTTACTTTTGCTAAAATACAATATGAAATTGTTGCAAAATCAGATCAGCATAGTGCGATTACCCCTGCCGGTACAACTATGATTCCTCACGGTAACAGTATGAAGTATGATTTCTACGCGTTCAACGGCTACCACCTTACTAATGTATTTGTGGATGGTATTGACTACAAGCCAGCAGTTGCCTCAGGAACTTATACTTTCGAAAATGTAACCAAAGCGCATACCATTGACGTGGTTGCTGCTATCAATACCTACACCATCAGTGCAAAAGTTATTGGAGTTGTTGGTGGATATATTACTCCTGCCGGAGATACCAAAGTGAACTGGGGTGCTAACCAGCTTTACACTATCTCTACTTACCCTGGATACAAAGTTACCTCAGTATTGATTGACGGGGTACCAAACGGAGAAGCCGTTGCTTCAGGTGCGTACGTTTTCTTGAATGTTACTAAAGACCATACCATCGAAGTTTCTTACGAACTGTTGAGGTTCAACATCGTTTCTACAGCATCTGACTTCGGAATGATTGACCCGATGGGCATCACAGAACTTGACTATGGTACGGATGTAACTTTCACTATTACTCCCGATGAGGGTTATAAAGTTTCTTTTGTGTTGGTAAACGGTACTAATATAGGAGAAATTACCTCCTATACCTTCTCCAACGTTGATGGAGATGGCACAATTGACGCATTCTTCGCAAAAATGCCCAACGATCCAACTGATCCGGGAGATCCAAACATCATCAAAGATCCTATTGCAGAAGTTTCCATATATAATCAGGAAAACATCGTTTACATCGTAAATAAAAAACTTATTCCTCTGCAAGATATATCCATCTTTGATATGTACGGAAGAGTGGTATGGCAAGGTAATGTTTACAACGATGTTAATACGATTACATTAAATGTTGCCAATGGAGTTTACACAGTTCGTATCTCAACAGGTGATCAGTATTCTACTACAAAAATATCTATCGTAAGGTGATAGGTTAATTTCTCATAATTTTAGATAGGGTCGTTGCACGCAATGACCCTATTTTTTTATTTGATATGACACTGAAGTCATAACAATTTTTATATTTTCGCCGCGCATTGGTCGCGGTTATACATAATTATATATTTATAACCGGCTAAGAGGGAATCCGGTGAAAATCCGGAACAGACCCGCTACTGTAAGTCATCAAGATAAGTCAGATACCTACCATCGCAAAATTTATTAATTATCAACCCTTTCGAGGAATGAAGCGTTGTAAATCTATGAAGTTACAGATACATAAACAAATTTTCTTTTGCCGCATTAATTGTTCGAGACTCCTCATTCCGCTTCGCTATATTCGTAAAGACGGCTTCGTATCGATTGTTATTGTTTTCTTTTTCAACTCCCTTTTCGCCCAGATAGATACAACAAAACATTTTGAAATTAAGGAAATTACGATAACAATCGCTCCTCAATTAGAGATTATCCCATCACAAAAGCTATCAGGAAAACAATTATACAACCTCAGTAGTCACTCTGTTACCAATGCAATCAGATATTTTTCAGGCGTTCAAATAAAGGATTATGGCGGGATTGGCGGACTAAAAACAGTAGATATCCGCAGTATGGGCGCACATCATACCGCTGTTTTCTACGATGGCATTCAAATAGGAAACGCCCAAACCGGACAGGTGGATTTGGGAAAGTTTTCGTTAGACAATATGGAAGAGGTCTCTTTATATAATGGACAGAAAAGTGAGATGTTTCAGTCAGCCAGGGATTTTGCTTCCGCAAGCTCAATTTACCTGAAAACGCGCAGACCCACTTTTGAAAAAGGTAAAAACTACAATATTCGCGCGAAATTCAGCACAGGTTCATTTGGGTTGGCAAATCCGGCGATTGTGTGGGAACAGAAAATTACAAAATCGGTGTCAACCACATTAAATACTGAATATACCTATGCCACAGGAAAATACAAATTCAAATACCGTAGAGTACTGCCCAACGGAAATGTGGCGTATGATACTACTGCGGTGCGTCAAAACGGAGATATTCAGTCATATAGAATAGAAGGAGGATTGTTCGGCAACGCAAAAAAAATCTTCTGGGATACTAAACTCTACTTTTATAACTCAGAAAGAGGAATTCCTTGCGCCATAGTGAACAATGTGTGGAAAAACTCGCAGCGGATATGGGATAGAAATTTCTTTATACAGGGCGCAGTTATAGCCCATGTGTATAGCCGCTACGAACTTCTAACCCGCATTAAATATGCCAACGATTTTTTGCGCTTCAAAAATATGGATACTACCATGATGATTCTCGATAACAGGTTTATACAGCAGGAACTCAATACGGCATTAACCCAAAAAGTGAGATTATTGAAAGGTTGGGAACTCTCTTTGGCGACAGATTTTCAATGGAATTATCTGAAAACAAACAGAATACAAATGGACATTAAAAATTACGAGCAGTATCCCCATCGCTTCAGCACTTTGGTGGCACTGGCAACTGCCGTTGAATTTTGGAAAATTAAAGCATTAGCCAATATTTTAGGAACACTTATTAATGAAAAGATAGGAAACAAGCAGAAATTTACTCCTGCGGTTTTCATTTCTTACAAACCAGTGAAAAACGAAGAGTTTCATATCCGTTTTTTTTATAAACAGATTTTCCGGATGCCCACCTTCAACGACTTGTATTATACGGAAATAGTTAACAATAAGCTTCAACCTGAGGAGGCAACCCAATTCAATTTGGGGTTGCAATACTCAAAAATCTTCAACAAAGGAGTATGGGAATCAATAATGTTTAAAACCGACGGTTACTACAATATTATTAAAGACAAAGTTATAGCAGTTTACAAAGGAAACTCTTTAGTAACCAGGATGATGATGAATATTGGTTTAGTAAAGATTCACGGAATTGATGTTATAGTGCTATTAAACTGGAAATTTAAGGATGCCATCCGTATGCAAGCACAACTCAACTATACCTTTCAAAAGGCGCGAGATTATACTGATCCTGCTGATAATGACGCCTATTTTGGCACATACAAGGGGCAAATTTCCTATATTCCCTTGCACAGCGGTTCGTTCACACTTCAATTTGTATACAAAACCTACCAACTGAATTATAGTTTTATTTATGTTGGTGAACGGTACAGTAATTCGGCAAACATCCGCGAGAATTACCTGCAACCGTGGTACACCCACGACCTGTCGCTCGGTAAAGAGTTCTGTTTCAAGAAAAGGAAATTCAGTGTGTTGGCAGAGGTTAACAATCTTCTTAATCAACAGTTTGAGGTTGTGGATAATTTTCCGATGCCGGGAACGAATTTCAGAGTAGTTTTGCTGGTTAAGATTTAAACAAATACTAAAAATAATATTTAATAGAATGAAAAAATGTATAAAATAAAATTTAACAACAAATATCTTTATTACTTTCTTTTTCTGCTTATTGGCTTTGTTTCCTGCCGAACGGATATTATCATATTCCCTTACGAGGAGGAGCCGGTTACTTCGCCGGAATTTACTTCTATTCTTGGCTTTTATCTTCTAAATGAAGGAAATATGGGGAACAATAAATCCACGCTCGATTATTTTAACTGTGAAACTGGAACATACCATCGTAATATTTATGCGGATGTTAACCCCTCTGTTCCCAAAGAGTTGGGCGATGTGGGCAATGATATCATAATCTACGGGAGTAAAATGTACGCTATACTCAGTTGTTCCAACAAAATTGAAGTTATGGAGGCAAAAACAGCTAAAAGAATCGGACAAGTTGATATTCCAAATTGCAGAAATATAACGTTTTACGATAGTTTTGTGTATATTACCTCTTATGCCGGTCCCGTTCAGCACAATCCTACGCTGCAGCAAGCGGGTTATGTCGCCAAAATCGACACGGCTTCCTTGCAAGTGCTGGAGCGTTGTGTTGTGGGGCAACAACCCGACGGATTGGCAATTGCAAATAACAAAATCTATATCGCCAATTCGGGAGGGTACCTCTCTCCAAACTATGAAAACACTGTGTCGATTATTGATATTACTTCTTTTACAGAAATAAAACGCTTAGTAGTGGCAATTAATATACATAGAGTTTGTGCTGATAAACACGGAAATATCTGGGTTACTTCCCGCGGCGACTATCTCAATTCTCCCGCAAAATTGTACTGTATTGATTCTAAATCTGATAAAATTACTGATTCCATTCAAATTGCTGCAGCAAACTTTCATTTAGACGGCGACAAATTATATTTGGTTGGTTCAGGTTGGAACAGTAGTGCGATGCAGGATAAAAGTAACTTTGGAATTGTGGATGTGGTTACAAAGCAAATTATTTCTACTCAATTTATTACGGATGGTACCGAGGCAAAAATCGGTAACCCGTATGGAATATCGGTAAACCCCATCACAAAAGATATATATGTCACGGATGCGCATTATTTTGTTTCTCCGGGTACACTATATTGTTTCAACAAAGAGGGGAAAAAAAAATGGGAGGTAAGAACGGGGGATATTCCCGGACATTTTGCTTTTTATGGAAAATATTAAATGCTCTATATGAAAAAAATATTAATGTTATTAACAATTTTTATCAGTATTAATCACTTAGATTTTGCGCAGTCCCCCTACATTTACAAAGTATTCGAATTTTGTCCGGCGCCGGGGCAGTTTGTTAATGTTTACCCAAAGTACAATGAGGGTGATACATACGAAGTTATGCTTGGAAAAGTGGAAAACGAGATTGTGGGCATCAAAAAAGGATTGGTATCCCTTGGCGCGTATGGCGGATATATTGTTTTTGGGTTTGACCATTTGGTAGAAAACATACCCGGAAAATATGATTTCAAAATATGGGGCAATGCGTACTATCTCAACTCTAATCCGCCACCGGGAGTGCTCCCTTACGGTTCTTGCGAACCCGGAATTGTGATGGTTTCTTACGATGCCAATGGCAACGGAATACCCGATGATCCCTGGTACGAGTTAGCCGGAAGTGAATATCATAAGCCACAAACTATTAAAAATTATGAGATTACATACTACCAACCTGATTCAACTAAAATTCTAACCCCAAACCCGGCTCTTCCGTTTCTTTCGGATACAAGTTATATTAGATGGACTGATAATCAAGAAAATAGTGGATTTTTGGCGAAAAATAAATCACATAATTATTCTTATTATCCTTTGTGGATTAGTGAAGATTCGTTGGTGTATGAAGGCACAAAATTGGCAAATAACGGACAGAATACCGACGGAATAGGACATTTTTATATTCAATACGCCTATCCATTCGGGTATGCAGACAATCATCCCAATGAAAATATTCGCTCTAATTTTGATATAGACCGGGCGGTAGATGTAAACGGAAACAAAGTGAATCTGCCCGGTATCCATTTTGTGAAAGTATATACAGGAGTTAATCAATATTGCGGATTATGGGGAGAAACATCAACAGAAATCGTTGGTGCAGAAGATTTTCATATACAGGGAGTTGAAATTGATGTGTTGGCAGTCAAAACCGAACTGTTTCACGAAGCTCGCGTTTATTATTCAGAGAGAGAATTGTACATAGAAAATCTTGAGGGCAGTTCGGGCAAGATTTATAATATAAACGGACAAGTATTAGATAGTTTTAACATTAATTCCGGAAAAGAAAAATATACTATAAACTTAATTTCGGGCGTTTATTTCTTAACAATCGAAAAACAAAATAACATTCAAACGTATAAATTCAACGTTTATTAACCTTTAAACAAAACATTATGAAACAATTACATTTTTCAAGTTACAAATTACAGGTTACAGATAACAAATTGCAAATTAAAAGTTACAGATTACAAGTTACAGGCGACAAGCGTAAAGGTACTCGCTACTCATTACTCGTTACTTTTCTACTTTTCTGCTCTTTTGCTTTATATGCGCAACAAAGTGACTCAATCACTTTGAACCTTCAAAATCCGACTTATCCGACTGAATTTATTTTTACATCTAAAGGTTGTTGGGATCAAACCTATAACGATGTGGATTATAATCCTTTTATTTCTCAAATTTTCTCGTTTACCCATAATATTGAAGGAGCAGGGTCGTGTTATGGTGGGTATGTTTGGAGTGGTTTTACTGTTTGCAACAGCGGCGATAATACCAATCACAGCTCGCAGGGTTGGGTTATGAATTATGAGTGGGGATGTATGGCGGGAGGCGGTATTAAAACAGATAGTGAAGACAACGTTATGTTAGATGGCAATGGAGATGTAGTAGTTGAGAAAGGAATACCTTATTTAGTTTCTTACTGGGAATTTATTATCGACCCCTTGTGGTGGCACTTGGGCTTAGGAAACACTTTCATTAATGCTCCGGTTCACTGTTTGAAGATATCTTTGGATGAAGAAGAATACGAGGCAATTGGAGTATATGTTAACAATCATCCATGGACATATTATTCAAATAAGTATGGTGATTATGCACGGCCTCTCAATCAAGAGGGGGATTATGTTAAACTATTTTTTCATGGTTTACATCCTGATGGTTCAGAAAGCGGCAAATTTGTTGAATTCTTGTTAGCCAAATATGAGGGTGGACAACTATATCAAAACGAAAAATGGGAATGGCTTGATCTATCTTCATTAGGAGCGATTGGCGGCATCTATTGTACGATGGAAACTACTGTTTGTAGTGGTACGGGAGGTCCACAAACCCCTACCTATTTCTGCATAGACAAATTGCAAGTGCGTCTGAAAGAGGCCATTGTTCATATTTCGGTTTCCGATATTATCAATGTGCCTACTGTTGCTGCTGTTGGTAAGCCGCTAGCTATTACCGGTACGGTAATTCCCCCCAATGCAACCTCTCAAAAAATTATTTGGAACGTTAAAGACACCGGCACTACTGGAGCAACCATTATCGAAAATGTTCTTCATGCTATTGATACCGGTACCGTAATCATTACCGCAACCATAACAGATGGTATTGACGTTGGCGTAGATTTTATTAAAGAATTTACTATTAATGTTTTACAAGATGTAGTTACGTTTGTAATTACCGCCACCGTAAATAACTCTGACTTTGGTATAATTAATCCCGCAGGAGAAATACCGGTGGAACAAGGCGGGTTTATTACCTTTTTCATAACTGCTTTTGATAAATATGAAGTGAGCGATGTGGTAGTAAATGGCAATAGTCAGGGTGCAACGACTACATATATATTTGAGAATGTTCAGAAAGATGGAACGATTGATGTAATTTTTATCAACAAAGCGGATATTGAAGAAAATGATTATAAAAAATATCAAATTTACAGTCATAATAATTACGTTTATATTAAAAACCAATCTGTTAACGAAAAATATTTTGTGAATATTTTTAATATGGCCGGACGATTGGTTTATCAAAGTATCATTCAGGAGGGAGACGTGGTAATTCCGTTGGATGTAGTGTCAGGCGTGTATAATGTTGTATTACATTGTAGAGACTCATGGCCAGGCGTCTCTACCAAAATATATATCAATACACCTTAACGTTTTTTAATAATTATTTCTCATCATAAACCACTGCCAACACCGTTGTGCCCACTACAAAGAGGGTATTTTTATCAATATTTGAAACATTATCCTGAAGGGTGTGCCAGGTGGAGACAAAACCTGTTCCGGTGGTATGGTCCTGATGAATGATATTAATCATCGGAATTTTAGTTAACTTGTTCACATACTGATGGTCATCTGTGATAGGATTGCCGGGTGAATTGATGAAATACTCTTTATAGCCAAGTTTGTAAGCTTTACTCCACACTTTTGCCACAATTCGTGAGGCATAATATGTTGATATTCCTTCCTGCAAAAACTTGGCATTGGGTGCGCCCACCATATCTAACAAAATTCCGAAATCGGCTTTGTAGCTGGGTTTATGGAGATTTTTTGCCCAGTATTGAGAGCCCAAACACCACCAATCGCCGGTTTCGTTGCTGCTATTTATTGTACCCCAATCTTCTGCGTCGAAGAAAATGATGTCGATACCTACTTCGGGATTTTTCTCATTCAACTGCCGGGCAATCTCTAATAAAACGCCCACACCGCTTGCCCCGTCGTTAGCTCCGTCAATAGGTTTATCTCTGTTGGAAAAATCGGGGTCGTGGTCGGCAAAAGGGCGCGAATCCCAGTGGGCTGCCAGCAGAATCCGTTTCTCTTTTTCAGGAAAAAATGACCCGATGATATTATTACATTTAATTTTCACGCCATCAAAAGTAGTTGTAGTAAAAGACTGAACAAATACTTCATCACAATATTTTTCCAATTTATTTTGCAAAAATAGAGCACATCTTTTATGAGCATCAGAATTAGGCACGCGGGGACCAAAATCGGTTTGCGTTTTCACAAAAAAATACGCGGAATCCGCATCAAAGTTTGGAACGGAAATGGTTATCGGTTCCTCTTGGAAACTGTTTTTTTCTTTAGAACGATTTGATTGATTGCAAGAAAAGAACAGAAGTGCGCAGAAGATTACAAATAGGACGGTTTTTTTCATAAAAAATAATTTCAAAAGCGAAATAATAAAAAACTATGGATTAAGGCTAAATCTTTTTTCTTAGCACAAAAAAAATATGATTTAACCATGAATTAGGTAATTAGGTTAATTAAAATATTATACTTTCGCGCTTAAATTTATTACGTATGAAAGTATATCTATTTCTTTTAATCTTCGTTCTCGCTCCGTTTGTAATCATTACAATTTTCCGGAAATATAAAGTAGCAAAAGCTATCGGTACTGTAATTATGGCTTACGCGGTAGGAGTATTATTATCGTTTGTTTTCTCTTTTACCGATTTTTTGTCGGCGATAGAATTCGAATCTTTAAGTAAAATTCAAAGTTTAATTATGAGCGTCTCGGTTTCATTGGCTATTCCGCTGATGTTATTCAGTTCTGATTACAAAAAATGGCTCAAAGCATTACCGAAAGCAGTTCTCACACTTTGTATGGGAATTGTTGCCATTGTTGCGGCGGTGCTTGTCTCTTTTTTCCTTTTTAAAAACTCAGGAATTCCGGAATTGTACAAAGTGGGGGGCATGATGACTGCTTTTTATACCGGAGGAACTATGAACTTCAGCGCGGTATCCGGTGCATTAAAAACGGATGGAACAATTATCACGCTCACTCTAACCTCCGAAATGGTTATTATGTTTGTACTTTTAGTATTTTTAACAGCCGGAGGATATAAACTGTTTAGGTGGATTTTACCCTTTAAGGACGAACATCATGTAAGTATTGCCGGGGATGCGAGTGCCGCCCAAATAAAAGACTTGGAAGATTATGAACGGATGCTGACAAAAAAGGTATTTCCAAAAACGATGCTTGGATTTTTACTCTCTCTTGCATTTTTAGCAGTGGGCGCAGGGTTGTCGATACTTCTTACCGGTACATTAAACGAAGTTATAGTTCTTCTCACAATTACTACCTTAGCCATTGCTGCTTCTTTCAGCGAAAAAATTCGCAACTTGCCCAAAACTTTTGAATTGGGAATGTTTTTTATTCTGATTTTCAGCGTAATAGTCGCCTCTCTTTTTGATGTTTCAAAGTTAGATTCAAGCGCCTTAACTATTTTCTTGTTTGTGTTATGTATAACCCTCTCTTCTTTTGTAATACACTGCATTTTATGTTGGTTTACCAAAGTCCCCGGCGACCTGTTCACAGTGTCTCATATTGCATTGCTCTGTTCGCCGCCTTTTATCCCACCCCTTGTGGCTGCAATGGGAAATCGCAAAGTGTTGATTAGCGGCATCACCATTGGGCTGGTGGGATATGCGATTGGAAACTACTTCGGTTTAGCGATGGCTGGACTTTTGAAACTGTTCTAATGTTCACGAATTGAACGAATTACACGAAGAAGAAATTGCGAAAAATAGTGTTATTTGTGAATGATTAAAATAAAAGATATTGCTCGGCGTTTTACAATGTGCTATATCTTTTTTCTTTTATGTGTAATAAAAAATTCTTCCTGTTTTTTTTTCTTAGTTTTTCGGTATTACTAACAAATGCGCAGATTGCACCCAAATACAGTAATGAATTTCTTACTTTGGGTATCGGCGGACGTGGACTGGCTATGTCGAACACGATGACCTCTTTGGGAAACGATGTAACGGCTGCCTATTGGAATCCCGCCGGCTTGTCAAGAATGAAAAAACCTTACCAACTCTCTGTTATGCATGCCGAATATTTCGCCGGAATCGCTAAATACGACTATCTCGGTGCTGCGTACAAAATTGACAACAAACTCGCGGTGGCTTTCTCGTGGCTACGGTTTGGTGTAGACAACATTATGAATACTACGGAACTGATAGATAAACAAGGAAATATTGACTATAGTAAAATAAAATTTTTCTCTGCTGCCGACAATGCTTTTTTGTTGAGTTGTGCATACAACTTTGAACAAATTAAAGGACTATCGGTGGGTGCCAATGCTAAAATTATCTATAGAAAAATTGGTAAATTTGCAAACGCCTGGGGTTTTGGGTTAGATGCCGGTCTGCAATACAATATCAAGGGCTGGCAAATAGGTGCAATGCTGAAAGATGTTACCTCTACTTTCAATGCGTGGAACTACAACTTAACCCCGGAAGTCATTAAAGCATTTGAAGATACCGATAATGAAATCCCGGAAAACAGCCTCGAATTAACAATTCCTCAGCTGAACATTGGCGCTGGTAAATATTTGGAACTTGGAAAAGGTTTTAATGCCACATTTGCCATAGACTTTGACTGCACTTTCGACGGCAAACGGAATACCCTGATTAAAAGCAAACCGCTTTCTATTGACCCGCATTTTGGAATGGAGTTTTCCTACAAAACTATCGTAGCACTAAGAGCCGGATTGGGAAATTTTCAGATAGTTCCATTTTTTGACGGCAATAACAAAGTGAACTGTCAAATCAATTTTGGTATCGGAATTGGAATTAAAGATATTGTGTTTATCGACTACGCCTTTACGAATTTGGGGGATATGTCTTTTGCCTTTCATTCCCACATTTTTTCTTTAAAAGTTGCGATAGAGTCATTTAAGAGAACTCGAACTCAAAAATAAATTTAGCATTTCAGCCAATAACTGTGTGGGGAGTCCCATTACATTATAAAAACATCCTTGGATTGAGGTAACGCCGATGAGTCCAATCCATTCTTGAATACCGTATCCGCCCGCTTTGTCGAAAGGTTTGTAATGCTCTACATAATATTGAATTTCCTCTTCGGTAAACATCTTAAACGTAACCTCTGTACGGCTGTGTCTGGTGATGGATTTAGAAAGAGAAACCACGTTAACTCCGCTAATCACGTGGTGGGTTTTACCCGATAATAGGCGTAACATTTCTACGGCTTCAGCCGAAGTTTTGGGTTTTTCAAAAATCGTATCACCTAAAACTACGATGGTATCACAAGAAATAAAGATATCGTTGTCGGAATATTCTGAAAAATTCACTGCCGATAATTTCAATTGAGATAAATATTCGGCAATTTGTTCGTGTGTAAATTCTGCAGGAAACGATTCCTCAATATCGAAGTGCAATACCTCAAAGTTATACCCCATCTCCTCCAAAAGTTGCTTTCTTCTCGGAGATTTAGAAACTAAATAAATATTAC
The DNA here is from genome assembly GCA_031253655.1 of Bacteroidales bacterium. Taxonomy (GTDB): domain Bacteria; phylum Bacteroidota; class Bacteroidia; order Bacteroidales; family WCHB1-69; genus WRNX01. The sequence continues at coordinate 13,087 of JAIRVY010000017.1, forward strand.
TCATTACTCAAATCTCAAATCTCATATCTCAAATCTCACTACTCAAAAATCTCTTTCAGTGCATTTTCTAGGGCGGCACCACGCAGATTTTTTCCGATGATGCGTCCCTCTTTATCTAATAAAAACGTAGTAGGGATTGAGTTAACCCCATAAATGTTAGCAGCTTTCGACTGCCAGTATCCTAAATCGCTGACATGATTGGGCCACACTAAACCGTCATCTTGAATCGCTTTTACCCATTTTGCCTTGTCGTTATCTAATGAAACACTATAAACATCAAAGCCTTTTTCTTGATATTTCTGGTAAGTTTTCACTACATTCGGATTTTCCTGACGGCAGGGGCGACACCATGCAGCCCAAAAATCCAATAACACCACCTTTCCTCTTAAATCCGACAGTTTCAATATCTTGCCATCCGGATTTTCAAATGCCAAATCGGGGGCTATGGAACCAATATCTGTGGATTTCGGAGTAGAAGTTTCAATTAGATTACGCTCTTTTACAAGTATATGGTTGGGATACTTTTCAAACAACGACTTTACCACTTCATTATGAAGTTTCTGGTAGTGGTCTCGTGGAAAATTATCGAGAAACAACAGAACAGCAAGGTCGTTTTTGTTTAAAAACATATAATCAACAATTATATTCGTTCTCTTTTCACGTTCAGAATCAAAAAACTTCTGATAGTTTTGAACCACCGAAGAGGCTTTTCTTTGGGCTTCCTGTTGGGTATATTTTCCATAACCATCTGCCAATCCTGAGTTTTTTATCAAACTGTTTTCCAGCTCTTTGGCATCCGGACTCAAGACAGCAATTTCAACTATTTTTGCCACCAAAGTTTCCTTTTCCTTTTTCTTTCCTGCTAAATCATTAATGATCAAGCTATCACGAAAACTAAGATAGTTATTAATTTGGTCAACAAGTGGGGAAAAGCTGTTTTTCATTATGGTATTTCGCGGTTCGGAAAACTCTAAATACTTATCTAAGGTAGTTTTATAAAAACCGGAATATTTTGGGTTTCTATTCTCTATAAAACCGCTTAACGTCCCTATACTTTGCATATAATTAGCATATTTTGAATAGTTTATAGCAATATTACTTAACAAATTTGAAGCAGAATAAATAAAAACATCAATCTCTTTTGGAATGACACTACTTTTAACAATTTTTGAATTTACATACTGAACTAAAGAATCCGTTGTCTTTGCAACTAATAAACAATATTCATTGGCACCGGAATTGGTATCAAAAAAAGGTTTAAATCGAGATTGAAATTCTGTATAAAAATGCGCTTCTTTATCTGCTTGCAGCGCTCTATTCACACTGTCGCCGAGCAAATTCAAGGATACTAACATATTGTAGGCGTTTTTGCAAAACTCAATACTTGGGGAACCTTTCACCGAAATAATATCTGAAAAACTGTCGGCATTCAGGGTAATCTCAATATTTTGGTTTGGCGACAAACAGAGCATAGCATATTTTCCCGCTTCAAAAACTAATTTATAAAGGTCTGTTTGCGAAATATTTGCGATAAGATTAAAAGTACCGTCCGGATTTACTTTGCTCTTTCCATAAGAAACTCCATCCTCTTTGTAGAGCAATTGTAAATCAACCTGAGTGAATTTGCCGTTTTCAACTTTTCCACGAATAGTTGTTTTTTGTGCAAAAAGAGCAGAAGGGCAAAAAAACAGAAGAGTAGCAAAGTAGAAAAATATATACCTTAAACCCTTATTTATCAAAGGACCCCTTAGTAACATATTGAAATTTAAAGATTTAAAGATAGAACGCGTAAACTGCAATGCGTAATGTGTAGTTATTTTCATATTTATGACTATTTATTTAGAAATCCCAAAAACGATAACTTGATTCAATTAGTTCATCACCAATAATAAAAAATGAAAACGTTGTAATGGTGTTCTTATTATTAATCTGCAATTTTTTAGGATTCCATCAGTGGTTATATGTTAGATATTGTTTATGCCCAAATTGTCACTTTTTACCAACAATTTCATAAAGACCGGTAATATGAAACTCCTCTAATATTTTGAGTTCATAACGTTCTTCTAAAAAAGTTTTCACTTCACTTTGAGAAAATAAAACAATTTCTCCCGTATCAAAATTTTTGTTACAATCCTTCAGTTTTATATTTTTTCCTTCTGCTAACAAGGGATTTAAGTAAAATTTTCCGTGCGTAAATACTCCCTCATAAAGTATTGTAAAATTATCGTTTTGAGTTTCATTATCTTTAATATCTTTTAGATAATAACAAACACCATTTTCCTCTTTCTGCCAGACAGGTTGTTTTTGTCGTACAATTTTTGATAAGATAATTGTATAAGGACCGAGAAAAATAACAATAAGAAAAAAACAGTGATAGGCTTTTCTGCTAAATTTCTTCAATATCAGATTAAAAATATGATAGATGAATAATCCTACTAAAAATGCGAGAAAAGGATACATAGGTACAGCATACCAGGTAAGTTTTGTTTGTGCAGATGAAATAACCAGAAAATAGGTCAAAATTGTTATCGATGTAAAGAGTGTTAAGTTATTAATTTTCAAATCTTTATTCTTAATTCCCACAAAGATGCCCCAAGGAATAAAAAATACCCAAATAATGTACTTGTAACTGAACAAGTATTCAAAATAAAACCAAAAACTATGCCGGTGCTCTTCAATTGTGGTAATAAACCGCTTTCCAAATTCATTATTCAGCATGGCATTTATATACCCCGGGTTTTCCATCTCTCTAAGGATATAGTATGAACTGGTGCATACAAGGAAAATCATGAATCCGATATATAAATGCTTGTTTTTCAACAAAAAAAGTATTTTTTTCATAATGATGGTGTAGATAAAAAATCCCGGAAGAATCAATAATGCGGCAGCACTTTTAGTTAACACCGCAAATGTCATAGAAATAAAGAAGAGATATAAATACTTTGTTTTTGAATTATCAAGAAAAAAATAAAAAGAGAACCCCGCCAACGTGAGGAAGAGTGTGAGCAAGGCGTCATAATCTCCGGTTCGTGCGGCGTGAATTTCAATGTATCCCGAAGAGGTAACTAATACTAATACCCAGATAAAACCAAACCAAAAATTTTTCAGATACCGGATAGAAAATAACAATAATAATAAAGAGGTTAAGAGAGCCGCCATTGCCGAAGGGAAACGTACTGCCCACTCATTAATGCCGAATAATTTCATTGAAAGCACTTGCAGCCAAATCATTAAAGGTGGTTTTGTGTTCCACATATCAGGCGCTCCGTTAAAAGTAGTTGTAATATAATTACCGCTGTATAGCATCTCACAGGCGTTAGTTGCCAACCTCGACTCATCCCAAAGCCTTATCGAAAACGAACTTAGATGCAAAAAAATGGGGGCGCTTATCAGTAGAAAAAATAATACATATTTCCAATTTTTTTTTAAATGAGCCATATAAGAAATCAATTTTCTTTGTTACTTTGTGGCAAAAGAACATAAAAAATCATCTAACAGGATAAAATAGCGTATTTATGGTTAAAAATTAGTTTGAGGCGTTATTTATTATTTTGGTGTTTTACAAAAATGTTTATTTGTCGCAAAATTAATTGAAGATGACTAAAGGAGATTATGTTTACATTCTCACAAACAAAAATAAAACAACTCTTTATATTGGAGTAACTAACGAATTATGTAGAATGATTTATCAACATAAAAATCATTTAATAAAGAATTCGTTTACAGCTCGATATAATCTTGAATACTGTATTTATTATGAGTATTTTGAACATTTTGACTTGGCAATACATCGTGAGAAAG
>JAIRVY010000032.1 GCA_031253655.1 Bacteroidales bacterium
AAATACATACAAAATATTTTTTTTGATTTTTTCTTTGCCGGTAAAATTATTGTCCGTATTTTTGCGGCATGACAGAAAATGACATCGACATGGAAGAGGTTGTAAGAAGAGTGATTTCGCGAAATATTGAATTGAGCAGCCTTGTTTCATTTCTTGAAATAGAAAAGGCATCACTTGTAGCGAGAAACGGTTCCCTTGAAACTGAAAAGGCATCGCTTGTAGCGGAAATCGCAGAATTACGAAAACAGCTATCCCGTTTTGAAGTCCCTGCGAAAGACAGTCACAACAGTCATATTCCCCCTTCGGCGGAGAGTCTGAAAGCGCAGGCCATACGTCGCACCCGCTCGTTACGCAAGCCGGGTGGACGTCCTTCGGGAGGTCAAACCGGACATAAAGGTACGACCATTCAAATGCGTGAAACACCTGATACGGTTAAAAGGCACGTACCCGGATTTTGCACCCGTTGCGGTCTTTCCCTTTCAGCATTGCCTGAAACAGTATCGGAAATCCGCCAGAGTATAGACATACCGTTACCCGTCTGTCCGGTAGTAACCAATCATGAGAGTATAGAGAAAATATGCCGTTGCGGTCATTGCAATCGCGGCACATTTCCTGCCGGGGTAAAGCCGGGAGTAAGCTATGGCGCTAATCTGCATGCAGTGGTTGCTTACCTGAGCGTGGTACAGCATGTGCCTTTTAAGCGTTTGGTTGAGACAGTTAAGGATTTTTACGGCATAGAGATAAGCCAGGGAATATATTGAACCGGATGCGTAAACAGTCCGCTGTGGCTTATGAAGTCATCCGGCAGGCTATTGAAAAATCCGCTGTTACAGGCGCAGATGAAACAGGCGAAAAACTAAACGGGAAACTTCACTGGATGTGGGTTTTTCAGAATAAATTGTTCACGTATATCTTTCAGCATCCCTCAAGAGGTAAGGCAGCCATAGACAGCCAATTCCCTAAAGGACTTCCACGAAGTATTATCGTGTCTGACCGTCATCGGTCATACTTCAATATGGAGGCTTTCGATCATCAACTTTGTCTGGTTCACCTGTTACGTGAACTTGTTTATCTTCAAGAGTTGAATAAGAAACAGACGTGGGCATCCGATATGCTCGAACTGCTACGCGACAGTATCCACCGGCGGAAAACCGTTCCTTTTGAAGCTATTGATGCAGCCGGCATTAAAGAAAGATTTGACGTGTTGTTGAGTAACGATTTGAGCGCTTTTGGCAAAAAATATGAATCTTTGCGAAAGAGCCTTCTCAAATACAGAGAATACGTATTTACATTCCTTGACAACCCCGATGTGCCTTATGATAATAATGAATCGGAATCAAAAATCCGTCCCTTAAAAGTCAAACAAAAAGTCAGTGGAATGTTTAAATCCGATAATGGAGCCGCCACTTTTACGCAACTGTATTCTATTGTTGACACAGCCAGAAAACACGACCAGGATCCTTTTTCTGCACTTGTTGCAGTGGCTGAAAACGTAGAATTCGACAATTCAAGTTGAAAATTATTCAAAAAATATTTTGTCGAAATATTTAAAAGTTCTAAATTTGTAGCAATCCCTTAAAGGAGAGGGTGAGTAGTTACATGAAAATGAATAGCAGTTTTTTTCAGAATTATCAGGTATCTTTGCAACTGCAGTTGTGCAACAGGCACGAGCGGGACTCAACATTTTTCAAGTATTGCATAAAAAAACCATATTTTGTTCGCAATAATACATAAAAAAAGTGTATCTTTGCATTCAAATTATTTTTGATATGGTAAATGACTCTTTGTACAAAATAAAAGATTGGATAGATGACCAACAAAAGCGTGGTCGGATAACCTTTCCCTATCAGGAAGTTGTAGAGAAATTCCCTGCAATAACGGAACAAGGCGTGAAAAATGCACTAAACCGACTTGTGAAAAAAAACGAAATTGTTCCTGTCTTAAAGGGTTTTTATGCTATAATTCCAATTGGTTACGCTTTGCGTGGAATGATTCCGCCCGAACTTTACATTGATTATTTAATGAAATATTTGAATCGTCAATATTATATTTCCTTGTTAAATGCGGCGGTTTTTTATGGTGCTGCGCACCAACAACCGCAGACTTTTTCAGTAATAACCTCATTTCCACCATTACGTGATACAACGAAAAAAGGGAGTCGAATAATTTTTATTTCCACACGAAAGACAATACCGCAAATTTGGCTGAAACCATTTAGAACCGAATACGGCGACATTCAAGTTTCAAAACCCGAACTTACAGCAGCCGATTTGATTACTTTTCAAAAAGAAATTGGCGGGCTAAATCGCGCTTGTACGGTTTTGTACGAATTGGCGGAATCTATGAATTTCGAGCAATTAGATAAAGATTTTTTCAACTATGTCCCAACTTCCACAATTCAACGGTTGGGTTATTTGCTCGAAAATGAATTAGAACAATCGAATTTAGCAGAAATTTTATATTCAAAATCACAAAAATTTGAATGTGGATTTCAAAAAACACCATTGAAATACAGCAAGCCAACGGAAAATTGCGAAACAAACGCGAAATGGAAAATTATTATTAACGAAACAATTGAAATAGACGATTTATGATTCCACAACCCGCAATAAAACAATGGCAAGAGGCATTTTTTTGGCAAAAAGATTACCAAATCGAACAAGATTTAATAATTTGTCGAGCCATATGTGCCTTGTTTAACAATGAATATCTTGCTGAACATTTGGCATTTAGAGGTGGTACTGCCTTTAATAAACTGTACTTGCACCCACAACCTCGCTATTCAGAAGATATTGATTTAGTGCAGATAAATGCAGAGCCGATTAAAGAAACGATAGATAAAATCCAAGAAGTTTTATATTTTCTTGGCGAGCCAAAAATCAAACAAAAAGCACACAACAATACGTTGATTTTTCGCTTTAGTTCCGAAATTCCGCCGATTATTCCAATTCGTTTGAAAGTAGAAATCAACACACGAGAGCATTTTAATGTTTTGGGATTGACAAAGCGCGATTTCAGCGTAGAAAATCAATGGTTTTCAGGAAATTGCAAAGCAACAACCTACCATTTAGAAGAATTATTAGGGACAAAAATACGAGCGTTATATCAACGCCGTAAAGGTCGTGATTTATTCGACCTGTGGAAAGTATTGACAATGCATGAAATAGATACAGAGATAATTATACGTTGTTACCGTGAATATATTGGTTTTGTAGTTGATAATCCGCCAACTCAAAAGGAATATTTGCTGAATATGGAACAAAAAATTAAAGATGAGGAATTTTTGGGCGACACGGCAATGCTTTTGCGTTCCGATGAAGAATATAATCCTCTTAAAGCGTGGGAATTAGTGAGAAATCAGTTAATAGAAAAATTATAGTGCAAACAAAACACCTGCAGCCAACAACCAGATTTTCGTTGTGTGCGAAGCACAAACAATGAAAACCCTGTTGAACGAAACAGGTCAATTTGCACACTGTTTATTATGGGTATTGCGATGAAAAGGGTTGTTTTTTCGTGTTCCGTCTATTAGCGTTTTTATCTTTAATTTTGCTTTTTTGATATTGAACTCAACATGCCGTAATGTCCGATACGGACAAACCCTGAAGGAAGGATATGAAGTGCAAACCGGCGAATGAACTCCTTATATTCCAGTTTCATCACCTTTTTACATCCGCCGTGCCGGTAGTCCTTGCAGGAAAAACTTACCCGGCTGTCCCGACAGGATATAATCCGACTGTTGGATATGGCCACTTTATGAGTATATCTTCCCAAATACTCCACTACATGCGGGGGATGTTCAAACGGACGTTTGGCGTACACCGTCACCGGGCACGATACAGTGCAGGTGGGGATGAAGGCTCAAATTCTGTCCCCGGGTATGCAGCA
>JAIRVY010000094.1 GCA_031253655.1 Bacteroidales bacterium
CTGTCGAAATGCCGCCGCCGCATTTTCCGCCCCTCCCATATAGCAAAATTGTGCTGTCATTCCGAGCGCAGCGAGGAATCCCATTCATAACGCCTCAAACTATTTTTTAACCATTTTTAGAGATAGTTTTTTTAAACTTAAAGGTAAATTTTCTAACATATTGTCAATTTTGGGTCGTTCATAGATACCTGTTGCAATACGGTCAATTATGTCATTGTAGTAATTAGGAGATCACTTAAAAAATATATTTTTGCAGGCAATTTTCTATCTGCGCAAGCTGCAAGCAAAAACAGTATTATTGTCGTAATAATAACATTAAAACAAAGCCATTTAATCCAATACATTGCCCGGACAAATGAGTGAATGAATTGGCAATAATAAGACAATAGAGAAGATTGAGAAAAAATAATACAAAATAAAAAAATATGGACTTAAACCGAAACGCTATTTCAACTCCCGCAAAATTAGCAAACAAAATAAAATTATATCAAGTAGATGCATTTACTAACAAACTGTTCTCAGGAAATCCTGCAGCTGTTTGTATATTAGATACATGGCTCAGTGATGAATTAATGCAGTTAATTGGAAATGAAAACAATTTAGCAGAAACAGCATTTATCGTACCAAAAGAGCAGTATTTTGAAATTCGCTGGTTCACTCCAACTGTTGAAGTTGATTTATGCGGACATGCAACACTTGCTTCGGCATTTGTACTCTTTAACATTCTTAATTATAGCGGTTCTTTGATTAAGTTTTTTTCTCATAGAAGTGGTTGGCTATTCGCTGAAAAAAGGGATAGTTTGGTTTTTTTGAATTTTCCTACTGATGCTCTAACAACACTTACTGAACAACAAAGCAAAATACTGGAAAAGTGCATTGGAATAAAACCTATAGAATCTTATAAAGGGAAAACTGATTACATTGCTGTAATAAATACTGAAACTTCTTTACAAAATTTACAACCGAACCTTATTAAAATAGCCAAATTGAAAGCAAGAGCATTAATTGTTACTGCGAAAGGAACTCGTGTCGACTTTGTGTCTCGTGTTTTTGCGCCTCAATCCGGAATAAATGAAGACCCCGTCACCGGTTCGGCACACACTTCGTTAATACCTTTATGGTCAGCAAAATTAGGGAAGAAAAATTTGATTGCAAAGCAAATATCAAGCAGAGGCGGAAACCTTGTGTGCGAGTTTGAAAACGAAAGATGCTTAATAGGTGGAGAAGCCAAACTATATTTAACAGGTGAAATAAATATAGTTTGATATGAAAATACTTGCCATAGAAAAAGAAATAAGCGGAAACGCTGCTAAATGACTTGCCATTAGTAAAATCCGGAAAAATAAAATTTGTAATAATGGAATTAAAGCCTTATACCGGTTATGCAAGAATAATTAAAAACAATTAATAAAAAATTATATGGAACCAATCAAAAACGAAATTTCAATTCCTTGGGAATTAACCGACATTCTTAAAAATGAATTAGAAGCATTAGATTTTTATCAAAGCCTTTCCGCCGGTTACAAACGTGGCTATTGCGACTGGGTGGGCGGCTCAAAAAATGAAGCAACAAGAAAGGTGCGAGCAGAAAAAGCACTGTTGATGCTGAAGAACAAACAAAAAACGCTGAAAACTGTTTAATATTTACACCCGAAATGAAAGTCCAATTCGCCAACAATAAATGATGTTGTTTAAACCCTCCGTTTGCGCGAGAGCGCAGATTTTTTTCATGCAGGAAAAAATGTTATTGATATTTCACGCTAAACAAATCAAATGGGTAAAAGTTACTTTTCAAAAATCATTAAAACGCAGATTTTCAAGAATATTACAATTCGGAATTTGAATACAACTACAAAACTATTTGACTTGACGAATGCAAAAAAGGAAATATGACATAAAAAAAGGGGGTTAATCTATTTTTTGCTTGAGATAATCTTCTAATAGAAGTCCAATATCCAAATAAACAATTTCTCCGTAATGGGATTTGTTTTCTTGAAATAAAAACGCCCGTTTTACCGGCAAAAACGACAATGTAAGATGGGCTTTAATGTTCGCATTTTCGTTCTCTTCACTTGTTTTATCACAAAACATCCCCGATGGAATATCAATAGCGATGGTCATTTCCGAGTGTTTATTGATGAATGTTATAAGTTCTGCCATTAGTCCTTCTACTTTTCGGGTGAGACCCGAACCAAACAGCGTATCAATAACGGCATCGCTTTCATAAATATTTGGAAAACTGTTGGAATGAGCAATGTTAGTGATGGATACTTTCTCTTGATTTTGTAATCTTTTCAGATTTTGTAAAAAATCGTCTGTAGGTTTGTTAGTCGTTTGAACACAGTAAACATAAACCTCGTATCCTTTTTCGGCAAGCTGGCGGGCAATTGCCAAGCCGTCGCCACCGTTATTGCCTTGTCCGGCAAAAACCTTGATGGATTTCCCCGCAATAGGTTTTTCATTTTTAAGCAAATAATCAACGCAAGAGGTGGCAGCCCGCTCCATTAATTCAATTGAGCTGATGGGTTCATTTTCAATCGTAAAAAGGTCTAATTCTCGGATTTGTTGGGCTGATAGTATGGTCATAATTAAATGAGGCGAAAATAGCACAATAAATAATAATAACTATAACAATTCGTATTGAGGCTAAATTTTTAACCATATTGTTGGTTAAAAATTAGTTTGAGGCGTTATGAATGGGATTCCTCGCTGCGCTCGGAGTGACAGCACAATTTTGCTATATGGGAGGGGCGGAAAATGCGGCGACGGCATTTCGACAGGCTCAATGACCAGACGCCGCGTTGTCATTCCGAGCGTAGCGAGGAATCTCGAACAAATCCAAACTCATTAACTAACTCCTTCCATTTCGGATTCATGGAGTTAATTAACAATTCTTTCTTGTTTCTGTTCCACCTCTTTAACTCTTTCTCACGATG
>JAIRVY010000124.1 GCA_031253655.1 Bacteroidales bacterium
TACTCATAATAAATACAGTATTCAAGATTATATCGAGCTGTAAACGAATTCTTTATTAAATGATTTTTATGTTGATAAATCCTTCTACATAATTCGTTAGTTACTCCAATATACAGAGTTGTTTTATTTTTGTTTGTGAGAATGTAAACATAACCTCCTTTAGTCATCTTCAATTAATTTTGCGACAAATAAACATTTTTGTAAAACACCAAAATAAAAAATAACGCCTCTAACTAATTTTTAACCATTTCTTCATTCAGAATCAGATTTTAACGAAGTGCCTAAAAAAGAAAATATTAGAGTGCATAGCCAACTATCCGCAAATATCAATTCCTCAGATAGCAAGATTCCAAAATGTAAATCTCAGAACTATAGAAAGATAAATGAAATAATTGCGCGTAACTGATGAAATATTTTCCTGTCCCGTGCGTTGCCTCGTCGTTTCCTACAACATCATAATCACCGCAATAACTGCCATCACTGTAAATAAGGCAAATATCGCAATGTCGTACCGATTGTTGAAAATCTTTTTGCTATTTTCACGCTGCACTTTTGCATACAGCAAAATTCCGGGCGCATATAAAATGGATACCACCAACAAGTTTTCTACTCCTGCTGCATAAATTAACCAGCTTGCATAAATGGTGCAAAGGGCGGCTACGAACAGGTCTTTTTTCCGTCCCTTTGGTTTTTTATGATATGTTTCTCCGGTAATAGTCAGTTTCATTCCGTACATGCCGCTCAGCAGATAGGGTAAAAGAATGGCTGTGGTGGCGATGAAAAATATGGTCTCGTACACCGCCGCAGATAAAAATGCGATTAAAAGCAAAATTTGCGCCAAAGCATTGGTTAGCAAAAGCCCGTTGACAGGGGCATTGTGCCGGTTTTCTTTCGCAAATATTTTTGGCATAAGTTTCTGTTTCGCACTCACATAAATTACTTCCGAAGCAAGAATAGTCCACCCCAGCATTGCTCCCAAAACAGAAACTATTAATCCGATATTTACCACCGCTGCACCCCAAATCCCCACAATTTGTTCAAGTATATAAGCGATAGAGGGAGTGCCCAATTCTGCTGCTTCCTGTTGCGACATGTAACCAAAAGTAAGCAAAGATATCAACATATAGATTAAAAGTGCGGAGAACATGGCAATAATGGTCGCTCTGCCTATATCTTTCCTCACTTTGGCTCTTTCGGAAAGCACAATGGCACCCTCAATGCCGATAAATACCCATACCGTTACCAACATAACTGATTTTATCTGTGTTCCCAGATTAGTGAAACCGGTATCCCTACTAAAGAAATCAAATGAAAATTTATCCATATTGAATACGGCTATCAAAATAATGAGGAATAATAATATAGGTAAGAATTTTGCAATTTGGACGACCACATTGAGCATCGCTGCTTTTTTAATTCCTTTACACACAAGATATTGAATGAACCATATAATCGCTGTTCCTCCAATAAAGGCGCCTATTGTCAAGTGGTCTCTTTCAAAGAGTTCCGGGAAAAAATAGGATAACGCATTAAAGATAATCACAAAATAGGAAACGTTTGCACAAACCGCGCTTATCCAGTATCCCCAGGCAGAATTAAAGCCGATGTAATCGCCGAAGCCGGCTTTGGCGTAACTTGCAATACCGTTATTCAAGTCCGGTTTGCGCAAAGAGAGGCTTCTATATACAAGAACCAATGCCAATATTCCAACTCCGGTAATGAGCCATGCCAGCAGAATGCCAAGTGAGCCGGCTCTTTTTGCCATATTTGCAGGCAAATCGGAAAACCCTGATCCAACTACAGAACCCAGTATCAAAAAAACTAATGGGAGCAATGATAATTTGCTGAGTTTTTTCATTTTGCAAAGCAATCAGGCATTCATTTTATAATTTACTGTTTCACTACTTTCTTAACAATCTCGCCTGCTTCGGTACGTATTTTTACGAAGTAAACCCCTACAGGAAATTTTGCCACATTAATTTCGGTTTCCTGTGCATTTATTTCAAACGATTGAATTAATGCGCCAAGATTGTTAAAAACTTCAATTCGTGCTTTATCGCTTGTTGAGCGAACAATTTTTAATAAATCCGTAACAGGATTGGGTGAAATATAAAACGCTTCAGATAATACATTTTCAGATATTCCGTCCATTTTATTAAAGTTTGCTGTTAAAAAAACATCTTGAGTAATTGTGAACATAAATGATGAATCGGTTGATACTACACTATTTTCTTTTTTCCAACTAATAAATTCAAAACCAAAATTGGGAGTTGCCTTAACTGTTACCATTTCTTCTGATAAATATTGCCCGTCACCTGTAACACTACCACCTTCTTCGGGGTCTGCTGACAAAGTTACTGAATAAGTACTTGATTCATTTATAAATGAATATAAACCAACAAGTTCTGCTCCTTTAGCAATAGTGCCTCTGTTGAAGCCAACACCGGAAACCGGGTCAAGTTCAATTAACTTTCCTCCGTCAGCGTTTCTAAACATTGCCCAAAAGAGGCGTCCTGTATTTTGGTCAAATGACATGGATTGAATATAGTTGGGTACAATTTCGGTGAAACCTATAGAAGTAGTTTCAGCGGTTGTTTTATCAATTTTAAATAAATATCCGTTCCAATCAACTGCAAATAGTTCTCCATTGGGACTGCAAGCTAACGTAAGTGCTCTGATATCAAGAGTATCAATTACTGTTATTGCGCCGGTTTCAATATCTACAGTAACAAATTTTGTAAACATATAAGACCATTCAATTTCTTCAATCCCATATATAATGCCTGTCGTATAATCATAAACCATATCGAGAGGAAACGCTGTGACGGGCATTGAAGAAACCGTTGTCCA
>JAIRVY010000133.1 GCA_031253655.1 Bacteroidales bacterium
ACTTTTAATGTGTTTTGGGTGGGTTTGCTCCGGAATATCCGTTTTTATAGTCGATTTTTGAGATAAAATCAAACAGAATTTACACTGTGTTTTGGGTGGGTTTGCTCTGGATTATGCAAGGAAGTTTTTTGATAGCAACATCAGTGTTTCCTGCTCCAAGCAATATGTTTTGAATAGCATTAAGATTTTCTTCTGCAGGAACTTGTACATCATTTTCTCCATTCAGAACTAATACAGGACATTTTACTAGTGCCAAAGCAGAAGCAGGGTCATATTTAATAAAATATTGATAAAATTTGCTGCCAGAAATCCTTACGCTTTGTTTTACAAAATCTACTTTTTCGCCTTGTGTACCAGAAAAAAAAGTTTGTGAATCATATAATTCACCAAAAAACACAATTAAATCGTTTTCCATTTGCTTATTATCCGAAGAGTACAAAATAATTTCGTCTTGTCGTCTTCTACTATTTAGTACCTTTTCTATTTCTTCCTCATTCAATCCATATACTCTTTTAGCCTCAATTTTTGATTGTAGAAATAGTAAAGAATCTCCTCTTATTCCTGGTGCTGCTAACAGAATAATAGAAGATATATCTTTATTACGCGCAGCCACCATTGTGGCAATCATCCCACCCTCACTGTGTCCAATAAATCCTATTTGATTAGGATTAATATCCTTTCTTTTCTGTAAATACAAGAATGCCGCTTCAGCATCTGTTGAAAAATCATAAGTTGAGCATGTGTCATGAATCCCTGTTGATGCTGCTGTTCCACGATCATCATAGCGCAGAACAGCAAAGCCTTGACGAGTTAAATAATCTGCAATAACAAGAAATGGTTTATGACCAAAAATTTCGGAATCTCTGTTTTGCGCACCACTACCGCTCACTAAAATTATAGCAGGAAAAACACCCTCTTGATAAGGTAAGGTTAAAGTTCCGGCTAAGGTTACTCCGGACGAATTTAGATTATCCAACAGTACGTCTTCTTCGAAATAAGAATACGGTTTTTTAGGTTCTTGAGGGCGTTGTTTTTTTTCAATTATTATTTCATCTTTACACAAAATCAATGGGAAAGTGGCACCTGATTGTTTAAACAAACCTTTGATACTATCATTACTTAAAATTCCGGTATAGTGGATGACATTTATAATGCTAAAATTTAATTTGTTGTTTTCAAAAGAAATTTCAGTTATCGGAATTTTGGCAGCTCCTTGGTCAAGGCTAACTAAAGTTGCTGCATATCCACTATCTCTTTCATGAATATGAAGCACTAATCTTAAAGATTGAGCGGGTACTTTTAAAGTTCCATTCCATTGCCCAACAATATCTTGACCGTTAAGGTATCCCAATATTAACAACATGAAAATTATAGTAACTTTCTTTTTCATTCGTTCTCTTTTTGCGGCAAAAATAAATAATAATTTCATAATAACATAGGCAGATACAAGTGGTTTTACAAAATGCTCATGAAAAATAATACCAACTATAGTGTAAAAATGACCGAATATCATCTAAAAACGACTACATATTAAATAAAATAACTATTTAAAAAATAAATTATAAAAACTGTTTTTTTTGCAAAAAAAATAAACCACTATTTATGGATTATAAGAACTTAAAAATAAAAGGTGTAAAATATAATTTTGAGCCGAGACTTCTCAGTTTAATTGTTACTGATGAATGTACTGCTGCCCGTACAAATTGTTGTTTCAATTGTTCGCCTAAAAAAGGGAAAACAATGACGATTGAAGACATGAAATATTATATTAAAAAGAGCATTAAAGAGTTTAAAGAAATAAAAGTAATCGTACTTACAGGCGGTGAACTTTTTTTATTGGGTATTAAATCATTAGTAGAGATAATTAGTTATATTAAAAGTCTTAAATTAAATTCACGTATTGTATCTAATGCTTTTTGGGCTACAACGCCTAAAAAAACGAAAGGCTTTATAACTCACCTTGTTGAGGCTGGTTTAAATGAAATCAATTTTAGTACTGGCGAAGAGCACCAAAAATTTGTTAAGATAGAAAATATAATTAATGCTTGTATAGAAAGCGTCAAAGTAAATTTACAAGTAGCTGTTAATATAGAAAGTCATCCAAATTCTAATTTTAATTTAACTAACTTATTTGATCACAAGCTTTTCAAAGAGTTTTTTTCTGTTCAAGAAAATATAGATAAAATAAAAATAGTAAAAGGTTCGTGGATGTCATTCAATAATGAATGTAATACAAACAAATGTGTTGAAAATAAGTTTGAGCCTTTGAAAAAAAATAATTTTGGATGCGATTCTATTTTTACTACTTTTTCCATATTTCCTTCAGGAGAAACAAGATCTTGTTGTGGACTTACTGTTTCAAAAATAAAAGAATTTACATTAGGAAATGCTAAAATATGCAATATTAGATATTTATACGAAAGTCAATATAACAATTTTATTAATTTATGGTTAAAAATTGAAGGCCCTTTCAAAATAATGGAGTATCTCTCTACAAAAGAACCGAAAATCAATAACTTTACATTTGAACACACGTGTCAAATATGTAATTATTTGTTTAATAATAAGATGATAAGGGGTTTGATTTCAAAATATTATATAGAAAAGATTCCAGAGGTACTATTTAAATATCATATTCAAAAACGATTTAAAAACATATGAAATAATTACATCATTAACATTATTTAAAAAAAAATGAAAAGAAAATCATTAATCAAGTATTTAAGCCTTATGGGGCTTACTTTAGTAACTTCTTGTGAAAAACAAGAAAAAAGTATTTTAGAAGAATCGGTACACTATCCGCCGCCATTCAAAAGTCCCGTTACCCAATCTGTTGGGTTTACACCTATTGCAGAATTAAATGTGCCAGACTCTGTTAATAATCAAATTATTGCCTTGTCAATGTTGGCTACAGATATTTTTGAGAATCCTTCTATCGCAATATCATTTTCAAATGACCCACAAGGATACTTTAAAGCAAAAGGGCTTAGTAGTTGCAGTATTGATATAAATTCTGTGGAAGTTAAAGCTGTTCTTGCTTTTGCCGATCAAGATATAAAAAATGCTATTCTCGCAAATGATCTCCCAAAATTTGTAGAAGTTCTACAAACAAAAAATTATTTATCATTTGATAATGCGTATTTTAACGGAATTTTAAAGAATTACTTAGAATCAAAAGATATACAAGAATTACTTGCAGAAATTCCAACAATGAAGGCTAAAGAATCTTGCATTGTACCTCTTGTTGTAGCAGTTGCTTTTCATTTTTATTATGCAGTAACTAATTATTTTTACTTGTATAGTAAAGTTGAAGTAAATACATCTGCCTATAGTGTTTTTGATTCTAAGGGTTATAATTTTAAGAATCCTGTTTTAAAAATATGGAGTTTGGAAACAAAAGACACAGACATTTTTGTTATAAATGAGTTGATAGAAAAATATGTAGATGAAATTGCTAATGTGATTGAGAATATGAATATTTATAAACAATCAGAAAATAAATTGAGTCATACAGACTTGAAAAATTGGATAAGAAAGCCTGTTACTCAACGTTTTATAGATGAAGGATTATTATAGTGTATGAATAATTTCAGAATTTTTGAAACATCTTTTTGTGTGAAGTGAATTGCTAGATTCTATGTTGCAGAAAACGTATCAATGCAAAGGCTTATGTTTTACTTTATCGCCCTCGCACACACTTTCAACGATGATAAGCGTTACCTTGCCGTTTTCTAGTTCTATGGCTTTTATAAACATGCGGCAAAAATAAATAATAAACAAATTTAATAATATGAAAATCAAAATATTAAGCCAAGTTCACTACAAATCATTTTAAAATTTCATAAAGCATAACTCCCTATTAATCAAGTGCAGGAGAGGGTAAAAAAAGGTTGTGACCGTCAAAGTTGGGAAGTTGTCCCACAGTGCAAATCTATTCCCCTAATTTCCCCAATTTTTCCTGCGCCACTCTCCGTAAATCTTCCCCGAAATAATTATCAATAATGCTTTGATAAGTACCTTTTGCCTGAAAAATCTTACCGTTGGAAACGTACCAATCGCCGTACAAAATATAAGTAGCCGCCATCCAGTATTCTCCGAAATAGTTTCCATTTATGATTCTTAATATTGCTTTTTCGGCTTCATGTAAATTATTCTGTTTCAATTCAATAGCAGCAATATTGTAAGCGGCTTCCGTGCTACTTTCGTTTACCGGTTTTTCTGCTAAAACGGCAAAATATTTCTTTGCAGCCGTATAATCTTTCAGTTCCATTGCAGCACGGCCTGCAAACAACAAGGCTTCATTTTTTAGTTCTCTTTCAGCCTGAGAACTATTGATGATATATTCGGCACTGTTTTTTACTTCGCTATATTTTCCCAACGCAGAACCTGTGCGCATAATTCCGTTGTATGCCAAAATTCTATTATTCTCATTAGAAGCCATTTCCAATAATTTTGAAAAATGCTGAAATGCTTTTTGATTATTATTGTTGTTAAACTGAATGAGACCCGCCTTGCGCAGTGCCGTTTCATTATTTTCAGTTAAATAATCAGAAATCAATACTTCATATCCTGCTAATGCCTCTTCATAACGTTCTTTTTCATAGTCATATTCAGCTTTATAAAACAAAGCATCGGAGGCAAACATACCTTTTGGAAACTGTTTTAAGTAATCGATAAAACCTTTATAACCGGCATCTGTATTGCCTCTAAAAAATTTATTTTCAGCCGCTTTATAAGTTATCGAATCTTGACGGGAAACAGTAACCGACATATTTTTCGATTTGGAATAGTCATAAAAGTCGGCGGGAGTTCCCAATTCGGCATAAATAGTTTCCAAGTTCACAAAGGCATCTTTTGCTTCCTGAGAATTTGGATAATTTTCTAACACATATTTGAAGGTACGAATGGCGTTATCAGTTTCATTATTATTACGATAGGCTTGTGCTAATTTATTTTGTGCTTGACGAACTAAATTGTTTTTCGGATAGGTTGCAATAAATTCCTGATAGGTGTCAATGGCTTTTTTGTATTGATTGAGTGCGTGCCAAGTAATTGCAAGTTCATAAATGGCTTCCGCTTTGTAGCCGCTATTGTTATGTTTTTTAAGCAATTGTTCCAACGTGTTTGTTTTTTTGTTCAATTCCTTTAAATACCCTTGTGAAAGTGCTATTTGATACAGAGCATAATCTGCACTTGAGGATTCCATTTTAACAACTTTGTCGTAATTACTAACCGCCTGCTGTAATTTCTTTTGCATAAAAAAACAGTCGGCATATCTTAATGTAACATCAGCCATTAACTCAGAGGGTATTCCCTTAGTAGCAAGAAAATCGGAAAAAACTTTTTCAGCATCGGCATATTTTTGATTTTTCATCAGTGCATATCCCAAACTGTAGAAAGATTTGGGGTAATTCTCATCTTTTTTTGCTTCGTTGTTTCTATGATAATACTTGAAAGATTGCACAGCATCTGCAAATTGCCCGTTGCGGTACTGCGCTTCCGCTTTCCAGAATAGAGTGGAGGTTTCCAAATTTTTATCTAAGGGGAATTTCAAAGATTTATCGAAATTACTAATGGCTATCCCATATTCTTTATTATTAACCAACTCTAAACCACGCAAATAAGTACATCGTTGATAAGATTTGAGCAGCGTAGGACTTTTGTGTTGAATTTTCTCCAACGAGTTGATTGCCCCCTGGTAGTTTTTGGTAGATAAATAGATTCTCGACAGGTAGTTTTCTACTTCATCGCTGTGAGCAGAATTTGAATATTCGTTAATATACTGTTCTAATGCTTTGATAGCCTGATTAAAGGAGGAGGAAGATTTTTCGTACTGAAGTTTGGCGTAATTATAAAGGGCCTCTTCTTTAATATTGGGTAAAAAATCCATTTTATAGGCTTCATACAGCGCTTGTGAGGCTAATTTCCACTCTTCCATTTTAAGATAACAATCTCCAATAACGTAGTTGGCATTTTGCGTCAGCTTATCTTTTCCCGAAATGATTTTTGAAAGATAATCAATCGCATTTTTATAATTTTTGCTCTTATAGTTTGACATTCCGGCAGCATAATAATCATTTCTATCAATTTTTTCTTTTGTATTTGTGAGATAAGTGTGAAAATAAAGGACAGCGTTTTCATAATCTTTCAGTTCGTAGTAGGCGAGTGCTAAACCTCGTATCACATCTGTTCTGTTTTTTTCATTTCCTCGTTTCAGTAAAGGCAATCCGTTTGAAATCACATCGTTATATTTTTTTTGCAGAAGATAAATCTGTACTATATAATACGGGGCAACTTCTTTAAATTCGGGGTCATTTTGCACTTTTAGAAAACCATTAAGAGCTTCATCATATTTTTTTTCCTGATAAGCGATAAATGCTAAATAGTAGGCAGCTCGGTTTTGGTAGGGGCTTTCCTTTTCACTCGCAGCTTTCAGAAGCGGGCGTGCATCAGAAAATTTATTGAGTTCAAAATAGGAATACCCTTTTTTGTAGGTATATTCTGTCCAAATCTCTTTATTAATATTCTCTTTACTAATTAAATCGAAAGTTTCGATTGTTTTTTTGTAATTTCTTTGGTAGAAATAGAATTTTCCGAGAGCGAAATATGCACTAGGAACTTGCGCACTCACGGGGTAGAGTTCAATAAAATTATTCAACAAAAAGATGGCATCTTCGTTAAAGAGGTTTGCGGCGCAAAGACCCAAATAAAAGTAGGAGTCTGTTTTCAGGTCGTTTTGTTTATCGGTAGTATTTTCATACACCCACTTAAAATATTGTTGCGCCGAGCCATATTTTTCCTTCTGATACAACTCCATAGCGTTATCAAACTCATACTTGGGAGATTCATAAACCAACGGTTTTTGCGCTACCAAATTCATACAAAACATAAGCATAGCGAAACTTATTCCAAAATTCTTACAAAAAACAGCGATTTTCATTGATATATTTTTTATGATACAGTTAACGAAAAAAAGGTGTGGAAAGTGTGTTACAGATATATTAGTATTTTATACACTTTGCCGTTTCACTTCCTCCGTCTTCATACACAACCTTAACAAAAATAAATCCAATACCCATCTCATTTACTTCAATTGAGGTTTGGTTTGCCTCGACCATTACATTTCTAATTAATTTTCCTGCGATGTCGTATAATTCAACATTTCTAATCATTTTATCAGGATTTGATAAAAACAAAAAATTATTTACAGGATTGGGATAGCATTTAAGATTAGCATTTTCAGAAATTTCGTCAACGGGTAAAACGTCGAGTAGTTGCAACACTTTACCAAAGTCAGGAATTCCGTAGCCGTAACGGACATCGTGGTTAGGGTATCTGTTTGCCGATTTATGTATAGCTTCCATAATTTCGTGCGGCTTTTTTTGAGGAGCGGCTTGAATAACGCAAGCCACCAATCCGCAAGTAATTGGACTTGCATAGGAAGTACCGTAACTCAATCCGATAATATTTTCGGAGTTGATTACGGCAGCCTGCCACCCACATGCTGCCACATCGGGTTTGGAATAGCCCGCTCCATTATAACCAAGCGAACTGAACGCGGCAATCTCACCCTCAAGGTTCACAGCGGCTAGTGCCAAGGTTTCCTGTGCATCGGCAGGAGACCCTACCCACGGAAAAGGCTTTCCATTCGAGTTTCCGGCGCTGTTTGTAACAAACACTCCGCGCTCAACCGCCATTTTTGCTGCAATAGAACTGATTATCGTTTTACCGTCCAAATCAGAATATTTGTGATTCATTAACGTATCATCAAAAGTTGTATAGCCCAGCGAAGAGTTAATAATGTCTGCGCCAATGGAATCTGCTTTTTCAGCGCCTATCATCCAAAAGTACTCCTCAATTGGATATTCTGTGAGGACATCTTCTGTAACAATTAAGGCAAAAGAGGCGGATGGCGCAGTGCCAACATATTCTCCGGGAATAAACCCTCCCATACAAGATAACACTGAGGTGCCGTGTCCACTCTGCACATCATAAACAGATACATTTTTGTCAACGATATTTGCTTTATAAACAATTCTATCCGACTCAAACAAATGTTTAAATCCGGCAACATTATTTGAATTTTTAAACCCGCCATCCAAAACGGCAACCAGTACGCCTTCGCCGGTATAGCCCTTTTTATGTACAAAAATGCCGTTTAACTGCTTAATTTGTGCCTGAGCATAGCCATAATCATAGTCGTTCTTTGGATGAGCAGTAATATCTAAAGTATTGTTACTCCATTTAGGATGGAGGGAAAATTTTCTATAAGTTCCTTCAGTCGGCTTCACTAATACTGTTTTCTCAACAATATTCAGTTGTTCTATTGCATTCAGCATATCTTCTTCGGCATATACCAATACCGAATTACTCCAGCGGCTCGATGTGCTCACAATAGCCCCGGTTGCGTTCACTGTTTCAATATAGTCGGGATTAACAGGAAAGTCCTCTTCCGTGATTGAAATTCCGTACTTGGTTCTTCTGTCTAACGCCTTCTGTGATAGAAATTCCAGCGGTTTATCAATGCTGTAAGGCGAATTAGTTTTATTTTTAAAATGCACGGCATATTGTGTAGCGTGTGCAGGCGGAGGATTACAGGAACCGCACCGGTTCACAAAAGAGTAAAACACTCCTGCAAAAGGGGGCGCACTAAAACCGTTATAAATAATCTCCCCCGATTCATATTTCACTACAAAAGAACACTCGCTATCGTAACCTCCCACCTGCCAGAATAATGTAACATTCACTTTTACAGGAACATTAATAGAATAAGTGGCAAAACTACCATTGGGTATTGTGAGTGTTTGAGTTGGCATTCCGTTATCGAAACTTACTTTTATGGCGGCGTTATTCCAGCCATCTCCGTAAGAATCATGTAATTCAAAAATCACATTACATTTATCCTTGTAAGTAAAACCTACATTCTTAGTTTTTCCTTCACTATCTGTTAATTGCAATAGAAATGGAATGGAGATATCTCCTTGAACGGCATTATCACTTACAGTAACGCTGAAAGGGGCAAATTTTGTTTGTGAAGCATTAAGTGTCCCAAAATTTGCGATCGGCGTATGAATACTGACTTCACTTGATGAAGATGTAAGAATTCCGGTTACATTTTTTGCAATTTCGTTACCGTTATTAAGAATATATACATATAAATCTGCAGTTTCGCCAGGGTCAAGGAGACCGTTTGCATTGCCGTAAAAATCATCTACGGCATAGGCTTTGAAATCTAAAATATTTCCAAAAATATCAAGACTAAAAAATCCTTGAAGGATTTTACTGTCATAAGAAATTGCCACACTGAATTTTATTGTAGTTTTAGGGTTGGCGTTTTCACTCAAAGTAAAAGTAAAAGCATTTGGGATGATTTTTATTTCGTCCGGTAAAAATGTACCGAAGTTTGCTGTATGGTTAATAAAAGTAACATCGGGATTAGAGGTAGAAGCAACTGCGTTTACATTATTTATGATTTCAGAAGTTTTGTTAATTATGGATATCTGTAGATTTACGGTTTCACCCGGGTTCAGTTTTCCGTCATTATTGCCTTGAGAATCATCAACTGTTACATCAATTATTTCCATAGCTCCAAGAGCGATAACGGTTTCTAAAGCGGATGCAAAATCAGGTATTCCGTATCCATAAGCAACATCGTGATTGGGAAATCTGTCGCCGGTTTCATCCACAATATCCCGAAGATTTTTAGGATGTATTTTTGGATTAGCCTGAATCAAACAGGCGTACATTCCGCAAGAAATTGGGCTTGAAAAAGATGTACCGCTTGCTAAACTGATGCTTCCGGAAGTTGAGTAAACAGTTGAGTTTACCCCCAAGGCACACACATTGGGTTTGGGGTCTCCAATGCCATTAGGTCCCAGTGAACTGAAAGAGGCGATATCGCCGTTTGAATTCACGGCTCCTATAGAAGCCGCATATTTTGTATCTCCCGGAGATCCCATCCAGGGCCAACTCGTGCCGTTATTATTTCCGTTGCTTACTGATACAAAAATTCCCTTTTCTATGGCACATTTAGCAGCAAAAGATGCCACCGGTGTTTCGCCATCCATTTGAGAGTAGGTGTAATTCATTGAAGGGTCGTCAAAAGTGGTGTATCCCAGCGAGGAGTTGACGATATCTGCGCCGATACTGTCGGCAAGTTCCACACCAACCACCCAGTTATAGCACTCTATTAGGTATTCTCCGGGATCTTCTTCGGTGCGTATAAGTGCAAAGGATGCCTTAGGGGCAGTGCCTACAAAACTATTGTTACTGTACGCCGACATACACGATAACACATTGGTGCCGTGACTATGTGTATTGTTGTAAATATTTCCGTTGGGCACTACAATGTCTTTGGCAAAAACTAATCTTCCTTCAGTAAAAAGATTACTAAAAACGGGGAGTGTGTTCACATTGGTAAACCCTGCATCTAAAACGGCTATCAAAACTCCCTCTCCTGTAAAACCTTGCAAGTGCACCGGAATTCCATTTATTTGATTAATTTGGGTATATCCTTGACCATAGTTATAGGTTTCGTCAATATCTCTTGAATTACCCTCTTCAAAATTTTCTTCTCTTTCTAATTTGGAAGTAAGTTTGTCAGGGTCTCCATCTCCTGATTTTCCGCTAAAATTTCCCGGACTAATGTAAATGTAATGACTAACAAAATCTAATAGTACAATTTGATTGATAACTGTGGATGAGCAAGAAACCAATGCACAATTAAGCCATCGGCTGGTAAAAGGAACTTTTGCGCCCATACTTTTTAAAACAGAAACATATTGCGGATTTACCGGTAAATCCTGTACAGTTACCTGAATATTGTGCCTCTCTCTTCTTTCAATGGCGCGCTGCGACAGAAATACCTCAGGATTATCAATATTGTATGGCGAACTGTTTTTATCTGTAAAATAAACAGCATACTTTTGTGCGGTCAAACTAGATAAAAACAAGACAAATAAAAAAATAAAGAGTGAAGGTTTCATTGGGAATATTTGATTTATTATTAATAATTTAACGGGATTATACCATACATTATTGTAAGTTCATAAACATCCTTTCTAAAACGATTAATAATTAGTTTGAGGCGTTATGAATGGGATTCCTCGCTGCGCTCGGAATGACAGCACAATTTTGCTATATGGGAGGGGCGGAAAATGCGGCGGCGGCATTTCGACAGGCTCAATGACC
>JAIRVY010000027.1 GCA_031253655.1 Bacteroidales bacterium
GTTAATACCTAGAGAAACACCAAAATATTTAACAAAATGATAAGAAAACTCTATTCCTGTTTCCCATCCGTAAGTCCATTTCCCTTTCGGAATCGGATCTGAGCCTGTTAAGTAAATAAACTTGGCTTTTTGTATAAACTGCGCCTGTCCAGTAATACCGACGTGAAATCCTTTAAAGGGATAAAAAGAAACAGGTTTCTGGGCCACTGAAGGGGCCAGAAACCATAGTATAAAAATTACAAATATGATATTTTTTTTCATTCTGCTTCAAATGATTACGTTTTAGTTACATGTCTCATCGTGTACAGCCGCATCTCCAGTACCATTAATTCTGACTATTCCATCGTCTTCTACATAATGTCTTGACCATAATGATTTTTTTGTAACCTGGAACCAATTTCCAAGCCCTGCTCCGTTATCCACTCTTCTTACGCTCGAATTTTTTCTAACAGATTCCCACCAGTACAAATTTTGTGGAGTGCCACAACCGCTAGAACTTGAACTTGTCCAGTAGACGGTTCCTTCGTAGCCTACATTTATTTTATCAACTTTTTTTGCATACCAAGTACCTGTACTATTTTGCTGTTGGTGCCTTGTTCTTGCATAAATTCTATGAGCGAGATAGTTATTGGTTACTTTCATCACTTGTTTGATCCTTCGAGTATTCCCATTATGAACATATTTTCTTTCTTTCTCAATCTCTTTAGAATTGCCTTTACAACAACTACCTCCTGATGTTTCATGTTTTACAACTTGAATGGCTCTTGTGACTGAGCCAGTACCATCACTATACTGCACTGTGAGTTTAACATTATAAGTTCCATTTTTAGCATATGTATGATTTGTGGTATTAGCACCATATCCAAGTATTTTCGGTGCTGATCCATCGCCAAAGTTCCATTCGTAACCTAGTATTCCTGTTGGGTTAGGATGAGTACAGGTAAAAGCCACAAGACCCTTATTCCCTTCTGAATAAATAAAATAAGGTATACTCGGATCAAATTTCGGTGGTAAAATTATTCCTACAGTTGAGCCTTGAACAGCTTTATTGTTCAAGCTAACAGTTAATGTTACAGTATTTTCAGCCTCAATAGATCTAAAAGTATGTTTTGGATTTTTTTCGATAGATGTTATGCCATCTCCAAAATCCCATAGATAGCTCATGTCTTTATATGTCTCACTGTAAGAGTGATTTTCAAATTGCACAACATTTGATTTTTTTGGATTTACAGTGTATGTAAAATCCGCACTCACAGTTGGATCGCTCCCTTCTGTTAAAAAAAATGCATTTGGATTTCCAGAGCAAAATTCAAGTGCTTTTGCTTTATCAAAATTATTTCGTCTCTGAAATTGATGTAATTCTCTTAATGCTGTCCAATCGTAATTCATAATTCCAATATAGTAATTGTCATAAAACACGCATATTAGATCATCTACGATCACCTCACAATCAGAACTTAACAATGCTCTTTGAAATGGAGACAAGGTGTAATGATCATCAGGGTCATTGTCATCCGATATTCCAGGACCTCTTTCAAGTGTGATGAGTTGTTCTTCAATATCCATTCTAAGAGAATTGAAATTCAAAAGAGATTCAAAAAGATAGAGTATAATATCTTCAGGCATCTCTTCTGTATCTGCATATCTCAAATAATTTGCATCATTTTCTATTAATTCATCACATTTATTTGTATAACTTACTAATAATTCATATATGATATTATAATCCTCAACACTGTTAAAACTCAAAATTCCATTTATAACCTTTATAGGCGTATTGTTTATTTCTCGAAGAAATTCTTTTGCAATGAATTCCTTTTTAAAAGATTCAATAAGACTTGAATTATAAAATTGTTTTAATTTATTTGATTTTTTTGAAAAATTATTGTTTTGCTCATCTTTTTTACAAGCAATAATTGTTACTAATAAAATTAGAAAAAAACCAACTGCTGTCAGAAGGATTTTTTTTGAAAATATATTTTTTAGATGTTTTATCATTTTTTTTTACAGGGGACTCCTAATATTTAGTTTTTAACATTTTGATTTTCGTAAAGAGTCGAAGCCCGTTAAACTCCTTTGGAAAATCGTGACAAATGTAGAAGAAATATTTAATAGATCAACTATTTTTTCAAAAATCTATCTATCTATCTATCTATCTATCTATCTATCTATCTATCTATTTATCTATGAGCTACAATTTTTATTTTCTATTAATTTTTCTTTATTGTTAGCAGTTCAAGCCGCACAATTTGTTCGCAGTGACACATATTGTAAAGCAGATTTATAAGTCCAATTGTTCCTTTTGCACGCATCAAGCCAATGGAATTTATGTAAAAGTCGTTCATACTGTTTGTTATAAAGCCAAAAACGTGTTCACACAAACAGCGAACTTTTGATTTGATATGATTGTTTTTCTTCTGCTCTTCCGTAAGCGGTTTTCCTTTTACTGCACGTTCAATGATTTGTGGAACAATCTCTTTCCCTCGTAACATCGCATCTATCGGTTCTCCAATGTAGGCACCGTCTGCATAAAGTTCCTGCCCCTTGTCATTTTCTCGGAGCAATTTTTTAATGGGTTGACTGTCATGAACTTCTGCGCTTGTAACTTCGTAAGTATCTATAAGTTTACTCTTTGCATCAATTTTTGCGTGGTCTTTATATCCGTAATATTTCTGTTTGTTTTTTTCTGTCCAACGGGCATCAATATCTTTCTGACTTTTCTTTCGGGGTTTCTCGTTCCACAATTCTTCGCCTTCCCCTGCTTTGATTTTTGCGTTTTCTTCTTTCTTGTTGCGCTGCCGTGAAACTTCTACAAAACTGGCATCCACAATTTTACCCTCATTTACATACAAACCTAAATCGTACAAATAGTGCCGAAAATGTGCAAACAGTTTTTCTTCCAAATTCTTCTTAATCAAATTTTCTTGAAACAGCCAAATAGTGCGTGAATCGGGAACACGGTCGCCACTAGACAAACCTAAAAATTCCTTAAAACTCAATCGGTCATTGATTTGATACTCTGCCTGTTCATCGCTCAAATTGTAAAACCGTTTTAGCAAAATGATTTTGAACATTATCACTACATCGTAAGGCTTTGAGCCAGCGTTACTTTTCCTCTCTTGATTGAGCATTGTGGTTTCTAATATTGGTCGAAACATTTCAAAATCAATTACTTTATGTAATTTTTCTAAAGGATTTCCGAGTTTGGAAAGTTTATCTGAGCTTTCATCCTTGTCAAAGAAACTTATACGACCTGTCTGTTTGAATTTAAAATTTGCCATAGTGCTGTTTTTGATGGCAAAGATACATTTATTTTTCTGAATATCAAATGTTTGATTGATATTCAACCCCAACGGGGTTGTAGGCGAATGCGCGCATTTTTCCTACCCCGAGCTGCGCCTGCGACTTGCATGGGGTTATCCATATTGCACTCCTACGGAGTGTTAAAAGAATATAGCTTTGAATGTCAGCGAATTAAATTATTAGGAGTGCCCTAATTGGTATTGAAGTTTGTCGCCTTGCATTTCTCATTCATAAGACTATTTTTGTGCAATCAATTTTTACATAATAAAAAAACGTTATGCTTTATCGCCAATTTAACATACACCAAAACTTTCACCTCCATACCAACGGTTGGGAACAAGGATGTATTCAAGACATAATAAAATTGCTGGACAGTGTAATAACTGATTTCTATGTGAATTTTGATTTAGAACAAGTCCTAGAAAAACCAATTTATGTAATTAACTCTAAGAATAAAATCCCTCCATGCGACTGCCCAACATTTGTTAAACAAAATGAGTGTAACCGGATATACCTAAATACAGTAAACAGGCTTTGGTGCCAATATTCGTATCAGTTCTCTCACGAACTTTGCCACCACGTTATTGATAGCTATGTCCTTACAACAAACGATAGATTCGG
>JAIRVY010000039.1 GCA_031253655.1 Bacteroidales bacterium
TTTTGGGATAAACCTTTAGCAGTTCTGTGTTTTTTTATTTTATCTGCAATTTGTATCATAGAGAGTTTGATTTAAGACGCCACAAAAATAGTAATTATTGCAGCAAAAAACAATATTAAAAAAATATTTTTGACGTACTATGTATTATTATACATATTTTATTATTTTTGCGTTATGATTTTAAACACAAATTTTTTATGGAAATCACTCAAATCAAACAGCGCCTTTCAATTGAAACCGTTCTACAACACTACAACTTAACTCCCGACCGCAACAGACAAATCCGCTGCCCCTTCCACGCCGATGACACGCCGAGCTGCCGGATTTATCCCGAAACTAACACTTTCCATTGCTTTGGCTGTGGCGCTACCGGCGACCAAATCGAACTCGTGCAGCGGCTTGAGGGTTGTGATAAACACAGTGCCCTCGTAAAAGCCGCTGCTTTAATTACGAATGACGAATTACGAATTACGAGGAATGGTGCTTCGGCTATGCTCAGTAACCCAAATGAAGAAAAAACTCTTGCGGGCTCAGAAGTTTTAACCCGCGCCTTTGCGCATTTTGAGCGTGGTTCAAAAAATGTGAAACCCAAGAAAGCGATTGAGTATCTGGAAAGTCGCAAGTTGGATTACACAAATTTGTCTATCGGTTTTGATTCCGGAACGCTACACAGAATACCGGCTACTACGCGGTTGCAAAAGCAGGAGTATTTGCAGGCAGGACTTTTAAAGCCGGACAAGTTCGGCAGGGCAAATAACTACTACACACGGTTTAACAACTGCATTGTGTTTCCCTTGTTAGACAGAAGCGGCAATATTGTCAGTCTTTACGGTCGGCACATCGAAAGCGGACATCACTACCTTGAGGGTGAACACAAAGGGCTTTATCCGGGTTACCCGAAAACAGATACTAAAACGTTGATATTGACGGAGTGTGTGATTGATGCGGCAAGCCTACTCGCGACACGTGGCACGTTACACGTGACTGACGAAAAAAGTCACTTGTCACGCGTCACTTGTCACGAAATCTTGGCGTTGTATGGCACGAATGGGTTTACAGAGGAACACGAGCAAGCCATCAAAGAATGGTCGGTTACTGAGCCAGCCGAAGTAAAAGAAGTGATACTGTTCTTTGATGGAGATGATGCCGGCAGGGAAGGCGTGAAAGAAACAGCACTGAAATTAAAGAAAATTAATGAGAGTTTGAGAATATCCGTTGTACAAACACCCGAAAATGAAGATGTAAACAGTTTGGCAATCGGACATGACAGCGACATCTTCGCCCATCTGTTAGCAAAACGGCAAGTATTTTCTTTTTCAACTGAAGAAAAAAAAGTTACAAGTTACGAGTTACAAGTTACAAATGATGTTCCTTCTGTAACTCGTAACTCGTCACTTGTAACTACTCCGGACTTCATGCGTTACGAGACCGCCCACCTGATTATCACGCTTTGGGGCGGCATAGAAATCCACACGGTAAACCGTCTAAGGGCAACGCTTCACATCCGGCACATTGCCAACGAGTACAACAGTTTTAGAGATACCGGGGATTTGTACAGCCACAGCCAAACCGACCGGCTTATTAAACAGGCAGCGGAAAAGTTGGAAATCAGCACCGGAACGGTAAGCGAAGCGATTACCGGATTGACAAAGGAGTTAGAAGAATACCGGCAGCGTAAGCGGGAAGAAAAGCGGCAGAGTGAAGCAGGCAAAGAGAAGCAGACCGTTGACCGGTTTAGCAGAGAATTTATGCAAGAGGCAGCCGACTTTTTGAAAACCGACAACTTGACGGAAAGCACATTTAATCTTTTGGGCAATATCGGCATGATTGGGCAACAGGACAATGCCACGCTGCTGTTCTTTATCTTTCTGACACGTTTCTTTAAAAATCCGCTTCATGCCATTGTGATGGGCAGCAGCGGCAGCGGCAAAACGCATCTGTTACAGGGCGTTGCCGCTACCGTGCCCAAGCAGCACATTAACATTACCACTTCTTTGAGTGAAAACACATTATACTATACACCGCAAGACTTCTTTAAAAACAAAATCCTGCTACAGGAGGACTTGGAAGGCGCTTACAGTGCGCTGCTTCCGCTTCGTGAGCTCATGAGCAATCAGAGTATCAGACGTTTTTCGACAAAGACCAACAGCAGAACCGGAGACAGCAAACAGGTTTATCTTCAAGTAGAGGGTCCGGTTTGTGTTGCCGGCGCCACCACCAAAGACAAAGTATATGAGGATAATGCCAACCGCAGTTTTTTAATACAGGTAGAGGAAAGTTCAAAACACGAGGCGCAAGTATTGGAATATCAGGGCAAGGTAGCCGCCGGCTTAGTTGACTTTAAAAAATATGAGCAGCGGCTCAATCTGTTAAAGGCTTGTCAGTTATTAGTTGAGCCGATGGAAGTGTTGCTCCCGTTTGCGCCGCAATTAGAGTTGCCCACCTACGTTTTTAAGAAGATGCGAACGATGAACCATTATCTAACACTGATTAAAGCGATAACGTTGTGGAACAGGCACGGGCGAAAAATCACTATCGACAGTGAGGGCAACAGGTATTTGGTGAGCAACTTGGAAGATGTGGAGTGGGCAAACCGGTTGTGCCGGGAGAACCTACTAAGAAAATCGGACGAGTTGAGCGGCAAAACGAGAAACTTCTTTGAGAGTTTGAAAGAACTTGTCGGACAAATGGAAGTAAAAATCTTTTATGCCAAAGACATACGCAAGTCGTTGAGAATGCATCCGATGACGTTGCAGCGCAATATCACCGAACTGGAAAAGCGGGGTTTAATCCGCTGCATCAGCCGTAACTATAAACCCGGACACGAATATGAAATTATTGTTTGGGACGACTTCAAGGTGTTAAAATCGGGTATGGAGATTATGGATACCATCCTGAGCAAACTGAAAAAAGAGGGATCTTCACACCATCTTCACACGATTTTCACATCGTAGTTTGTGAATTTGGAAACCCTAATAGACACAGGTATTGTAGAAGATTTTTGAGTCATCTTCACAATCTTCACAAAGGAGACAAGCAGCACACATTTTTCAATTACGAATTACGAATTAAAAATTACGAGAAATGAGCATACCATTAAATATCATTAGCCTACAGTTTAAGGAATTGGAAAGCGGTTTTGTTCGTTGGCTTAAAACGCTCAATTACAGCGAAGAAACCATTAAAGCGCGAAAGCGAAGTATCCGCGAGTTTTTACTCTACATGGAACGATGCGACATTGATAATGTTGAAAGTATGAGTGATGAAAAAGTGAAACGTTTTGTTCGCTATTTGGGGCGCAGAAAAAACAGGAAGTTCGGTTCGGGTTTGATGAATGCGAGTATTAATGTAAGTATAGCCTGTGTAA
The DNA here is from genome assembly GCA_031253655.1 of Bacteroidales bacterium. Classification (GTDB taxonomy): domain Bacteria; phylum Bacteroidota; class Bacteroidia; order Bacteroidales; family WCHB1-69; genus WRNX01. The sequence continues at coordinate 3,368 of JAIRVY010000039.1, forward strand.
ACAAGTTTTTTGAATATCTGCAGCAAATAGAGAAGCCGGCGCCGGACAACCTGCAATATCTTGAAACCAATTACAAACCAATAAACATATTGACGATGAAAGAGATTAACCAACTTTATGAAGCGACTTACCAAAAACACCATTTTTCAAAAGCAGAAGTTAAAGCAAGGCAACAAGCGGTATGGCAGCGCGACAGGGCAATGCTAAGCATTTACTACGGTTGCGGACTTCGGAAAAGCGAGGGCGTGAATCTGAACACAGAGGACATATTAATCGAGCGAAAGCTCATTTACGTTCGCAAGGGGAAAGGAAGTAAGGAAAGGCATGTACCGGTAACGGAAAATAATCTGAAATACATTACGGAATATTTACAGGAAAGTAGAAATTTTTTACTTGCCGAAAACGAAACCGACAGTTTTTTTATCAATCAATACGGTGAAAGTTGCAGCGCTGCGGCGTTATCCTTACGACTTACCCGATTGGCAAAGAACAGCGGCAGCAGCGTTTTACGAGCCAAGAAACCAACCCTGCACACTTTGCGGCACTCCATCGCCACGCATCTTTTGCAGCAAGGCATGGAAATAGAGATGATACAGAAGTTTTTAGGACACAGCAGTTTGGAAACCACGCAGATTTATACACACATTCTTAATGATTAATGGTTAATGGTTAGTGGTTAATATGGATGATTTTACAATCTATCGGCAGCAACGCAATTACTCGGACAAAACGATTAAGACACAGAACAATAGCATTAGCCGTTTTAAAAATTGGTGTATTGCTCAAAGCATTAATCTTGAAAAAATTACTTACAATCAAGTATTGCAATTTATTGACAGTGAGAGGCAGCGAGGTATTGCGAACCAAAGTATCATCAATGAAATAAACGCCATCCGGGTTTACTTTGATTATCTGCAGGAAAGCGGAATCATCGGGCAAAACGTTATCAAACGTGTTAAAATAAGGCAAAGCGGAAAGAAAGTCACATCGGAAATCTTAACACAGGAGCAACTTGAAAATGTTTATCAGAATTTTTTAACGTTACCACAGTGGGAACAGGGAAAGCTACACAAAAGAAATACGGTTATACTTGGATTGTTGGTTTATCAGGGCGTAACGAGTGGCGAAATCGCCAAATTGGAAGCAGGGCACATTAACCTGATGGAAGGAAAAGTTTACATCCCGGCATCCCGGAAAAGTAATGCAAGAACCTTGAAACTACAGGCAAACCAAATATTACCGTTCAAAAATTACATTGAGAAACTTAACTCCGGTTCTTGCCTGTTCCCAACCCAAAAACACAGCGACATGATTAGCACAATCGTACAACAGATAAAAAAACAAAACCCCGAAATCAGAGACAGCAGGCAAATAAGAAGTTCTGTCATTATGAACTGGTTAAAGTCGAACAATATCCGGCAGGTGCAATACATGGCGGGACACAAGAAAATAAAAAGCACCGAACAATACAGAAATCAAGACTTGACGGACTTATCCAAACAACTCGAACTCTTTCATCCATTGAAATAATGATTAGTGATTAATTTTTAGCCATTTACCTCATTAACCACTAATCATTAACCATTAATCATTAGAAACCCTCCCCGTGCCTTCCCTTCCGTTGTCTTTTTTGCGTCACGTTTTTTGAACCAAAAAACGCGCCACAAAAAATCCATCCCCAAGCTATTTTACATAATGTGGCATTATAGTGCAGCCACACAAGGCTGACACACAAGCCGAAGCTGCCCTATAAAAACATTATGCAAAATAGCCCCTGCTCTTACGCATAGCGACGTAGCAAAGCACTCCCGCACTTGAAAAACAGCAACTTGAAAACAACACCGGTCGCTATCCAAGTTGTCAATGCCATGTGCCGACCCTACGCTAACACACGCAAAAACTTAACAGCATCCAGTCGATTATGTTTTTGCTTTTCTACCCTGCACCCGACACACTCACATCGCATTGCCAACCGCACGGCATATGCTCCGGAAAGTAATCCCAAAATGAAAAACTAACGCGCTTCGCTTGTTGTCTCAGTCTTTTATCAGATAAAAGGCTCACGCACACGTCTGCGCACTACTTGTATCTGATAAAAAACTGAGATGATTTGCTCACCCCCAACCACTAAAAACGCCCGAATATTTTTTTTTCAATTGAAAAGCCACTCAATATAAAATTCCTGTTACTGAGCCACGTAGCCGGTGCGGGTGGGCATTGCTCAATAATGCCCGGCTTGCCGCTCGTTTTAATGGCAGCAAGCCGATTATGCGATGTGCATCGGGAAGGCAAATCTTTTTTTTCAATTGAAAAAGAAAATCTTATAATTTTGCCGCATTGTAAACAGCCGTAATTTTTTATGATAGAACCTACTGCCCTTAATCTTCAAGTCTTTGATTATTACAGTTATAATGTAATGAGAAATTTTGTTTTTGCAGAACAAAAACCGGTTATACAAAGTACTTATACATACGAAGAAAACGGGGTTTACTATTGCGCGAGTGGAACTGAAAAGGGGGTTTACCGGTATAGTTACTGCCTCAATAATCCACTAAAATATGTGGACCCGACGGGGCAACGGTGGCAAGATGTGGATGACTGGGTTGAAAGGGTAGTAGATGGAAGAACAGAGGTCTATTATGACAGAGATGTGAAGTCTCAGGCAGATGTAGATAAAAAATATGGAAAAAATAGTGGTGTTAAACATCTCGCTGATGGCTCAATAGTAGGTAATGGGCTATATACAGTTTATAACGACCTCATAAATAATATAAATGGTATTATGAAAGATGCCAATGGGAATATAGTTAATAACGACAGAAATATCATTTATGGTGATGGCTATATTTTATTTGCCGGAGTAACGGATGGAAGTGTAAATGCGGCAACGCTACATAAAAACTTATTTGGTTCAAGTTATATAGGACCGAATAATCCACAATCATACGGTAATACAACCTTTGGTATAAGACCAACAGATAATTATGATTATCGACCAACATGGAGTCCAACTGAGATGGCTGCATATCGCCATGATTTACGATATGATGCTTTAAATGTTAAAGGCATTTGGGGAGCTATCAGCAATAGGACAAAATGTGCAGACTTAATCCTAATTCAAGATTGTAAGCAAATCATGAATGACCCTAATGTAAGTGCTTATGAAAGAAGCAGAGCCAGTAAAATGTCAACAGGTTTCTCTATCATCAATTTCTTTTTCAAAACCCCACATAGGTAGTTATTGTTTTAGCAGCAGCAAACGTCCATGCTGTCGGCTGCTACTAATGCAAAGATTGAAACAAAATTTTGAATTAATTATTTATTATTAAAGTATGCAAGGGAAAACAAAGATAAAATTAATCACTTTCATAATCAGTTTTTTATGGATAGGTTTAGGTACATTAATACATATTTCACCATACCCTGACTATAATTTATTAGGATTTGACTATAACTCTCTCATTTTTAATATTTTATATTGGACTACATTCCCTTTTAATATTATTTTTTCTTTTTTGATATTTACAGAAAGATTAAGTGAAATTTATGTAGCAGTAACTCTTTTACAATTAATCAAAATATTGATATATTGGCTGATATTTTATAAAATTTTTAAGCCAAAATAAAAAAATGAGGTTAGGGTATAAAGTAATTCACGGAAACAATTAAATATTTATGAATTTTTCACAGCCTTTCGGGGTTGTTTTTTTGTTTATAGTGCGGCTATATTTTTTGGAAGAAGTCTTTAAATTTCTTTTTCGTGAGCATTGTTTCAATCATGCTAAAAATCACTGATTTATCTTTTTCGTCCAATTCAGCAATCATGCGAACCTGTTCGGAAGCGGTTTTGTCTTCTACAGATATTTCTTTTGGCATATCCGTATTCATATGCACGATTTGGTCAATTGTAATTCCATAAAACTTCGCAAGATTATCTAAAAGTTCAACGGAAGCCTCTCTTTGTCCGTTTTCTATTTTGCTGTAATGCGAAATTCCTAAACAATATATGATTAGGTTATCAGATATGGTTAGCCGATTTAGATAGAAAAGAATCACTAAATTCTGAGCAGCAAAAAACTCACGCACAAGCCCACGCGCTGCTTGTATCTGATAAAAGACTGAGAGAATTGTCGCACCCAACCCCCAAAAGCGCGTTATTTTTTTTTCAATTGAAAAAGAAAAAATCTAATTTTGTGGCGTTCAAATCAATACCTGACTTTATGACCGGAATGTTCGGCGTTCATCTTCAAAACTTCGATTATTACAATGATTATGTGATTGGTAATTTTGTTTTTGCAGCACAAAAACCGGTCATTGAAAACGCTTACACCTACGAAGAAAACGGTGTTTTGTATTGCGCGAGTGGGACACAAAAGGGGGTTTACCGGTACAGTTATTGCCTCAATAATCCACTAAAATATGTGGGCCCGAGCGGGCAGCGGTGGCAAGATGTGGATGACTGGGTTGAAAGGGTAGTATATGGAAGAACAGAGGTCTATTATGACAGAAATGTGAAGTCTCAGGCAGATGTAGATAAAAAATATGGAAAAAATAGTGGTGTTAAACATCTCGCTGATGGCTCAATAGTAGGTAATGGGCTATATACAGTTTATTACGACCTCATAAATAATATAAATGGTATTATAAAAGATGCCAATGGGAATATAGTTAATAACGACAGAAATATCTTTTATGGTGATGGCTATATTTTATTTGCCGGAGTAACGGATGGAAGTGTAAATGCGGCAACGCTACATAAAAATTGGTTTGATAATTCAAGTTATATAGGACCCAATAATCCAAAAGATTATATAGGAAGAGATAATTATGATTATCGTCCCACTTGGAGTCCAACTGAGATGGCTGCATATCGCCATGATAAATTCTATGATGCCTTAGGTGCAAAGGGCCCGTTAGGTGCTATTAGTCAAAGAACAAAATGTGCAGACTTAACTTTAATAAAAGAAAGTAAGCTGATTATGAATAATCCTAATGTGAGTGCTTCGGAAAGGCGTAGAGCTAAAAGTATGTATTATGGATTTTCTATTCTTGATTTTCTTTTCAAAACAACTTACAGGTAGAGTTTTTATTTTATTAAATTCATTAAGTATTCTATTATGAAATATTTTATCAAAATAATTAAATATATCGGAATTATTGTTGCCATTTGCATTGTAGGTTTTGTTGTATGGGCATTATGGTTTACTATTAATTTTCAAGGAGATACATACAAAGATGCTGAACCTTATGTCATCATTGTAGATAATAATGTGAGAAAAATCACATTGACTACTCAGAATGTTATAGATATTTTCTATGAATTTCAATCTACATATACTGAATATCAGCTAATTAGCATTAACGACAAAGAAGAAAAGTATCATTATTTTATGGCTAATAAAAATTATCAATTCGATCCTGAACTTATTTTTTTTTACTTTAAAGATATAGATAAAACCGTTTCCTGCATTGTAGAAATTTCAACAAGAAACAATGTTTTAATAAAACTGTATGCGGTAAATGAGGGAGTAATCTTTAGAAAATGGAAACGGATTAACAATTACAAAGAAATATCCCGTGAGGAAAATAGAAAAATTAAGAAGAAGTTTGAGACAGAAATTTTAAACCAATTAGACCTAAAATGGAGACATAAGAGATTTGGAGATTAGGTGTTCTACCAGCAGCCTTGACGCTCGTTTTAATGGCGGCAAGCCGATTATGCGCAGTGCATCGGGAAGGCAAATCTTTTTTTTCAATTGAAAAAGAAAATCTTATACTTTTGCCGCATTGTAAACAGCCGTAATTTTTTATGATAGAACCTACTGCCATTAATCTTCAAGTCTTTGATTATTACAGTTATAATGTGATGAGAAATTTTGTTTTTGCAGAACAAAAACCGGTTATACAAAGTACTTATACATACGAAGAAAACGGAGTTTACTATTGCGCGAATGGAACTGAAAAGGGGGTTTACCGGTATAGTTACTGCCTCAATAATCCACTAAAATATGTGGACCCGACGGGAATGATTGTAGAGTACGGTTCTGGACGAGACAAGTGGCACTCTTTTTGGTTACGTGTATTCGATAAACAATATAGGGAAGATTTTAGAGAATTGATGAGAAGTGAGGAAATCTATGTACTCAATTATAATGGTGATGGTAAAAATCATCTTTCGACAGATGGAAATAAGTTGTATGTTAATTATTCGATGACAGATGTGGCAAAAAAAGCAGGACAATCTATTTATTCCCTACTGAAACATGAATTTGAGCATAGCGTACAGTTTGAGCATGGAGAAATAGGATTTGAGAATAAAGATATGGGATGGGGAACAGTAGATAGAGATGGTAATTATTTCGAACATCGAAAATGGAGTGCTATTAATTACGATGTTCACGATGAATTAAATGCACACAATAAAGGCGCATCTGGTACATCTTGGAAAAGTGGGACTGAGAGAAGTTTTTGGTCTAGAGAATTTGTTAATGGAGAATGGAGAGATGTTCCTAAATCGACTCAATTAGAGCGATTGCAAAATACACCAGGTTATAACACACTGCCATTAGGCCCGATAAATAACACAAATACTGAAAAGGAAAAAAATTATTACAAATACGCTTTACCTTATAGACTTCGCCTATACTAACCACTAAAATAATTGTTATTGGTATGAAAAAATTTGCTTTAATAATATTATTGATACTATTTTGTACAAATATTTTCCCACAAATCAATATTTTAGGATTTTTTGAAAGAAAATGGAGTTCACATTCTACATTAGAATTCTATACAGATTTTACATTTGAAGAGAATTATTTGTGGTTTTTGTGTGGGATGTACGAGGATGCTATGCCTGATAAAAAATTAAAAGGTATATGGGAAATAGATGGAGATACATTGACTATGAGATATTACGACAACAAAAACGAGTCCTCTTTAAACGTGTATAAATATTTGCTCTATGATAATGGTAATCTTTTAATTCCTTTTCTTTTTCTTGATTATCCCTATATGTATTATTATAAAACAAAAGAATACGATTCACAAGGGTTAGTAAAGAATACCACTGTATTAAAAGAAAAGAGGTTAAAAAAGTGGTTAAAAGCAAAGGCAAAGGAAGTAAAATCCCTATTATAACTTAAAAAAACTACAACCTTTCGGGGCTGTTTTTTTGCTATACTTTCAGTGCTTCAATTAAATTGTCTTTTAGTCTTTTTCTTGAAATGGCGATGTCAATGATGTTGAATATTGATTTTTTTTCTTCTTCTTCAAGTTCTTCCACGAGGCGCAGTTTATCAATAGCCGATTTGTCGTAGGAGTTTATATCAAGTACAATATTGTCATCAAACAGTTCTGTCAAACTTACATTCAGCGCATCGGCAATTTTTTCTAATGACGAGAGTGTAGGTTCTACTTTACCGTTTTCAATCCGGCTGTATTGTGCTTGGTCAATACCAATTTCAAGAGCGATTTCCTTTTGGGATAAACCTTTAGCAGTTCTGTGTTTTTTTATTTTATCTGCAATTTGTATCATAGAGAGTTTGATTTAAGACGCCACAAAAATAGTAATTATTG
>JAIRVY010000018.1 GCA_031253655.1 Bacteroidales bacterium
AAAACTATAAACAGAAGAAGTAGAAACCTCAACCCCATTGATAGTCCAACGAATAAAATCACAACTGTCAGAAGAAATTGCCGCTACAGTGTGAGAAGTGAAATGAGGAATGTTGGAAATATTGCCGGTGAGGGTGCCATAACCGGTTACATTTGGAGTAACAACTATGTCGTAAGTATTTGTGTCAAATTGTGCTACTAAAATTCGGGCGCTATCTACACGGAAAGTATAAGAGGCTGCTGCATTTACTATCATAACTCCGTTTTCTACCCATTCTACAAAATGGTAACCCGTTGTGGGGATTGCCACCAGATTAGCGTCTGAACCACAATCATAAGTAATGGCACCTGAAATTGTTCCCCCTATATCATCTAATACAGTGGCAGTAATAGGATATTGGAAAATTTGAAAGTTAGCAGTTATTGTTTTTGCGCCTTCAACTGTAAAGTCATAATTAGGGTTTGTGCTCAATACTATGCTTCCCTCTGTCCAATTCACAAAATAGTAACATGAGTTTGTTTCGGAGGCTTCGAGGTAACATTGCTCTCCGATTTCGAAAGTATTTGTACTGCCAATAATGGTTGCTGACCCGCAAGGTGGGGAAACTGTTGGATTCACATTTACCGTAATATCAACAGTATTTAAGCGGAAGAATGCTACTAAATTTCGATTGGTAGTTGCTTGAAAAGTATAAGTTTCAGGTTGGGGGGGGGAAATAGGAATCAAATTTTCTTCCCAGTGGTCAAAAATGTATGATGGTTTTGCTATTGCTTGTAAAGTAACCGAACTTCCATGAAACACACAAGTATCTACGTCAATTGTACCCATATTTATGTCGGCAGATTCGGAGTGGATATTTGCGCCTATGTTGAGGATACTTTTTACAGTATCAAAGGTACCATCTGCAAAGACAACAAACATATCAACATGGTGAGTTCCTGGAGAAAAAGTATGTGTCCATAGCGTATCATCAGGATGCACATGTATTGGAGATTTATCTAAATACCATTTCAAAAAATTTGTTGGAGCTACATCTTTAAGCTTGGCGTGAAATTCTACAGTATTGTTACAAATGAGCGAATCCTGTAAATATTCGTTTCGTATTCCATTCACAGTGTAATGAGCACTTAAATTGAGCATACAAGAATAGCCGAGATAGTAGTAAGATTCAGCAGGACCGTAACCATACCCCATAACAATAATTCCGTCATCATTGGTAAAACGATAGGGTAAGTGTGTAGATAACATAGGATAGTTATAAAAAGACATTTCGGATGCAGAGTTGTCTTTCCATGTACCTCCGGTTAAGGGTTGTGATACTCCACTTCCTATAATAACTTTTGTACTGTCTTTTGTTTTTGTTGGAGAGATAATAATGGCTTTGTGATAATCTAATGAAGTAGTTCCGGCTTTGGGAGCAAATGCTGCTATTAGTGCCTTGGTTGCCAATTGTTCCATAGATGGTAGCCATGCTTGCGCGGGGTCAGAATCGCCATTGTTAAACTGTGGAGTAATAAGAAAAGGGCAAACCCCTATAGGTTTATCTGCTTCAATGAAACATCCGTTACTATTATAATAAACCTCAAGTTCTATATATTTTCCAGCATCCAAATCATATACCGGACCATTTCCAATTCCAGGCTGATTTGAGTTTATATGAGTGCCACCATGACGGGTAACTATAGTTGGTTGCGATGCCACAATACGTACTCTGTCTTTTGAATCACTACCACTAATATTGTAAATATTTGTTACAGGTACAAGAAAGTTGTAACCCCAAGATTTAACAGGCGCTAACTGCTGAAATAAAACATCATGGCTGGTATTATACGCAATATGAGTACCTTGTGTAAGAGAAAAATATGCCGCATCCTTACTTGTAGTTACGCGAATACCAGTCATGTCACTATTAGATGTTTGGTAATAAACTTCACCTCGATTAAGAGTTGAAATAGGTGTTGTACCGTTATTGTAATATACGTTAGTACCATCTTCTACAGCAATAACGGCATACGCGTCAGGATAATCACTACACTTATAAGAGACATGATAATACTCTTTACCTAAGGCAGTAACGGGTAAAATATTAGTAGCATCAGCAGATTTTTCACATTGGTTTAATGCATAAGCAGTAATGGGACTACTACTGGTAATATGAACTGACAGTTTTGATTTTCCACCAGAAGTAATATAACAATTATTCTTTTGTGTTGTTGTAAGAGCAGTATCTAAGATACTTCTTGCCGGAATATTAAAAAAAATCTTTTTACTTGGGTTTCCTTCGGGTAAATTGGTAAAATCTATTACTCCACTTGCAGGTAAGTCTTTGCTTACTATTCGTATTCGTAAAACAACCGTAGCCTGATTTTCTCTCCAATTTTTACCAAACGTTAACCAAAAATCAGTTCCGTCTGTGTTTTGAGCATTAAGGGTGAAGATTCCCAGCAATAATAAGGATATTTGAAAAAGTAAAAATCGTCTCATGAATTTCGTTTGTTATTAATGTCTGCAAAAATAGCAAAATAGTTAATATATATATATATTAAAAAATAAAAGGGTATTTTTCTTATGGGGTTTTTTCCGAAATCTCTTGCTGCTTTCGGAATGCAGAGCGTAGCTTACTTCACTACCTTCCGTAATACTCTAAAATAAGAACCCTGAATAAATAATCGAATTTGGCTTGAATAAGATTTGATTGAGCGCGTAAGTATCTGTTTTTAGCCTCATTAAACTCATAATTGCTGGAAGAGCCGGCATTGTATTTTATTTCCTCATACTGAAACGCAACCAATGAAGAAGTGTACGCTACTTGCGAAGCAAAATATTTTTCCTTAGATGCCACCGCATTGGTAAAAGCCTGCTCAATAGATTTAATCAAACTCCTTTTGGTCTCTTCCAACTGCAATTCCTGAAATTTTACATTAATTTTCTGTTGCTTCACAGCAAAATGGGTAGATAATTTATCGAAAATTGGAACATACAAAGATATCCCAACAGAAAAGCGGGAGTTGTTTTTTAATTGCGAACCAAAAGGCTCATTTGGCAGAATTACTTTTTCTCCATTGGGTAATTCCACAATAATGTCATTAAAACGGTAAAAATTACCTGTGCCGTAACTTGCACTGAGACTCAAAGAGGGATACCACCCCGACTGGGTAATTCTAATGTGGCGTTTTGCCAACTCAATTTTTGAAAGTGCTGCTTTCATTGCCGGTCGGCTACAAAGGGCAATATTTTTTATTACATCTATGTCGATGTTATCATTTAAAATAGCTTCAAAGTTACTATCTATTTCATTTTCTATATCAAAATTGTTAACATCAGGATAATTCATCAATTGGGCTAAGTCTAAAATAGATAAACGAACTGTATTTTGCGCTTCCACAACAGAAAGTTGGTCATTTGCCAACGTTGATTTTGCCGCATACAACTCTGAATCGGAACTTTTTCCGTTTTTTACTAAAATTTCTATTCTATGTGCCTGTTCTTTCGATAATTGCACTTGAATTTTGAGTGCTTCAAGCATCTCTTTATTCACTAAAATTTGCATATAATAGGCAGTAACCGCAAGTTCAATACTCTCTTTAGCACTTTCAATATCAAATAAAATGGCTTCCAGATCTAATTTGTTAGATGTTATCTGATGATAAGTACGCAATCCCTTAAACAGATCCATATTCAACCCTACCCCAAAACTTGTGGTCGTTTGCGAAGAGTTAATCATTAAATTATCTGCCTGTTGCGACCACCCGAAGTCGAAAGACTGCGAAACATTGGTTCCTAAAGAGGGGGCAATTCCTGTTTTGGTGGTTTGTAACTGAATGTTTTTCGATTCTTTTTCCAACATTCGCTGTTTTATCTCATAACTATTTTCAAAAGCATTGTTAATACACTCCTGAAGAGACCATTTTTTTTGAGCAAAGAGTTGATTGGTAATGAAAAAAAAGAAGAATATACTTCCCCAAAAAAGAGTTTTAATAATGACTTTCATACTGTAAAATTGATGGTGCAAAAAAAGTAAAAATATTATTTGTTTATCACTAATTATTAATCATGGCTAATTCATTAAAAATTAGTTTGAGGCGTTATGAATGGGATTCCTCGCTGCGCTCGGAATGACAGCACAATTTTGCTATATGGGAGGGGCGGAAAATGCGGCGGCGGCATTTCGACAGGCTCAATGA
>JAIRVY010000019.1 GCA_031253655.1 Bacteroidales bacterium
CATTGAGCCTGTCGAAATGCCGCCGCCGCATTTTCCGCCCCTCCCATATAGCAAAATTGTGCTGTCATTCCGAGCGCAGCGAGGAATCCCATTCATAACGCCTCAAACTAATTTTTAACCCGTTTATTTAACTCATCCCTCTGTCTTCTTGCCACGGGTAATGTAATATTTACCAGCGTAACAATTATAAGATGTTCCGAAACTTAAATATTGATGGTATGCACTGCTCAAAGATAATGTTTTAAGGCTGTAAAAATATTCTCTGATTAACTGCGTTATCTTATTCTAAAAATAGGTGAATGAACAAATTACTTCTATCTCTAATCTTTACAATCAGTATTTTCGCTCTTTTGGCACAGCATTCACAAGAAGAACAGCTGGCGGTGCAATACTACCAACAAGGAGAATACGAAAAAGCCAAAGCCATTTTTAAACCCCTTTTCGACAAAAAGCCTGATTCTTACATTTATTCTTATTATTATGCCCTGTTGCTGCAATTGCAAGACTATAAAGAACTTGAAAAAGTAGTGAAGTCACTGCAAAAAACCTCTCCAAATATGCTAAAATATGATATAGATTTGGGATATGTATATGAACGTCAGGGAGATATGAACAAGGCGCTGAAAGAATACGATGCCGCTATAAAGAAATTACCCGACCAAGAGGCCGCCTACCGCGAATTGCACTATGCTTTTTTGGGCAAAGCCAAAAGAGATTATGCTGTTGATGTGCTTTTGAAAGGTAGAAAAACACTGCAAAACTCGAAAATCTTCTTCAAAGAGATGGTTTATGTTTATAGTAATTTAAAAAATACTGATAAAATTATTGAAGAAGTGTTTAATTTCGTGAAAGATGGCGACAATAAACAATTAGCTGAGGCACAGACCATTCTGCAAGATTTATTACAAGACGACGAAGATAATACCAATTATTCGGTGTTGAAAACAGCCTTACAAAAAGAGATTCAAAAGTATCCCAATAACTTGGAGTACCTTTATCTGTTGTTTTGGGCATATCAATTAAATAAAGAGTTTTCTGAGGCACTGATTATAGCTAAATCGTTAGATAAAAGAACAAAAGGGGATGGGGTAGTTGTTTTGGAGTTAGCTAATAATGCTACCCAAAACAGAGATTACGAAACCGCAAAAGAGGCTTTGCAGTATATTATTGCAAAAGGTGAATCTTCTTCCTATTTCACATCTGCAAAATTTCAACTTTTGGATGTAAAATATCTTCAATTAATTTCTCTTTCACCGGTTAATATACAAGATGCCAAATTGTTGGAGAAAGAGTTTAATAATTTGGTTAATGAATACGGCATTCACAGCGGCACTGCAAGCTGGATTAGAAAATATGCCCATCTGTTGGCGTTTTATGTAAACAATGCCCCCGAAGCGATTGAAATTTTGAATACCGCCATTGCCGGCGCTGATAACCGAAACCCGCAACAAAGAGCCCTATATAAAGTGGATTTGGCTGATATTTTGCTCTATTCGGGAAATATTTGGGATGCCACCCTGTTGTATTCACAAGTAGATAAGGATTTTCCAAACGACACAATCGGGCAAAATGCAAAATTTAAAAATGCAAAACTCTCTTTTTATATCGGCGAATTTGATTGGGCAAAAAGCCAGTTGGATATTCTTCGCGCCGCCACCTCAAAACTCATTGCCAACGATGCTATGCAGTTTTCTTTGTTAATTACAGATAACGAAGAGGAGGAAGAAGGGGGAGAGGACGTGGATGAGGAGGAAGATTTTCCCGATTTCTTTGGATTATTTGGTAATGATTTTGAAAAAAACAAAGGATTGCGCTATTTTGCCAAAGCCGATTTTCTGTTGTTTCAAAACAAAGATGAACAGGCGCTTAAATATTTAGATTCCATTGCGTTGGTTGCCCCAACATCTAAACTATCCGACATAGTCCTACTTACCAAAGCAAAAATATTTACCCGCCAAAAAAAGTATTTCGAGGCAGAAAAATATTATAAACGGATTTATGAAGTATATCCGGACGGATTATACGGAGATGATGCACTCTACTATCTTGGTGAGCTTTATGAATATTATCTGAAAGACGTAAACCGAGCAATGGAGATTTATCAAAAATTGATGAAGGAATATCCGGGCAGCCTCTTTGTTGTGGATGCAAGGAAACGGTTTAGAACACTACGGGGGGATTTTTAGAATTAAGAATTAATTATAAAAAGACAATAAATCTTAAGCTATTGAACTATAAAGCATTAACAATTAACAATTAATAACTAATATTTCATAATTATTATTTAATCGTGTTCAACATTTACAAATCATCAGCGGGTTCGGGAAAAACATCACGTTTGGTGGTGGAGTATTTGTCGTTGTGCCTGCCCCACCCTGAGAAGTTCAAACATATACTGGCTATAACTTTTACCAACAACGCCACCGCAGAAATGAAATCGCGAATCGTAAATATGCTCTCTTTGCTGACCTTTGAAAGTGAAATTACGGAATGTTCTCCTGTTTATCATACTTACAACCAAATAGTTGCTAATATTGCCACCCAACTGCCCGAAGACGAGCAATTTGTGTATATCAAAAATCAATCGAAAATATTGTTGGAAAATATTTTATACGGGTACGACAAATTTTCAATCAGTACGATAGATGCTTTCTTTCAACGCCTTTTACGTGCTTTTGCCTTAGAATTCGGATTGAACTCGCAGTTTAATTTAGAAATAGAATTGGATGACTTTCATAGAGAAACAACGAAGGTTTTATTACAGAGAGTCTCTAAAAACAATATAGAACTTACACAGCGGATGCTGGAATTGGTGGAGAATAATATGCTTGAAAAGGGAAAATGGAAAGTAGAGAAAGAGATTATTGGTTTGTTGGAAAAATGCATGAAAGAGGAGGTTTATTTTCCATTAAAAAAACTACAGGAATCGGAAAATAATAATTTTGACTATGCAAAAAAAATTATTATCCAAGAAAAAAAACGAATCAGAGGCGAGCTGAAAACTTTTACAACCGCAGCAGAAAAAAAATCTGATACCTGCAGACTCTTTAAAGAGCAGCTGAAAGAGATGGAGTTCTTTGGGAAAAATCTCTTTCAATTAGCATTACTATTTGATTTAAAATCGATTATGGATGAGATTAAGGCAGAGGAGAATCGTTTTTTTATATCGGAAACCAATGCTAAAATAAGTGAAAAATTGGAGGAGGATGACGTTCCTTTTATCTATGAAAAAATTGGCAATCAATATTCCTATTTCTTTATTGATGAATTTCAGGATACCTCTAAACTGCAGTGGAAGAATATGTTACCGCTACTAAGGGATGCATTGACAGGCACTAACAAATTTAGCGAACAGGGAAAGGTATTTCTTTTTGGAGATGTAAAACAGGCGATTTACCGTTTCCGAAACGGTGATACTGATATATTACAGCAGCTTACCAACTTGGGAGGATACCAAAAAACTGTTTTGCAATACGCCCAACAGGATAAAGATTATTCTGTGAAGTTACTGGATACCAATTATCGTTCCTCAAAAAAAGTAGTGGAATTTAACAATGCTTTTTTTAGTTATTTAACCTCCGAAAACGCCCCTTTTAGTGAAGCAAAAGATTATTACACAGATGTTATACAGAAAATGAAACCCACTTCACCGGAAGGTAATGTTTCAGTACGTTTTCAAGAGGAAAATGACCTTCGAAAATTTGAGGAGTATTTGTTGGAGCCTGTTTTAGAAACTATTTACGCACTTCTTCATAAGGGGTATTCCTACAGAGATATCGCGATATTAGTCAGCAGCAACAAATTGGCAAGCAAAATTGGTTCTTTTCTTATAGCAAACAACATCGCAATTATTTCTGCCGATTCGTTGCACCTTTCCGCATCAAGCGAAATAAATCTACTTATCGCTGCTTTGCAATATATTATTTCTCAAGAAGATAAATTGTCAAAACTATTTATTGTTCAATATTTTACAGAACAAAATAATTTATTGTTGGAAGAGTATTTGCAATATGTGCAAAATGAAGAAACTTTCCAACAATTTTTAACACTTTATAATATTAAGATTAACAGAAAAAAGTTGCTGTCGCTTTCCCTGTTTACGCTAATGAATGAACTAATTCAAATATTCTCTTTTTCTTTGCTCAATCCATTTTTGATGCGGTTTTTAGATGAAACGGAGGGCTTTTCTTCAAAAAGAATAGGAATTATTACTTTATTTTTGGAATGGTGGGAGGAAGAAGGGCACAAGATAACACTTTCCTCTCCGCAGGGAATTGATGCGGTAACGGTTTCTACCATACATAAATCGAAAGGAATGGAATATCCGGCGGTAATATTGCCTTTGGGCAGGTACGGTAACCGGAAAACCGTGCCCGATATTTTTATTCAGGACACCGTTACGGGTTTGGAATATGATTTTGTTACACTAACCGATACGCATACACCGGCACGTTTTCAACAACTTAACGATGAAGAATCGAAGAAAACCAAGATTGACAATTTGAACAAACTCTATGTGGCACACACCCGTGCCAGAGAGGAATTACACATCATTACCGAAAAACCGGAGGGAAGAGGTGTAAACTACAGCAAGTTTTTAGCTGAGTTTTGCGAAAGGAACGAGGAGTGGGATGCTTCGACTTTGCCCAGCAACCAAGTGGAGAAAGGAGAATTGAGAAAGGAAATTTGTGAACTCGGTATTTCTGTACTGAATAATAATCAAAAACCTGCAAGACTGAACAATGTTTTCTCTATTACAATGGAGGAAACTACTATTGCGCAGCATCGGGGTATTTATCTCCATAATTATTTATCCTCGTTAACTTCTTATCAGCAAAATGAGGAAGAGATAGAGTCTGTTTTACTAAGTGTAGAAGAAACGTATCGGGAAACCCTGCGGCAGATTTTTCATAAAATTTTGAATGATGAAGTTTTACGTCCTTGTTTTGCACCTGGGGTAAAAGTATTGAACGAAACTTCCATATTGTTTCCAAACGGTAATTTGTTGCGCCCCGACAGAGTTGTTTTTTTAGAGGACAAAGTAGTAGTAATAGATTACAAGACAGGCGAGCCGCATATTTCTCACAAGGAGCAAATTGACGAATATTGCGTTGCAGTACGGGATATGGGATATAGAAATGTGAGAGGGGTGTTGCTGTATGTGTAAAAACAAGTAGATCTTTAATAAGATTTAACGACAACAACTAACAACTTACTGATGTAAATTATTGGTTTCTATTGCTTTTCGAGTTTTTGTGGAGGCGAACGGATTCGAACCGATGACCCCCTGCGTGCAAGGCAGGTGCTCTAGCCAGCTGAGCTACGCCCCCAAATTC
>JAIRVY010000146.1 GCA_031253655.1 Bacteroidales bacterium
GCGCAAAAATAGAATAAAAACGGCTTGCGTCCCCCAAAACAGGGGACGCAAAAAGTATAATTCGCAAATTGTCAATTAATTATGATTTGTTGAAATTTTGAGCGACGAAGTCAGGAAAACACGTTTGGTCTTTCTTCGAATATCTTTGAGTAATTGCTCACTTTTGGTGTTTTGTGCCGATGACACGCGACCTCTTACAATTCAATTTTAAATACTTAAAATTTTCTTTTATGGGTTTAAAAAAAACCTATCAACCAAGTTTAAAATTGGTTTTTTGAAAGATATTAATTAAGATTATAATTAATATTGAAAAACTTATTTATATTCGTAATTTTAATATTTAGTTGCCGTGCCTCTGCTGTTGTAGTATCAGTTTTTCTCTAAAAATCTCATTATTTTTTAAAACAACAACTACAAGATACAGACCAGGAGGAAAATTTTGTAAAATAAGAGTTTACTTAGCATTTCTCCAAGTTTAATATATTAATTTATTCATACTCATAAAAGGTTGTATCTATAGGATAGCCGTCTTCAAAATATTTAACAACAGTTGGAAATTTATCATTGTATGTATAATCATAAGTAATAGTATATCTCTCAAAATCAGAATAATTATCTTCAGTTTCGCTAAACTCAATATTAATTATAAGGGGATTATTTTTGGAAAAAACGAAATCAGTTCCGACAAACTGAGAGTAAAATCTGTATAAAGGATTGTACTTATTATCATATTTTTCAAATTTGTGAGAGGTCTTCATCGTATAATCTTCCTCGCTGTACTCAATAACACGTTCTTTGATATTATCCTTATCGTAAGTAAATGTTATTTTACAAGTAAAAGCATCAGGCTTACTTTTCGACTTTGAAGCATTTTTTTCAATATCTATAAGTAAGTCTTTTGAAAATATATTTGACATAAAACCACCATCCGACATCTTATAAATCAAATACTCTTCATAATAAAACATTGAGAAATCCACTCTTGATACTTTCTTTTTTTCGTAGGTAAATTTAGCAGATATTAGAATCATACCTTGCTTATCAAAATATTCGACCTTATCGTATGTATCCCCTTTATAGGTAATTTCCCAATAATAACCAATACTTTTTTCTACTTTTACTAATTTGTTTTTCTCGTACGAGTAATACTCCTCCCAGGATGAATGATAAGGTGAATTATATTGAATTTTTTTTAGCAAATTTTTCTCCCAAGTCCATTCTTGGCTTAAATATTTTTCGCCATTTTCTACTTGTATAAAAACTCGCTTAATTTTTTTGTCGGGGTTATAAACACCCTCTTTTTCGCATCCCATTGCCAAGATACAAAGTGCGAAGCATATTAAAAATAATTTTTTCATAAAAAATAAAATTATGTTATTAAATAATTGATATTAAAGTTTATTTGTTTATTAATTAACCTGTAAAAGTTTTTTTACCATTCTCATTGAATCATTATCTTCTGCGTTAATACAGAACCATCTTTCAGAAATAGTAAAACAAAATGCAAGCCCGTTGATGTACTTTGCAGTTGAATTGTATTTGAAAGAACATTTTTGGTTTCATAAACAGAAACTCCCAATATGTTGGTAATTTTGAGATTGCCGATGTTGGTCAGAGAAAAGTTGGTTTCTAATTGAAAAGTACCGGAATTGGGGTTTGGATATAGTTTAATTTCAGGTTTTATATTAGTGCCAACTTCATTGCTCTCTGTTTTCTCTAATTGTTCATAAGTTTCATTGTTTGCGATTACTATACTTGGCTGAGGAGGTGAAAGCGACTTAGAAGAATTAATAATACTTATATTTACATTTGTGCCTGCTGTTGCCTGAAAACCGGGTTTAAGCCAAATCATCTCTCCTGCGTAAATGTTCACCTTTGCATTATTTGTGATGGTTACATTTTCAAAATTAAGATTTTCACAACCTGTAATTGTGCAATTTGTCGTTATGGTTTTGTTCTTAATCGTCTCTGGTGTTAAACATTCCAAGCAATCTGCATTTCTCACTTTCTCTCGAATTAAATTACCAGGTTGCAGTCCAAAACCATGTGTAAATTTTACACCAACACTGCGACTGTTGCAATAACTCATTATAGTGCCTCCTTCTGGCGGATAAGGAAGGGTAGGTGGGGGAGGAAGAGTGGAAAAATCACAATCATCACAGTTTTCCAGATACTTAAAAATATCAAGATCTGGATAATTACATCCATCAATAGGAGAACACCCATTATGCCAGACGCAAAGATGGGTGTCATAAGAGCCAAGTAAATGCCCCAATTCGTGCGTTACAAAATGGACAGATGTGTTATAATCACCAGTTATTCCACAGTTTTTATTAATGTTGGCTGCTGCCAACCTTTCACTAGCTAAAGGTTTACAAAGCCCATCAAGTAGAGAGCACCCTCCTTTAGGTTTTCTGTATGATAGTACTATGCCGAGGTCTGCACTCATAGAAGTTGTTTTCACTCTAAATGTATCTAATATACGGCATGATGGAGCATAATCGGGAAAATGATCAAGACTCCGCCAAATACACAAACAAACACTACCTACCTGGGTATCTTCATTTAAAAGAAGTGTTGCCACTTCATTGAATAAGCCAAAAATATTTTTCTCTACATTTTTAACAAGACTTCCATGTTCAAGATAAACATTGTATCTAGTTTCCACATAAATATTAATCATTTTATTCAATGCAGGGTCTATAACCATCCTGCCATCTTTCCCAAAAAGAGTTCGCTCGCTAAACAAAACTTCAGGATCATAAGGAATGACCGAAGAGCTATTAGCCTCATTGTGATGAACCGAATACGTTTTTTCTTTTAGATTGTTCTCATTATAGAAGATATGTTTTTCTGACAGACTGTCTTTTACAATATTAAAATTGCCATCCTCCGTGCAAACAAGACCTTTAATTTCGTCTTCACAAAATGTAAAGGCAGCAAGGCTGTTAAAATTGTCTTTTACAATACCGCGATAATATTTAATATCTCTGCTTACAGGAAATCTTTCCCCATCTTTAGTAATGATATCATGCGCATAAAAATATTCAGGAACTTCCACCAATTCTACAATTAAGTTTTTATTTTTTACAGGTAGCACCAAATTCATGGCTTTAGTTTCGTTATTTATTACATCAAAAGAGATGTTTCCAAAAAAAGTAACTTCATCAGGGTTAATAAAATAGTTTAAAATATTTCTGTCAGTGCCTACTTCGGTAAAAAAACGTTTTCAAAATGTATATTCAAGTCTTTGGCTTGCAGTATTTCATAATGTAATGCACTTTTTTGCCCAAATACTGAAAAAACGGCAAAAAATAATATGGATAATAATGTTAGTAATATTTTCATAATTTAATTATTTTAATTCGTAAAACCTTTTTTGCCAATAGTAAAAGCCATCATATTTTAGAATATCTAAGTCTATCTCATCAATAATTACTTTATTCTTGGCACAGAAACCACTTATTTCAAGAATTCTACTTCCTGCTGAATAAACAAAACCACGGAGTTTAAAGGTGTCAATATGTAAAGTATATGAACCTTCATATTTTACAGGAGGATTACTATAAGGATGTGATCCCTCTTGAATATAAGTATATGTGTGTTCGTTTTGTTGTAATTCTCCTGAAGTAGAAATTGACGTAATTACTAATTTATTATTTTTCTGAAAATCGTAAGTAATATTGATATTCTTTACAAAATCTATCCATGGCTTTGAATGGTCGCCATGCAAAACAACCGCACTATCCATATAGTTAACATGACCTAATTCCCATTTTCCTTCGAAAGTATAATCGCACTTATCTTTTTTACAGCCAGTAAAGCCTGTAGATATTATCAAAAACAAGACTAAAAAGACAAACAACGATTTTTTCATTATTCCTCTCCTTTTTTTCTTTCAAATTTAGAGAGGCGGTTTTCAATTTGGATAATATAGAGCGTAAGTTCTTCTACTTTTCTTAAAAGCAGAGCATTCATTTCGCTTAAATTAATTCCCTCTGCTTCCATTTCGGCAGCAGGAGCTACATCAGGTAAATGTTTGTTTGTTTTAATAAATGCTTTCAAATCATTCAAATTCATTAAATTATAGCCATCCTCAAAAACATAATCACAACCTTGGTTCAAACAAACTTTTACATCGTGAGCGCGAATAAGTCCTGCAACATCAATCTTTGCTGTAGGATTGCTAACCCCAACCCCAATATTTCCATTAAAATAACTGTTTCCAACCACATGTAATTTTTGCGTTTGGCTACTAATTCCAACCCCCACATTCCCATTTAAGTATGTAGTTCCTTCAACATGCAATTTTTGAGTAGGTGTACCTGTTCCGACACCTAAATTTCCATCTAAAAATGTAGTGCCTACAACGTGTAATTTTTGTGACGGAGTACCTGTTCCTACTCCAACATTACCATTTAAATATGTAGTTCCAACAACATGTAGTTTTTGAGTAGGAGTACTTGTTCCTACACCTAAATTACCGTCTAAAAAAGTAGTTCCAACAACATGTAATTTTTGTGACGGGCTACTAACACCTATTCCAACATTACCGTTAAAATAAGAAGTACCTACTATGTGTAATTTTTGAGTTGGGTTGCTTACACCTATACCTAAATTTCCACTCATGTAAGCATTTCCTGCTACATGCAATTTTTGTGACGGGGTTGTCGTTCCAATACCCAAAGACCCACCGCTTATGTACGTATCAGCATATATTTGAAATTTTGTATTAGAACGATTCGGTTCATCTCCTTCCTGTGGAATAGTTCCACCATCATTTCCAATAGTTACATCTCCATTCAAGAGTGTTGTTCCCTCAACACGAAATTTTTGTGTAGGATTATTGAAACCAACACCTAAATTTCCGGTTAGGTAAGTATTACCATCAACCTGAAATTTTTGTTGTGGCGTTCCTCCAATCCCCACATAGCCGTTAGGAGCAATGGTCAATCCACCTGCCGGGCCAAGAAGATAGAAATTTGCTTGCTCTTGTTGCTTAAAATAGACATTATTGTTATTGTTAAAATATACCTTAAACCCATTTGCAGTGCTAATACCAGTTTCAGGGGTTGTTAATTGGATTAATGTGCTATTTCGAAGTGGAGGGAGTTCCTCTCCACCACCAAACGGATTACAGGAAATTGAATCGGTTTGATAATGCAAATGCAATGATGCAAGTGGGTTAAATAACCCAATCCCTAAAAACGATTTGTCTTCCAACAACCTCATTCGTTCAACATCTCGTGTCTTAAAAATAATTGGGTTGCAATCAGTAGTACCTAAAAAATCACGGAAAGTAGTACCTACGTTTCCGGCTAAATACCACGGGTCTCTTTGCGCAGTCGCGCCTAAAAAAAGAGTCCCAAAAATAAAAAAAACAATTAGTTTTTTCATTTGAAATTAATTTAATTGGATAATAATTTTTTAGTTTAATATAAAACAAATTGTGAAAAATTTTAATAATAAATTTAGCAAGTAAAAGTATATTAATCTTTGGCAAAGATAATATATTGATTCAATAAAAAATTAATAATATCGCAAAACATGTCTTAAAAGTATCATCAACACTTCAACTATCTGATTATCAACGAGAAAAAAATTTCAAAAAACACTATAATTACATCTTTTTCGCCCCAAACGAATTAACCACCATGGCAAACACAAAAAAGTGATATGCTGCTGCCCCAGTCGGGAACTATTTCCAAAGGTAAATCGCTCTGGCAGTCTTTATCGTAGATTGAATTAGTAATTTGAAGCCGTGCAAAGTCGTAATTATTCTCTTTTGCGTTGTCGCGTAGCCGCCCATCGTCCAAACCGTTGTAGTAAATGTGTTTGCTGTCGTTAATGGAGTAGAAACAATCTTCCACTTTGTCGAAGAGAAAATTCATGATTTCTATAAGAAAAATGAGTTGTGGCAACGTTTGGCGGTTTTTCTTGACGTATGACAGCCCCAAAAACTCTAAATTATCAAATGCGTTGCTCAATGTAAAAAGTACTCCTGTAGAGGACACAAAGGGGGGTATGCGGCTTTTAAGTCTTGCTCCCGACTTTGACGGTTTTTTGCCGTAAGTACATGAATATCAGCCATACCAATCTCAGCCCGTTCACTACAAATGTCCTTATGTGATTATTTTAAACGGCACCACATGCCTTGTTTTGCTCATAGTATCGTATATCTTTTCTACATCCTGACTTGGTTTTGATGGTACAACGTACCTGTCGTTATTGACCTTATATCTC
>JAIRVY010000077.1 GCA_031253655.1 Bacteroidales bacterium
GGGAATTATCTCACAGGAGTACTACAACGCTCGCGTAGCGGAGTTGGACAAAGAGTTAGACCTCAAACAGAAGGAATTGGAGTTGGAGCGTTTTCGCAGAGAGAAGAAAATGGCTACCATTCAGGCAATTATATCGGGCATTGTTTCTGCCGTAAAAAGTTTTGAAAATGGCGGTGGCTTTCCATACGGACTTATCACAATGGCTCTTTCCATATCGGGCGAAAAAAACTATCCTTCGGCAACTACTATTACGAACACGCCTCGCCGGTTTGCTTGGATGTTAATGGAAACGCGCAACAGGGTGTAAGCCTGACCGCCACCGGCACGAACTCCGTCGGTGAGACTTACGCTGCCCCGTGGCTGCGTTTCCTTGCTTCACACGAAAAGATAAGCCACACATTTTTGCTGCCCGTTTCCGTTTTTATGGAAGTGTTACAGCTGCTCAAACCGCAGGACGTACCCATCCAAAACCAAATCCGCTTCGTAATCATTGATTCGGTAAAACTAATGCCCATCAAGATGAATTTTCAATTTACCGAAGGCAGCCGCAATGTAATTGCCGAAATTTTGTTTGCGAAAGAGATGGTGGAAGTTTAGTTTTGTGTGAATTTCGGAGCATTTTCCACAATGATTTTCTGCAAATTAGGGTCTAAGTGCTTTGCATAAATGGTAGTCATCTCAAGGGAATGATGGTCTGCCAATTGCTGTACTGAAAGCGGGTCAATACCACTTTTAATCATTTCAAAAATGCCGCTGTCGCGAAGTGAATACTGTTGCATTTCCTCTGGAAGTCCAAGTTTTTTACGCATCTTTGCCCAATATTTGTGCATGAAGAAATCGGTTAATTTGGTTTTTGATGGTTTAAAATCTTCTCCGAAAACATAACAACTTGAAACATAACTTTTAAGATTAAGATTTACAAAATCTTCAATTATATCCGGTGTCATTGGAACGATACGTTCTTTTCCATTCTTTGCCACTTCTTTTTGTACTGTTATTTGCCCTTTTACAGTAGATATATCCGAAATTAACAATCCACGAATTTCTTTTGGACGAATTAGAGAATTATACATAAGTTTTAACATTAATAGATAGTTAGGGCTTTTTTCTAACAAGTAATTAGTAATTCTCTCACGTGTTTCTTCCGGTATTAAAACACGTTTTTTATCTTCTTTCTTTTTAGGTTTTATTTTAGAAAAGTGGTTTTCCTTACAATAACACTTATCAATCATCCAATTAAAAAATGCGCTTCCGGTTTTAGCATAGTTGTTGTATGTTCTGTTAGACATCACTTCTGTTTTGCGTCCTTTACGTTCATTATAAACATAATCCATAAATTTTGCAACAAGTGCGTATGTAACCATAGAAGAATAAATGTTGGGAGAAACTTTTTCAATCCATTCGATGAAAATACTAACAAACGAAGCATAAGAGCGATATGTAGCGGAACGAGTATTGCGCTTTGCTTCCTCAAGATATCTTTCAGTAACTTTCTTTAATGAAGTATATAAGCGTGAATCTTCACCCAAAAAATAAGGATTCCAACCGGTAGACAGTTTCATGTTCAGCGCAACAATAATGTTATTGATGTGCCTTCGGGCTTCCATTTTAGATGGATAACGCATAAGTAATCTTTTCAATCTTATCATTTTACGAGATAAAATTTGCGTTTGTGGGT
The DNA here is from genome assembly GCA_031253655.1 of Bacteroidales bacterium. Taxonomy (GTDB): domain Bacteria; phylum Bacteroidota; class Bacteroidia; order Bacteroidales; family WCHB1-69; genus WRNX01. The sequence continues at coordinate 1,679 of JAIRVY010000077.1, forward strand.
TTTCTACATAATACTCAATAATCCATCCGGATTTGTTGGTTTTTAAAGTTGCCGGCAGATAATTTGCGGCAGAATAAGCAGTTGATACCGCTAAGCGAGGTGATTGTACTGACATTTTTTTTTAGAATTGTGAGATTTCTAAAAAAAATTATTCTGTTGCGTTACTGTTGCAGTTTAAACGCAACAACCAACAACTTGCTGTTGCAAATTGCTGGTTGTTACTGCTTTAAAAGACTTTGAGCGGAAGACGGGGCTCGAACCCGCCACCTAAAGCTTGGAAGGCTTTCGCTCTACCAAATGAGCTACTTCCGCAGTTTAATTACTAATTACGAATTAAAAATTACGAGATAATCTCATCGTAATTTGTAATTCGTAATTGAATGTGTGGGGAGAGAAGGATTCGAACCTCCGAAGGCGTCGCCAATAGATTTACAGTCTACCCCATTTAGCCACTCTGGAATCTCCCCGATATGGTATGAGCCGGTAGACGGATTCGAACCGCCGACCAGCTGATTACAAATCAGCTGCTCTGGCCAACTGAGCTACACCGGCATATAACAGCAATAAATCAAAGTACGGTTTCCGTTAGGGGCGGCAAAAATATAGTTTTTTCAATAGGCTCAATGAAAAAATTGAAAAAAAGGTTAAAAATTAGTTTGAGGCGTTATGAATGGGATTCCTCGCTGCGCTCGGAATGACAGCACAATTTTGCTATATGGGAGGGGCGGAAAACGCGGCGGTGGCATTTCGACAGGCTCAATGACCAGCCGCCGCGTTGTCATTCCGAGCGTAGCGAGGAATCCCTTCCCACCAGTAGCGCGTTGTCATTCCGAGCGTAGCGAGGAATCTCGAACAAATCCAAACTCATTAACTAACTCCTTCCATTTCAGATTCATGGAGTTAATTAACAATTCTTTCTTGTTTCTGTTCCACTTCTTTAACTCTTTCTCACGATGTATTGCCAAGTCAAAATGTTCAAAATACTCATAATAAATACAGTATTCAAGA
>JAIRVY010000142.1 GCA_031253655.1 Bacteroidales bacterium
CTACACAAACAGAGCTGCAGAGTTTAATTGATTCCGGAAGTGAATGGAACGAACTGAACGGAGTAAACGGTCGTTATTTTGGTGATGGAGCAGAGAAACTCTTTCTGCCCGCAGCCGGCTACCGCCTTCACAACTATGGCGAGGTGGGCTACACCGGCGAGTACGGCTTCTACTGGAGCAGTACTGTGTATGCCATCCACGCGCGCTACTTGGGCTTCGTCAGCGGGACTGTGGTCGTGGACTACACCCCTCGCGCACACGGGTTCACTATTCGTTGCGTTGCAGAACTTTAGAATTCGATTTATTTAAAAAAATCCGACTGTTTCCGCGAAGCGGAAAAATTTAATAACCCCCCCCAAATGGCTACCTACGACCAGTTACCCGTTTATAAATCAACTTACGATTTGCTTCTTAGCGTATTTCAGATATGCCAAAATTGCTGCCTTACCACGCGGGATGCTTCGACTGGGCTCAGCAACCGCTGGCTCGCGTTGATAAAGTGTTGGTAAGCAGAAACTTTGGCAATATCCAAAAACGTTAGCGAAGTTTCATAAACAGCAGGAAAGTTGCGGCTGCTTGCGCCTCAAACATAGTAAAACCGTTCATGGTAAAAGCACCCCTTTTTTTTCCCTCTTTCAAAAACAGTGTTTCTTCAGGATTGTAAATCAAATCTATAAAGATGTGATGAGGTTTGATGGCAGAGTAATATATGGGCGGTAGCCTTTCCGTGTTGGGAAACATCCCCAAAGGAGTAGTATTTATGATGAATGATGATTGATGGATTATCAACTCTGTTATCTCGTCATAAGTAAAGGTTTCTTTCGTCCTCTTTCGTGAAACAACTTTATAAGGCATGCCTCTCTTTCTTAGAACATAACAAACCGCCTTTGCTGCCCCTCCCGAACCAAGAACCAACGCTGTAGAGACACGGCGCGCCGCGTCTCTACAATGCACAAACATCTCTTCAAATCCTATCACATCCGTATTATATCCCTTCCATTTGTCATTTTTTTTTACCACACAATTTACTGCCCCCACTTCTTCCGCAATAATGTCTAATTCATCCAAGTAGGGAATAATCTCTGTTTTATAGGGGCTCGTAACGTTAAAACCAAAAAGTGCTTGATGGTTTAATAGTGGCTTCACTTCTTCAATTGAGGCGAGTGGAAACAACTTGTATTCCGCGTTATAGATTTTGTTTTCCTTAAACTTTTGGATAAACAATCCTTGTGATGCACTGTGTACTAATGATTTACCTATTATTCCGAAAGTTTTCATAAAAAAAATATCCAAAAGTGAAACAGTATATAAATAAATATCCAGCAAAGATATAAGATATTTTTAAAATTTTACTCATTCAAATGTTATGCATAAAATATTTCAAAAATAAAACGTTAATATCATTTTAAATACTAATTTTGCCCCCGAAAATTTTAACCCAAATAATATCAATTTTAAAAATTCAAATCTATGGATCTTAACAAATTAATTGCCGAGTTAGAGGAGAAAAATCCCGCTCAACCTTTGTACATTCAGGCTGCTAAAGAAGTACTCGAAACAATTGTTGATTTCGTAAACGAAAACCCAAAGTACGATAAATATTCTATCGTAGAAAGAATTTTAGAACCGGAAAGGATTATTCAATTCAAAGTTACCTGGGTAGATGATAACGGAAAAATTCACGTGAACCGCGCATTCAGAGTGCAACACAATATGGCCATCGGTCCCTATAAAGGCGGCTGTCGTTTCCACAAAAGCGTGAACCAAGACAGTATGAAGTTTTTAGCTTTTGAACAAACTTTCAAGAACTCTCTCACTACCCTCCCTATGGGTGGCGGTAAAGGAGGATCAGATTTCGACCCGACCGGAAAATCGGAAGGAGAAATGATGAGATTTTGCCAAGCGTTTATGACCGAACTGCAAAAATATCTCGGACCGGAAACCGACGTGCCCGCAGGAGATATCGGCGTGAGTGGACGTGAAGTAGCGTGGATGTTTGGACAATATAAGAGAATTAGAGGCGAACACGTAGGTGTTCTTACCGGAAAGACGTTAAATCTTGGCGGTTCACTTATACGCCCCGAAGCCACCGGCTTTGGTGCTATTTATTTCTTACAGGGTATGTTAGCCGCAAAAGGCGATACCATTGCGGGCAAAAAAGTTGTATTATCCGGCTTCGGAAACGTTACCTGGGGCGCTGCACTTAAATGCGAAGAACTCGGCGCTAAAGTAATTGCTATTTCCGGTCCTGATGGCTATATTCTTGATGAAGACGGCATTACCGGCGATAAAGTAGTTTATCTAACAGAATTACTAGGAACCCGTAACAACGTGGTGGCTCCTTACGCAACAAAATATCCAAAGGCTAAATTCATTGCAGGAAAAAAATCATGGGAAGTGCCTTGCGATGTGGCTATTCCTTGCGCAATCCAAAACGAATTAAATAAAGAAGATGCTGAAAAATTGATTGCTAATGGTTGTCAATATGTTGTAGAAGCCTCCAATATGGGCTGTACTGCTGATGCGATTCACGTTTTACAAACCAACAAAGTATCTTTTGCGCCCGGAAAAGCTGCCAACGCAGGAGGAGTGGCCACTTCAGGTCTTGAAATGACCCAAAATTCTATGAAATTGGCTTGGACAAGAGAAGAAGTGGACGAAAAACTGAAAGCGATTATGAGCAACATCCACGCCAATTGTGTGAAATATGGCACAGAAAAAGACGGATACATCAACTATGTAAAAGGCGCTAACATCGCAGGCTTCATAAAAGTTGCCGATGCAATGATTGAACAGGGTGTAATCTAAGTCCGTTACGAAATATTACCATAAAACTGTTGTTTTTTTATTATTTCGTGTAAATATTTTCTCATTAACAAATTTTTTGGAAGAAGTAATTCAGAATCTTCTTCCAAAATTTTTTTTGCCAAATTTCTTGTAAAAACGACCAACTTTTCATCTTTTGCCAAGTCTGCAAGTTTGAAATCCAACTCACCGCTTTGCCGCGTTCCCTGTAAATCTCCGGGGCCGCGCATTCGCAGGTCTATGTTGGCTATCTCAAAACCATCGTTGGTGCCAACCAGCGCTTTAAGTCTTTGCTTACTTTCTGAAGTTAGTTCGTGTTTGGTCATCAACAGGCAATAAGATTGCTCGGCACCACGCCCAACCCTGCCCCTCAACTGATGCAACTGTGAGAGCCCAAACCGCTCCGCATTCTCAATTACCATCACAGAAGCATTGGGCACATCAATTCCCACCTCAATTACTGTGGTTGAAAGTAAAATATGGATTTCGCCTTTCATAAAACGGTTCATCACAAAATCTTTCTCCTGCGTTTTCATTTTTCCATGCACAATTCCAATCTGGTACTGCGGATTGGGAAAACAATCAGCCATAAGGTCATAACCTGCCATCAAATCAAATAAGTCCATTTTTTCCGATTCTTTTATCAGGGGGTAAACTACAAATATTTGTCGCCCGGCAGCTATCTCTTTTTGCATAAAACCAAACATCCCCAAACGGTTCTTCTCGAACAGATGGCGCGTAACAATAGGCTTTCTTCCCTTTGGCAATTCATCAATAACAGAAACATCCAAGTCGCCATACAAAGTCAGCGCTAATGTACGTGGGATGGGGGTGGCGGTCATCACCAAGATATGAGGGGGAATATTGTTTTTCTTCCACATTTTTGCGCGTTGTTCTACCCCAAAACGATGTTGTTCATCAATCACAACCAATCCTAAATTACTGAAAATCACGTTATTTTCCAACAATGCGTGGGTTCCGATTAATATATCAATCTTTCCGTTTTGCAATTCTTCAAATAATACTCTTCGTTGAGCTGTTTTTGTAGAACCGGCTAAAAAACACACTTTCACCGGCATATCTTTCACTAATTTAGTAATTGAGTCAAAGTGCTGTTGGGCAAGAATCTCAGTAGGCGCCATTATACAGGATTGGTAACCGTTGTCTTTTGCAATGAGCATAACAAGTAACGCAGTAATTGTTTTTCCGCTCCCAACGTCTCCTTGCAGTAAGCGGTTCATCTGTTTACCGCTCCCCACATCTGCACGAATCTCTTTGATTACCCTTTTTTGCGAATTGGTTAACTCAAAAGGTAAATAATTCTTATAATAAATGTTGAGTGTATCTCCTACTGTAGCAAAAAGATGTCCCGAATTGCGCTGTGTATGTATCTGTTTTTGGGTTAACATATGCAACTGTACAAAAAAGAGCTCGTCAAATTTTAATCGCAATATAGCTTTGGAAAGTAAGTCCTGTGATGCGGGATAATGAATATTCACTAAAGCCTCTCTTAATGATAACAATTTGTATTTCTCAATAACTTCTTCAGACAAGCGTTCTGTAATAATATCTCTTGCTTGATTGAGCAATGTAATCACCATTTTGGAAATACTGCGAGAATCTAACCCCGATTTCTTTGCTTTTTCGGTGCTGCTATACAGCGGTTGAAAAGCCATGGATACCCCACTATTTGATTGTTTTTCAGGGTCTAACAGTTCAGGATGGGCTATATTCCAACTGTTATTAAACAGCGAAGGTTTTCCGAAAACAATGAACTCCCGTTTCTCTGCCAGAATATTTTCTACCCACTTTAGAGAGTTAAACCATACTAACTCCAACGTACCTGTATCATCTGTAAATTGTGCCGACAAACGCTTTGCCTGCCTTTCTCCCAAAATTTCGTAAGAAGTAATTTTGCCCTTAAACTGCATAAAACCCCCCTCCGCTTCAATAGAACGAACAGTATGTATTTGTGATTTATCAACATAACGATAGGGATAATAATGCAACAGGTCGTGAAATAAAAAAATATCGAACTCTTTTTTAAAGATTTCTGCTTTTTTGGGTCCCACACCTTTTAAATATTCTATTGGTGTTTCAAGGAGGTTGACTTGCATATATTTTATAAAACCGTTTCGGCAAAAATAGAATTTTGTATACATAGTTAATTTTTTTTTGCTTTTTATGGTTAAAAATTAGTTTGAGGCGTTATGAATGGGATTCCTCGCCGCGCTCGGAATGACAACGACGCCACCGGTAGGGAAGGGATTCCTCGCTACGCTCGGAATGACAACGACGCCACCGGTAGGGAAGGGATTCCTCGCTGCGCTCGGAATGACAACGCGTCAACCGGTAGGGAAGGGATTCCTCGCT
>JAIRVY010000160.1 GCA_031253655.1 Bacteroidales bacterium
ATACAATTTGCATGCCGTAGGTATGCAAATCAATTATACAACCTAATTATACAACACGTTATTATTTACATCGCATACCTACGGCATGCGTGAATATTCTCGGACAATTTTCTTCTACAGAGCTCGTATCCCTGACGGGATAAAGATTCGACCAAAAGATATTCTTTTCCACCCGATTTTCCGACTGACCCTAAATTTTATGGAATTAATTTTAATCGTCAAAAAATAATTGGTAATTATATCGTTGATTTTTACGTACCCTCATTAAGTTTTGTCATTGAAATAGACGGTTGCTCTCATATTTATAAAGAAGAATATGATCTCGAAAGAGACAGATACTTAAAATCTTTTGGGTTAAAAGTTTTCAAAATAGCTGATATAGAAGTTAAAAGGAATCTTTCGTGGGTAATGAACAGTCTAAGAGATTTTATTATTAGTGAATATAGTATTGTAAATATTTCATAATGAATGATTTTTATATTAACCTTTTCCGTCAGCCGACTATGGAAAATTTTTAAATTTGAAAGAGTTAATAGTTGTTGGCTGCCACCTTTTCCTTAAAAAGGAAAAGGAATTAGGGTACGTTCACAACGTGCAACGCAGGCACATTGTGAGAGGATTGTTCAATTTCTTCTCAAAAAAAAATAAAAGCAAACAAATATTAATGATTTTGCCCTGTTCAGGTATTAATATTTTTTACATCAGAAATAAAATAGTGTTTCTTTGCAGTTCATTATCAATCAATATGCCAAACGGATATGGATATTGTTGCACAAGAAGCACCAAAAGTAGTATTACTTATTATTTACGAACCGCATATTTTACATTTACTGAATGAATAACCTGCTATTAACTTCTTTAGAATCAATTATTGATTCGTTTCCAAAGAGTTTTTCCGAAGCTCAACTTGCAAAAGCAAAAACCTTGTTTTATAAAAAAATGGCGCTGCGAATGCACACTTTCTATGGCGGCAAGATGCAAACTATTCTTAAAGCTCCTATTTTTGGATTTAACTGGTTCAATGTGTGGTACACACCCGGCGTTTCGGCAGTCTCTACTGCGATTAGAGATAATAACAACACATCCTTTGAACTGAGTAACCGCAATAACCTGGTTGCTATAGTAAGCGACAGCACGCGCGTGTTGGGAGACGGCGATTGCACTCCTCCGGGCGGACTCGGCGTAATGGAAGGCAAAGCGATGTTGATGAAGTACTTAGGTGGCGTTGATGCCGTTGCGCTTTGCATTGACAGTAGAGATGAAACCGGTGAACCCAATGCAGATAAAATTATAGAGTTTGTTAAACGAGCACAGTCAAGTTTTGGCGCTATCAATCTGGAAGATATATCCCAACCCAACTGTTTTAAAGTGTTGGATATTCTTCGAGAAGAGTGTAATATTCCGGTTTGGCACGACGACGCGCAAGGAACGGCCTGTGTTACCTTAGCCGGAGTAATCAACGCATTACAATTGGTGAACAAAAAAATGTCGGAGATTAAAATTGTGCTTTATGGGGCAGGCGCATCCAACACGAGTATTGCTCGTTTGATGATTGCTGATGGCGCCAACCCGGACAATATCATAATGTTCGACAGTCGCTCTGCATTACACAAAAACAATATGCGATATAAGGATAATCCGCTGTTTTATCGCCAATGGGAATTATGTCAAACAACCAATCCGGAATGCATTACAACACCTGAAGAGGCGTTTAAAGATGCCGATGTGTTGATAGCGCTCTCCAAATCGGGTCCCGATACGATTAAAACAGAATGGATTAAGTTGATGGCGGAAAAACCGATCGTGTTTGTGTGTGCCAATCCTGTACCGGAAATCTACCCCTACCAGGCAAAAGAAGCAGGGGCATATATTGTTGCCACCGGTAGGGGCGATTTCCCAAACCAGGTGAACAACTCCGTATGTTTTCCCTCTATTTTAAAAGGCACGTTGCTGGTTTCTGCTCGAAAAATTACGGATGGTATGGCGATTTGCGCAGCGCACTCCATTGCCGAATTTGCTAAAAATAGAGGTATTCATGTTGAAAATATTATGCCCAATATGTTGGAATGGGAATTGTTCCCAAAAGTGGCTGCCGACGTGGCTTTGCACGCTATTAAAGAAGGGGTGGCACTCAAAAATCTTACTTGGCAACAAGTGTATGACACTGCAAAACAAGACATTAGTGAAGCACAGGAATTAACATTGCTGTTGCAGGAGAAAGGCCACATTAAACCGATAGAAGAAAGTGTAATTAGAGAAGTGATTCAGGAAGTTGTTAATGCAATAGAAACTTAATCTGAAAGTGCTCTCTTTTTATAAATTTCAACAATACATCCATTAGATTTTGTAATTCTTTTAACAAGTTCATAATTAACATCTTCTTTTATTTCATCTTTTCTTGGATTACTCTCCGTAGAATAAAATATATATATATCCGATTTTTCATAATTCCCTACATTTGCAAATGTTTTTTCTCCATTATTTAAGTACCCCAAATATGGAAATTTTAAATTAAAACTCATCAAAAAAGACGTATTAATTTCCTTTTCGTGCCATTGTTGAGATTCACAAAAATTTACCGCCTCTTTGTGAGCCATTACTGTTTGATTAAATGTTCGCGAAATATCCGATTCACTATTGTTATAAATAAGACCATAAAACAATGTTACTCCTACGGCAATAGCAACAAGATAATTTCCAATTTTTCCTGAAAGAATCCTTAAAACAAAAAAAGTTGAAAGTAATAAGAAAAATGGCAATATTGTCAAAATATAGCGAATTGTAAAAAAATTCAATGCAGAAAATATTAAATAGCCTAAAATAAAAACGCTTGAAATAATAAAAAAATGCATCTCTTTTTTATTGAATCTTTTCTTTATTATTCCTAAAGATAGAGATACGATTGCCATAACCGTCCAAATCCATCTGGCATCTCTAATAAATAGGTGTTCGCAAATGGAGGAAAATTTTTTCAAAAATTCCCCGAAAGCAAAACTCACCATTTGTGTATGTTCAGGATAAAAGAAATATCCCAAATTTCGTTTTTGAACAATTAAGAAAATACCGAAAAATAGAAACGGTACTATTACAAAAAATGTCTCCTTTAAGAAAACAAAATCATATTGATATTCCTTTCGGAAGCTGAGTTTTTGTATTAAAATTTTATCTAAAACAAATACTATAAACAACACTAATGCTGTTTCTTTCGACAATATTAAACAAAAAGATGCAGTAATAAAAAGCCACCATTTTTTTTGAAAATAAAGATAAAAAACAAAAAAAGACAAACCCATTAAAAAAATCTCGGGAAGAAGTAAGGTGCTTTGTGCCAAAAACATGGATTGAACCATTAAAGCCGATACAACAATATTTGCAACATTAATTGAAATTAATTTTTTAGAACAGTAATGAATGATAAATAAACTGCTGCATGATATAAATAGCGCAAACAAATGAGCACTTAATAATGATTTTCCGAAGATAACCAACCACGAAGAAGCAATAAAATAAAAAAACAGGGGATGACCACGGGTAAACCATTCGTGTGCATATCCCGGAATAATCGTTGGACCCTTATTTGCCATATCAAAAATAGCCATGGCGTAAGACCACGCTTCATCCCAATAAAAAGGGAGTTTAAGCCATGATATCTTCGTTATTATCAAAACGATAATAATGAAATAAATAAAGTAAAAATTCCAAAATTTATTAAGGATATTTGAGTTTTGCGGATTTATTTTACAGAAAATCATTAAGAATTATTTATGAGGCGAAATTATATGAAAATTCGTATTATTTTGCAAAAAAAAAAATATGCTGAAGAACAAAAAAATCTGTATCGTATTACCTGCATACAATGCTGCATTAACTTTAGAAAAAACTTATAGTGAAATTCCTCTTAATATTGTTGATGAAGTGATATTAGTAGATGATAATTCGAAAGACAATACGGTTGAAGTGGCAAGAAATTTGGGTATAAAAAATATCATTATTCATCAAACTAATATTGGTTATGGCGGAAATCAAAAAAGTTGCTATATCAAAGCGTTAGAATTAGGTGCTGATGTGATAATAATGCTTCATCCTGATTATCAATATACTCCAAAATTAATTGAAGCGATGGTATATATAATTGTAAATGACATATACCCCGTTGTATTGGGGTCGCGTATATTAGGAAAAGGCGCTAAAAGAGGAGGGATGCCTTCTTATAAATACATTGCTAACCGATGTTTGACATTTTTTCAAAATATTGTAATGAATCAAAAACTTGCAGAATATCACACGGGCTATCGCGCTTTTTCTTCTGAAGTGCTTCGCCGAATAAATTTTATGGCTAATGATGATGATTTTGTTTTTGACAATCAAATGTTAGCACAAATTTTTTTTGCAGGATATGAAATAGCTGAAATAACGTGCCCAACCAAATATTTTAAAGATGCCTCCTCCATCAACTTCGCACGAAGTGTGAAATATGGATTTGGCGTAATAAAAACAGCCTTGCAATACAGGTTACAAAAGTGGAAGATTGGATACTTTTCAATCTTTATATCTAATAATCCATGATATTTTCCGCAAGTTGTAGTAAATTTACATCCCCAAAATTTCCGGAACTCATGAATGCAAAAACTGTATCGGTGCTATTCATCGCTATTATTCTTTCTACAAATTGATTTGTAGTGTGGAAAACTTCCAAATTATTCCGTTTAAACGCATTGAGTATCATTTCAGAAGAAATGGGTGGTAGTTTTTTATGCGCCACTGTTTCGGGGTTGAAGAAAATAATTCCTACATCTGCACAATCCATAGCGCCGGCATATTGCTGTAGAAAATTCTCGGTTAAACTGCTAAAAGTGTGCAACTCCATACAGGCAACTAATTTGCGACCCGGGAACTGAGCTTTTAATGCCTCTACCGTGGCTTTCAATTTGGATGGGGAATGGGCAAAATCTTTATAAATAGCGCAGGTTTCACTCTTGCGCAACAATTCTAAACGGTTGCTTGCGCCGTTAAACGATTGCACGGCACTGTAAAACTGTTTATCTGAAACTCCAACCGCACGACATGCCAAACGCGCCGCGTTAATATTTGTTAAATTATGCTTTCCGAAAATTTTCAAGGAAAGATTTCCAAATTCCGTTTCTAAAAAAGAGGTCCCATTCTCTATGAAATGCGGATGAACACAATATCCAACCTTGGTGGATGCTTTAATATTTGCTCTGTCACTCATCTCCTGTAACACAACATCATCCTTACAATAAATATAATATCCGTTTTCGGGAATCATCTCTGCAAAGATTTTGAATTGCTCCACATAAAACTCAAAAGTAGGAAACACATTGATATGATCCCATGCAATTCCACTAATAATTCCAATAGTGGGTTGATATACATGAAATTTCGGTCGTCTGTCAATAGGCGATGTCAAATATTCATCACCCTCTATTACCATAATCTTTGCATCGTCGGAAAGTTTCACCATAACATCAAATCCTTCCAACTGCGCACCCACCATATAATCGCAATCTATTTTCAAATATTGCAACACGTGGATAATCATGGCGGTAATCGTTGTTTTTCCATGACTTCCTCCCACCACAATTCGGGTTTTGTTTTTACTTTGCTCATATAAAAATTCCGGATAGGAATAGATTTTTATTCCCAACTCTTTTGCTTTAAACAATTCGGGATTATTTTCACGGGCATGCATTCCCAAAATAACGGCATCCAAATTTTTTGTAATTTTTTCGGGAAACCATCCGGTTTTGTCGGGCATAAGTCCAACTTTCGAGAGGCGACTTTTAGCAGGGTCAAAAATCTCATCGTCCGAACCTGAGATTTGGTATCCTTTATAATGAAGCGCCAGCGCCAAATTGTGCATTGCGCTACCCCCAATCGCTATAAAGTGAATTTTCATTTTTTCCAACTTTGCACTAAAACAGGTATCCCATCTTAATGTAAATATTCGACATACTTGGGTTGTCTCTTTTGTCTATTGGCATTGCCCAGTCAACAGAAAGAATAAAGTTTTCATTCATAGCAAGTTTCAAGCCGATTCCTGCGCCTAAATGGGGCAGATAGAGTAGTTTTTTGTCGAAATTAATAAATTTATCTAAATCAGGGAGATCAGGATAGGTTTGTTTATCCAATGTATATTCATTTCTTATACTTTCCTCATCTAATTTATTGGGTTGCAGTGCTATTCCCATATCAAGGAACGGATTTAAGCCAATATAGAATTTTTCTTTTCCAATGGCAAATTTCACTATTTTAAAGCGAAATTCAGCGGTTGCATATCCAAAACCATCTGCGGTTACTCTGTTTCTAATGAGGCCTCGTACGGAATTTGCTCCACCTACTGCTTCATACAGCACTCGTTGATAGTAGAGGGCATTCAAATAATTGTCCAAATAGAATGGGGATTCTCCGAGTACCAGCAATTGCACACCTGCCCGATACGCGAACGAAATATAATCTTTATAAACAGGCACATAGTGCTGATAAACGGCGTTGAATTTCAAGTTGTTCAACTTTTCAGATTCGCCAAATGCGGCAGTGTAGGTAAAAAACGCATCGGCGTAAATTCCTTTTGAGGCATTTGCTTGTTTGTTTCTACTGTCGTAAACAAATCCTGCCCTCACGTATGGATGTATTCCGCCGGCGGCTTCATAGGGTTTTAGAATATTCCATTTTACATATTTTTGGTACAAACCCTCAATTTCATTGTGCGTTGGCAATAGTTTTTCAGGTTTTTTATTATTATTAAGTCTGTAAATATTCACAGTATCAGTCCAATAGCCTAAAACCCCCAAACCGGTAGCCCATTTCCACTTCCCTGAAATAGTACCGGAAATATCTGCAGCTACCCTCAACAAATCGCGTTTATATTTGTAAAAAGCACGAGATTGATAGCCATCTCCTACGGAATATTTTTTCGAATTACGCCAGTTATCATTGTAGATGGATTGATAGCCGTTGTATCCGAGAAAATCGCTCATCGCATCGGGAATAAAGGTAGCATCGAAAGAGAATCGGTGTTTAGGAATCAAAGATTTGGAATCATAGGCGAAGCGAAACAATCCGTAGCGTTTTGTGGTATAGGCAGCTTCGAAGTAAAGCGAGTGCATATAGTCGGGATAGGTAGAGCCATCACCGAAATAATACACATTAGAGAGTACGCCGTACTGAAATCCCAAATCGGCATCGAAGGCTATGCTGGGTAAAATTCCGAAAGTCCAACCGGTTCTCACACCATCGGGGTCTTTCTTCTTTTTTTCCTTTTTTCCTTTTTTCTCAACGGAAGTATCTGTTCTCACGTTTGAATCATTATCCGTTTGTGCGAAGGAAGAAAACGGAAAAACAATAAGCATTACCAAAATAAAAATGTAATTTTTCATCATAAATTTTTGTTTAATATTTAAAGGCGCAAAGTTACAATAATATTATTATATATTTGCACCCTTGAAAAAAAACGCAAAGGTTTAATATAATTTATTAATAATCAAACAAATATCAAATGAAAAACAAAGGTTTATTTCTGTTTTTTACTATCATTATTGCACTTTCGTGCCTATATTGCATATCTTTTTCTTTCGTAACCTGGAAAATTGGTAAAGATGCCGAAAAGTTCGCCAACGACCCCGTAGCCATCGAAGAAGCGTTGGTAAATGTTACCGACCCAATGTTACAGAATCACATCAGAGATTCTGTAATCAATGCACTTACATTACAATACCTTAGAGAAAAAAACGACGAAAAAGTATTCCTGGGATACACATACAAACAGGCTAAATACAAAGAGATTAACTTGGGACTTGACTTGAAAGGGGGGATGAACGTTACCTTGGAGGTCTCTTATCCAGATGTACTGAAGAGTTTAGCGGAAAATACGGAAGATCCGTTATTTGAGAGTGCTTTCAACAATGCAAATGAGGAATTTGCCAAAACTACCGGCGGAGACTATATCGGTATATTTGTGAATAGTTTTAACGCAGAAAAGAACGCAAAAAATATGCCCAATGCGCAACTTCGTACCTACTTTGGAGAGCGCTATGGCGTTAAAAATGCCTCAGACGCTGAAATTATTAAATTCTTAAGAACCGAGTCTAATGAAGTGATTGACAGAACTTTTCGTATATTACGTACTCGTATCGACCGTTTCGGTGTAGCACAACCCAACTTACAACGCCTTCCGGGTAGCCGTATTTTAGTGGAACTACCCGGTATTAAAGAGCCGGAACGTGTAACAGAACTGTTGAAAAGTACCGCAAAATTAGAGTTTTGGGAAGTGTATAATGACCTCCTGAACGGAAAATCGGTAATTGACCGCTTTTATGAAGCAGACCAACGGTTGGCACGTGATTTGAAAGCCAAAAAAGAATTGGAAGCCAAAAAGAAAGCGCTAACCGAAACCATTGAATTAGACTCTACAATAACTTCAATCTTTGAAGAAAACAACATTGAAGAAGAGATAGATGGCGCAATTTTAGCCCACGCCACCCAAGGTACTGACGGTGTAGTATTTGGCTACTTTAAAGAAGCGGATTTAAAAGCGGTTGACCAGCTTATTCCTGAAATATTAAGACTTATCGGAGATAAAAGTTTGGTGTTGATGTGGGGAAAACCCGAAAGAAGAACGGGAAACCTCTATCCTTTAATTCCTTTGAAAAGAAACAACGACCGGAACGGTCCTAAATTGAGTTCCGAAACCATTGGCGGCGCCCGCGTTGTGAAAACAGCACGCCAGGATGTGAACCACGAAAACCAGACTGTGGTGAATATGCATATGGAAACTCAAGCCGCAGACGAATGGCGCAAAATTACCAAAGCGGCTATGGATAACAAAGCCAAAAGAACCTATATCGCAGTGGTTTTGGATAACTTAGTTTACTCCTATCCGATTATTCAGGCAGAAATTCCTAACGGAGAATCGGTAATTTCCGGGCAATTTACTATTGATGAGGCAAAGGACTTGGCAACGGTGCTCAATTCCGGTAATTTGGAAGCCCGCGTAAATATAGTACAGTCGGAAGTGGTTGGCCCTACACTGGGTAAAGAATCTATCAATTCCGGCTTATTGTCGTTTGCCATGGCATTCCTTTTAGTACTCTTGTATATGACTTTGTATTACAGTAAAGCCGGTATTGTTGCATGTATTGCTCTGTGTACCAATATTTTCTTCATAATGGGTGTACTTGCTTCCTTAGGTGCCGTGTTAACCTTACCCGGTATCGCAGGTATTGTACTTACGCTGGCGATGGCAGTGGATGCCAACGTGTTGATATTTGAACGTGTGCGAGAAGAAGTCAGGGCAGGAAAAGGTGCCCGTCTAGCCATAGATGAAGGCTTCAAAAACGCATACCCCGCTATTATTGACGCTAACGTTACTTCATTAATTACCGCTATTGTACTCTATGTGTTCGGTTCAGGTCCTATCCAAGGTTTTGCAACTACCTTAATCATAGGTATCTTATCTTCTTTGTTTACCGCTATCTTTATTTCACGCTTAATTTTTGAAAACAGATTGGCAAAAGGAATTTCTTATCAGTTTGGCAACAAATACACATTGCATCTGTTTGAAAGCACTAAATTCGACTTCATAAAAAATAGAAAGTATTTCTATTGGGGTTCCTCCATTGCCTGCGTTATTATGTTGATATCTTTCGCTACCCTGCGATTAAACCCCGGCATTGACTTTACCGGCGGAAGAAACTATGTGGTTCGTTTCGACCAGGATATAAAAACCAACGAAATTCGGGCTGCTGTGTCGGATGCATTTGGTGGAAATCCGGAAGTGAAAACTTTTGGTGGCAACAATCAGGTAAGAATTACTACCAACTACAAAATTGAAAGCAACGACCCCAGTGTAGATAAAGAAGTGGAAGTTATGCTATATAACGCATTGAAAGGGTTTTTTGCAAAAGACGATTTAACAGAGGTTGCTTTTACACAACAGTTTGATATGAGAGGAATACAAAGTATGCAAAAAGTGCAGCCTACTATAGCACAAGAATTACTGTGGCAGGCAGTTTGGGCAGTATTAATCTCATTAGTATTAATTTTCCTTTATATCGCTTTCCGATTCAAAAACTGGCAGTTTGGCTTGGGCGGCGTGATAGGCCTTGCTCATGACGCACTACTAACCATAGGGTTATTTTCACTTTTCTATAAAGTGATGCCATTCTCTATGGAGATTGACCAGGCATTTATTGCGGCTATTCTGACTGTTATTGGATATTCTATTAACAATGTGGTAATTATCTACGACCGTATTCGTGAAAACCTTCGCTTATATTCCAAACGCGACTTTTATACTAATATTAACGGTGCGGTAAATAGTACGCTGGGACGTACCGTGAATACATCAGCCTCCACAATCGTGGTGTTATTGGCTATATTCCTTTTCGGTGGCGAAGTAATTCGCGGATTCATCTTTGCAATGTTTGCCGGTATTATTGTCGGTTCTTACTCAGGTATTTTTATCTCACCACCTTTGGTTTTCGACCTGTTAAGAAAAGCAAAAAAAGTGAATAGACAAAAAGTAGAGTTGTTGAAGTAGGTATTCTTACTTAATTTGATAACCAATGGCTAATTTTCTAACACAACTGTTTGGTTCTAAAGCTGAAAGAGATTTAAAAGAGCTGAAACCTTTTCTCGAAAAAGCATTAGGTGTTGAGCCTTACATTACCCCGCTTACCAACGATGAACTGCGTGCGAAAACAACAGAATTTCGCGATAAAATTGCAGAACAGGTATACACCGAATATGAACGAATTGCTGAAATTAAACAATATTTAGATGTTAACTATGATTTGGATATTGAAGAAAAACAACAGTTATACAAAGAAATAGATACGTTAGAGAAAAAAAGCTACGATAAAACACAAGAGATATTAAACGAAATACTTCCTGAGGCTTTTTCCGTGATGAAAGAGACTGCCCGCAGGTTTAAAGAGAATGATTTTGTGGAGGTTACCGCCACGGAAATGGATAGAAATATTGCCGCTTACAGAGAATGCGTAGAGATTACAGGTCATATTGCCAAATATGCAAGTACTTGGTCTGCCGGTGGTAATATGATTAAGTGGGATATGTGCCACTACGATGTGCAACTTATAGGAGGAACAGTGCTTCATCAGGGAAAAATTGCCGAAATGGGAACAGGGGAAGGAAAAACTTTGGTGGCCACCTTGGCTGTTTATCTCAACGCCCTGCCCGGAAAAGGTGTACACGTAGTTACCGTTAACGACTACTTAGCCAAACGTGACTCGGAATGGATGGGTCTGTTGTACGAATTTCACGGATTAACCGTGGATTGCATCGACAAACACGAACCAAACTCGGAAGAACGCCTCCAAGCATACCTTGCAGATATTACCTACGGCACTAACAACGAGTTCGGTTTCGACTACCTGCGCGATAATATGGCGCGAAATGTGGGCGAACTTGTGCAGCGACCCCATAACTACGCTATCGTGGACGAGGTGGACTCCGTTTTAATTGACGATGCCAGAACACCATTGATTATTTCCGGTCCTACACCCCGAGGAGACCAACAAGAGTTTGACATATATAAACCGATGATTGAACGTTTGTTTAACGCGCAAAAGTTGTTGGTAAGCGAAATACTAACCAAAGCCAAACAACTGTTGGCGGAAAATCCGGAACCGAAACCGGAAGAGGAAGGCGCTATTTTGCTACTTCGCGCCCATAGAGCGTTACCCAAAAATAAAGCCCTCATTAAATTCCTGAGCGAACAGGGTATGAAACAGTTACTTCTGAGAACAGAAGCATTTTATATGCAACAGCAGAATAGAAATATGCCCATCATTGATAAGGAACTCTTTTTTGTGATTGAAGAAAAACAAAATACGGTTGACATTCAGGAAAAAGGGATTGATTTGGTTTCACGCAGTGCGGAAGAAGCCAAAATGTTCATTATCCCAGACGTGGGTGCGGAGATTGCCGAAATGGAAAAGCAAAATCTCTCATCTGAAGATAAAATTAAAGCCAAAAACGAAATCTACCGCAATTTCTCTATCGCTTCAGAACGTATTCACACAGTACATCAATTGTTGAAAGCCTATACGATGTTTGAAAAAGATGTGGAATATGTGATTATTGATAACAAAGTAAAGATTGTGGATGAGCAAACGGGACGTATTATGGAAGGACGCCGTTACTCAGACGGATTACACCAAGCCATTGAAGCAAAGGAGAATATGAAAGTGGAAGCCGCCACACAAACCTATGCCACTATTACCCTGCAAAACTACTTCCGTATGTACAAAAAACTTTCCGGAATGACAGGAACGGCAGAAACAGAAGCGGGCGAGTTTTGGAATATCTATAAATTGGATGTAGTGGTAATTCCTACCAACCGCCCCATTGCACGTATCGACCCGGAAGACCTTGTTTACAAAACCAAACGTGAAAAATATACAGCCGTAGTGGATGAAATTCTGCGATTAAACGGCGAAGGCCGTCCGGTGCTGGTAGGTACTACTTCGGTGGAAATTTCCGAGTTGCTTTCTAAAATTATGACCGCCCGAAAAATCAGACACAACGTTTTGAATGCCAAATTACACAAAAAAGAAGCAGATATTGTGGCGGAAGCAGGGCAATCGGGAACCGTTACCATCTCTACAAATATGGCAGGTCGTGGTACCGACATTAAACTGGGAGCCGGTATTAAAGAAAAAGGAGGACTTGCCATTATCGGTACGGAAAGACACGACTCGCGGCGCGTTGACAGACAGTTGCGCGGACGTGCAGGTCGTCAGGGAGACCCCGGAAGTTCCCAATTCTTTGTTTCGTTAGAAGATGACCTGATGAGGTTGTTCGGGTCGGAACGTATCTCAAGAATAATGGACAGAATAGGTTTGAAAGACGGTGAAGTAATTCAACACAGTATGATTTCAAAATCTATTGAACGTGCACAGAAGAAAGTGGAGGAAAACAACTTCGGCATCCGTAAACGTTTATTGGAGTACGACGACGTGATGAATAAACAGCGCGAAACTATATACCGAAAAAGAAGAAATGCACTTTGGGGGGATAAGTTGGCGATAGATATTTCCGATATGTTTTACGATGTGTGTGTAAAAGTAGTGGAACGCAACTACCATGCCAGAGATTATGATGGGTTTTATCAGGATTTGATTACCACTTTCGGATGTGAAACGCCATTTACGGAAGACCATTTTTTTCAGGAAAGAACTAACAAACTCGTTGATGAGTTGTATGTTAAAGTGTTTGAAAACTACAAAATAAGACAGCAATTGTTGTGCAAACAGGCTTTCCCGGTAGTAGAACGAGTATATTTAGATAACGGCGAGCGTTTTGCAAACATCGCTATTCCAATTACCGACGGCGTAAAAACACTGAATGTGGTTGCACCATTGAAAAAGTGTTTCGAAACAGAGGGTCGTGAAATAGGGCTTTCCATTGAAAAAGGGATTACTTTGGCGGTTATCGACAATGCGTGGAAAGAGCATTTGCGCGAAATGGACGACCTGAAACAATCGGTGCAAAACGCCTCCTATGAACAAAAAGACCCGTTGTTAATCTATAAATTAGAGTCTTACAATCTTTTCGATACGTTGTTAGAAAAAATTAATGAAGAGATTATTTCATTCTTGAATAAAGGTGGGCTGCCTATGGAGTCTCAGGTTCGCGAAGCGCAGTTGCCGCAATCGGAAGCACGCAGACTGCAAACGGGCAGAAGCGAAATTGCAGGACGACAAGTAATTGGAGGCAAAGGTAGTGCGCCGGTACGTGTTGAAAAAAAGGTAGGTAGGAATGATCCCTGCCCTTGTGGTTCAGGCAAGAAATATAAAAACTGCCACGGAAAAGAGGAATAAAGTTCTAATTTTCCTTTATGGCTGTTTCAGCAGCTTCAATAATGGCAACAAAATCATTGGCTTTGAGCGAGGCGCCGCCTATAAGTCCACCGTCAACATTAGGTTGTGTGAAAAGTTCCAGTGCATTTTGAGCATTACAACTACCGCCGTACAAAATATAGGCTGAATAGGCAGTTTCGGTACCATATTTCTTCTCAATAAGTTGGCGGATGAAACTATGCATTTCTTCGGCTTGAGCGGGAGAAGCTGTTTCTCCCGTACCGATAGCCCACACCGGCTCGTATGCAATTACCACACTCTCAAAATCCCCTTTCGACAAATGAAACAACGACTCTTTAATCTGTTTCTCAACCACTTCAAAATGTTGATTACCTTTTCGCTCTTCAATCACTTCTCCGCAACAAACCACCGGCACCAACTGACTTTCCAGCAACAAATCCACTTTTTTGGCAATAGTTTGGTTCGATTCGTGGAAGAATTTTCTTCTTTCGGAGTGTCCTACGATACAAAATTCTACGCCTAGTTGTGCCAGCATTTCGGCGGAAATTTCACCGGTTACTGCACCGTTTTTATATTCGCTGCAATTTTGTGCGCCCACGGAAAAGTCTGCCTCATCAGCCTGATCGGTTGCCAATTCTAAATAAAGATAAGGCGGACACAATACCACGCCGGTTTCTAATCTTAACCCGGAAAGTTGTTTGCCAATTTCAATGATTAAATCGTCTGCCTCTTCAAAGGATTTGTTCATTTTCCAGTTTCCAATTACCATTTTTGGTTTCATACTATGATTTTTTTGATTTATATGATTTTATGTTTGGTTTACTTCCGATCTGAGTAGAAAATATATTCAAGGCATAGAATAATGAACGATGTAAAAAGCGTATTCACTAGCGAAGTCCAAAAAATACGCAACCATTGTGCCCATTGAAAGGTTTCCAAAATAGTTACCGTAATCTGATGCACAAAAACGAAAAGAAGTGTATAAACCAGAATCCAGTTAAAGGGTTTTACACCGGGGAGAGGTCTAACTCCCGCGTCCAAAGGTTTTAATCCATTTAAAATAAGAATGATATAAGGACGCAAATAGATGGCAAATACACAGGCAAAAGATTGAATGCCGTAAGTTCTCAGAAAAGCATCAACAATAAAACCTGCTATAAAAGCAATAATATATTGGAATGTTTTGGGAATTTCTGCCGGAAGCAGAATGAGGAACAGTAGATATACAAAAGGATTCATAAATCCAAACCATTGAACGTAGTTAAATACAAATACTTGCAACAGTATCAAGATGATAAAACGGGATAGATTTGTAAAAAACTTATTCATTTCTAAATTTTGATTGTAAAGAATCCAATTCGGATTTATAGAGATTTGATACGAGATAAACGTTATTGAGGTTTCTAAAGTTGGTGGCTAATTTTATTGTTATCGTCAAGAAAGTATTGTTTGGGTTGTCAAATTTCTCAATGACGGTCCCAATAAGAATATCTTTCGGGAATACGTATGAATATCCGCTGGTAACCACAGAATCTCCCACTGAAACCATAAGATGTTGCGGTATATCGGTAAGGTGTGCAATGGTAGGATCGTTATCCAACCACATTACTGTACCAATTTGATTAATAGGGATTATTTTTGCACTGATTCGAGAGTTGGGGTTTAACAAAGAAATAACGGTGCTGTAATTGCGAGAAACATCACTCACAACACCCACAACACCATTAGGTGAGAGAACTGCCATATCAGGAACTATTCCATCCAGTTTTCCCTTATCAATGATGATATAATTGAAAGTTTTGTTAGTAGTATTGAAAACGATATGTGCATTGGTAATCGCATACATCCTGCGTTTATTTCTGTCCGCTACCGAATAAAACGACTGAACGGAATCGTTGGAGAAAATAAACATATTCTCTCTTTCTCTGAGTAATTCAATATTTTGCTCCATCAGGTAAGCATTTTCCCGGGGAAAATGAAACTGACGATAGAAAAAATTCCCGAATTTTTGAATAGGACCCGTAATTCTCTGCATAGACGTTGAAATCGCAAAATGCTGATAATTACTGTTTTTATATATCAACATAATAGAAAAAACAAGTAATAGTACGAAAAAAAGAAGGTGGAAGTAGCGTTTAATTAATTCTCTAAGACGATTCATTATTATGTTTGAAAAAAGTGCGGCAAAAGTATATTTTTTAGCGGTTTATAAAGAAAAATCCTATTTTTGCACTTCACCATTCACGTTTAAGAAAAACAGTTTTATTACTGTGAAATAATCTGAAATGACAAAATCGCGAAAAATATGCTTCCTACAGGTTGACCACTTGCCAGACGACGACAGGGTGTGGTTTCATCAATCTAAAACTTTGAAAGAAAATGGCTTTGACGTTTCAGTAATTTCAACACGGACGAACTGTTCCAATTTGGAAAATGTTTTTTGTTTCGACGATACCGGTATGAAAAAAAGAGAAATAAACAGAAAAATTTCGGAAATTCTGGGTAATATAGACCCGGAACTTATTGTCTGCGACAATCCGTTGGCTGTTTATTATGCTTCAAAATATAGAAAGAGTAAAAGAGAAAATATTAACATTATTATGGATGTTACAGAATGGTACCCCTCAAAGAAAAACCTTGCTTATCTAACTGGACTAAAATATTTACTGAAAAAAATAGTATTAGAAGTTTTGAATCTAAATAGCGGGTTTAAAGCGGATGGGTTTATTTTTGGGGAAGAACATAAAGCAAAGTTCTTCAAGAAATATTTTAAGAGAAAACCATTTGTAGATTTACCGTATTATCCTGATTTGAAATATATTGAAAAATGGAAACCGAAGGAAGATTATTCAAAATGGAATTTCTTCTATAGTGGTTTGTTAAATAAAGACAAAGGTTTTAACAACCTGTTTGAATCAATGAAAATTTCTGCTCATGCAAACCAAAATCTTGCATTTGTATTGATTATTATTACAAAAGATTTTTTAAACGAAGAACAGAAGCTGTTATTTACTAACATCCCAAAAAACTTAAAAATTGAGTTTAAGGATTATATGACTTTTGAAATGTTTTGTAAGGAGATTTCGAGTTATGATATTTTTCTGGATTTAAGAGAGAAGGATAAGGAAAACAATAGATGTTTGCCCATAAAGTTGTTCTACTATATGGCTTGTGGCAAACCTTCAGTATTTACCGATTTGGATGCAATAAGACTACAAGTACCTGAAATTGACGAATTTGTATCACTAACCAATTCGAATGATTATATTAATATTTCGCAAATAATAACGGAATATATTACAAATAGAGATAAATATCTTCAACATTCAGCGGCGGCATTGAAATATTCTCTCGAAAAATATAATTGGGGGGTAATAGCAAATGAGTTTTTGAAATTCATCAGCAGTCTTTCCAGCGATTAATTGATAATATTAATGAATTTTACTCTGCAACATTCTGACTCAAAGACGAATGCCCGTACAGGCACCATTGGAA
This sequence comes from Bacteroidales bacterium, assembly GCA_031253655.1. GTDB lineage: Bacteria > Bacteroidota > Bacteroidia > Bacteroidales > WCHB1-69 > WRNX01. The sequence goes on from JAIRVY010000160.1 coordinate 17,358, forward strand.
CCGCACATGGTACAGTTGAAACTCCCATTTTTATGCCGGTGGGTACTGTGGGAGCAGTAAAAGCACTGCATATTAAAAATGTAAGAGAAGATGTGAAAGCCCAAATCATTTTGGGAAATACCTACCATTTATATCAACGTCCCGGATTGGAAGTGTTGCAGCAGGCTGGCGGACTTCACAAATTCAACGGTTGGAATCTACCCATTTTAACCGATAGCGGTGGTTATCAGGTGTTTTCGTTAAGCGATAACCGTAAAATAAAACCCGATGAGGGGGTATGGTTTCAGTCGCACATTGATGGCTCAAGACATCTTTTTAGCCCGGAAAAAGTGATGGATATTCAACGAATTATAGGTGCGGACATTATTATGGCTTTCGACGAGTGCCCGCCCTACCCGTGTGAATACCAGTACGCAAGCAAATCGATGGAGATTACGCATCAATGGTTAACCCGTTGCTGTACCCATTTTGATAATACCGAACCGCTTTACGGATACCAACAAATGTTATTTCCCATAGTGCAGGGAAGTGTATTTAAAGATTTGCGTATAAAATCAGCAGAATTTATTGCCAAACAGAACCGCGAAGGGAATGCCATTGGCGGAGTTTCTGTAGGAGAACCTACGGAGTTGCTGTATGAAATGACCGACATCTGTTGTGGTATATTGCCGAAAGAAAAACCGCGCTACCTGATGGGCGTGGGAACTCCTGCCAATATTTTGGAGTGCATTAGTATGGGAATAGATATGTTCGACTGCGTAATGCCCACACGAAACGGCAGAAACGGAATGATTTTTACCTGGGACGGAATTTTGAATATGAGAAATGAAAAATGGAAACACGATTTTACCCCTATTGACCTTAGTAGCAATTTGTTCGCAGATAGAGAGTACACCCGCGCTTATTTGCGCCATCTGTATATTGCCGAAGAGATGTTGGGACCAATGATTGGCAGCATTCACAATTTGCACTTCTATTTAGAACTAGTAAAAACGGCAAGAAAAAAAATATCGGATGGAACGTTTTCTTCCTGGAAATCAGAAATATTACCAAAAATTTCAAAAAGATTATAGTTATGAAAAAAATCAAATTTACCTTATTTTTTGTGCTAATTGTAACACTCTTTGGCACAACATCTTCATGCGAAAAACCGCTGAATCTCTTTTCTGTAAACGATGATATTGAATTCGGCAAGCAGTTCGACCAGGAAATAAAGAACAATCGCGATTTTGTTATCTTGGATGAAAAGCAGTACGCGAAGGCCTATCAAATTATTAATCAGTACAAAAGTAAATTGTTAGCAACCGAAAAAGTGGATTATTTCGATAAGTTTTCCTGGACGGTGAGAATTATTAGAGACGACAACACTGTGAATGCATTCGCAGTGCCGGGCGGATATCTCTATTTTTATACCGGACTAATAAATATATTAGACAATGAAGCAGAGTTTATCGGAGTATTGGCGCACGAGATGGCGCATGTTGCTCGCCGGCACTCTACCGCACAACTCACAAAAGCATATGGAATAGACCTGTTGCTTTCGTTGCTGCTTGGAAAAAATAGCAACCAATGGGTGAAAATTGCCTCCGGCCTTGCTTCAGGTTTGCTGGAATTAAAGTTCTCAAGAGACGACGAATTTGAGGCCGATAAATATGCCGTAAGATATACTTATGTAACCGATTGGGATGCGCGGGGAGTGGCAGATTTTTTCAAAAAAATGGACTCTCAAAAACCAATTCCCACGTTTTTGAGTACACACCCGGCAGATAAAGACCGAATTGCAGCCATAATAAAAGAATTTGAAGCATTAGGTGGGGTGCCGGGAAAAACTTTTGAGGAGAATTACAAGATATTTATAGAATCATTAAAAAATTAGAAATGCTAGTTTGTTTCAAAAAAAAATCTATTTTCGCCGCCCTTAATTAAAAACCTATTATTATGAAAAAAGATATCCATCCAAAAGAGTATAGGGCTGTGATTTTCAAAGATATGTCGAATGAATATGCTTTCTTAAGCAAATCAACAGTTAAAACAAAAGACACTATTGTTTGGGAAGACGGCAAAGAATATCCGCTAATAAAACTTGAAATATCAAACACTTCGCACCCCTTCTTCACCGGAAAGATGAAATTGGTGGATACTGCAGGCCGCGTGGACAAATTCCGAAGTAAATATGCAAAACTTTTAGACAAGAAAAACTAAAAGTGAATAAATATCGTTTAAATTGAGGCTTTTTTCAACAAAAGGCCTCAATTTTTATTTTAGTACTATGAATATTATTTTGTTCGACAACCAAACCAGTGCGCAATTGCTACCGCTTACATTTACGCGCCCGGTAGCAGAAATCAGAATCGGAATTTCAACTATTCGCGAAAAATGGGAATATGCCCTTAAAACCGAATCTTCGTTTTTTACGCAAGATTATTTATCTGAACTGTTTCCTTGCAAAATTACAAACGATAATCTGTTTATTGCCGGAAACTTACTACCTGACGCATTATTGGTTAATGCTACAAAAAAACTCGTTATAGGTGAGGTGTTAAAAGATAATAAACAAAATGTGCTGGCTTTGCGAGCCGGCAGTTTTGAAGAGTTTTCGGCATTAGAGAGCTTTAATACAATTATTTACACCGGTGATTTTAAGAGCATTAACTCAAAACAGGATATTTTTTCATTAAATAACGTAATATTATGTAACGATTTTCTCGCGCTTACAAAACGAAGAAAAAGCGAAATTTTGCCTGCCTCCAACAAATTGATTGGCGACCCCAAAAATCTTTTCATTGAAAAAGGCGCAAACATTGAAGGCGCTATCATTAATTGCGAAACAGGTCCGGTTTATATCGGCAGCAATTCTATGATTATGGAAGGTAGCTATATTCGAGGACCTTTTGCATTATTGGGCAATTCTGTGGTAAAAATGGGAGCAAAAATTTACGGAGCAACAACCATTGGACCTTATTGCAAAGTGGGAGGCGAACTCAACAACGTGGTAATGTTTGGCTACTCCAACAAGGCGCATGAGGGCTTTCTCGGCAATGCGGTAATAGGAGAGTGGTGCAACATAGGGGCAGGAACTGACGCGTCGAATATGAAAAACAACTACGGCGAAGTGGCACAATGGAACTATGCCACAAAAGCTTATGAAAACACGGGACTTCAATTTTGCGGGTTAATGATGGGCGACCACTCAAAGTGCAGCATCGGAACGATGTTTAACACAGGCACGGTAGTTGGCATGGGGTGCAATTTGTTCGGTTCCGACTTTCACAGAACTTTTATCCCTTCATTTTCAATGGGAAACCGCAGCAAAGGATATACCCAAAATTCAATAGAAAACGTGTTGGAATCCGAGAGAGCGATGATGCAGCGTAGGGGCATTACCATGAGCGCGGCGTATGAAAATATGCTTGTGCATCTCCGTGTATAATTATTTTTCTATATTTGTCGCCCTATTAATGCGAAGTCTAATATTCAATAAATTATAATCTTATGAAAAAAATCTTATCTTTTTTTATGATGATGATTCTATTTGGAATCATAAATGCACAAACCGTAACCGTTTTTTCCGAAAATATGGGAAACACATCTGTTGTAGGTAATATTCCAATTGCTACCCATACGGGCTTTCAGAATTATGGAATACTTACTTTTACGGGCGATACAGATGTACGATCAACAACTGTTTCAGCTGGTTATACAGGTGCATCAGGTGGCAATAATGTTTTCATCACAAATCAACAAAACAGATATTTTACAATATCCGGCATAAATACTTCAGGAAAAACTGATTTGGGATTGTCGTTTGGTTTTTGGAAACAGGGTAATGCTACTAATCCAATTACAAGTTCGCAATTTATTGTTGAAGTGGCTACCGACTATAATCCTACAACCAATACGGGAACATTTTCCCAACTTTCTTACCCCACTGTTTCTACAGCATCCGCTTGGAGTTTGGTAACCATTGACGGAGGAACCATTCCGGCTTCTTCAACTTTATCTATCCGTTTTAAGCAAAATCAAACTAATCAGCAAATTAGAATTGATGATGTTAAGTTAACATGCGCTGGAACTGTTGTAGCAACTCCGGTAATCTCACCGGCCGGAGGAGCATTTACTGTACCAAAAACCGTATCTATTACCTGTGCTACTGCAGGCGCTGATATTTACTATACAACAAATGGAGATGCTCCTTCCGCATCTTCAACGCTTTACACTTCCCCTATACTTTTGGATGTAAATGGGACTTACACTGTAAAGGCCATTGCAATAAAAGCAGGAATTGATGATAGCGAAATTGCGACTACCACTTATACTATTCAGATTTTTGCTGCAGGCGAGTGTGATAAATTTGAAGACTTTGAGGCAGCAGCGTGGGTAGGTTCAACCTATGCCCCAAGAAATGTTACCGACCTTGACGGAAATTTATGGCGTGTGTCCGGTGTGGGTACCATGGATGCTAGCGACCACTATTTCGATGCCCGTGCTATCCGCTTAAGAGGAAATGCATCAGACACATTAAGTCTTCAAAATAGAATTGAAATGCAGTTTGACAAAGCCGGATTAGGAACAGTTTCGTTTGATTATGCTTCTTATAGCAATCATAGCGGCGGGATTATCAACTTGGAATATTCTACTAATGGTGGGACAAGTTGGATTAATTCAGGTTCAAAAACGGTTCCTTCCTGGGCTGGCGGTGGCTCTAATTTTCTGAAAGCCGTGTACGATGTAAACATCCCCGGAAATGTGCGAATAAAAATTACTAAAAACTCGCAAACAACCTCATCCTCAGTGAATATTGATAACCTTTGTATGACCGACTTCAACGGAATTCTTGCTACCCCAACCTTTGACCCTCCGGGCGGAAATGTTCTTACCACACAAATAGTTTCTATCGAATGTGCAATACCGGGCGTTACTATCAGATATACTACTAATGGAACGGAGCCTACTACAACATCTGCCATTTATTCTACCCCACTTACAATTTCATCAACAACTATCCTTAAAGCGAAAGCATTTTTCAGCACATATACCCCATCTGCTACAGCCACTGCCGAATATAACTTTCCTATTGAAGTAGCGAATATAGCCGCATTCAAAGCACATAACACCCCTACTGCAACTACCTACAACTACAAAATTACGGGCAATGTTACATTTATCTATCAGAATGGAAGAAACATTTATATAAAAGATGCTTCCGCAGGATTGTTGGTTTACGACAACTCACCTGCAACTATCACTCACCAATATACAAACGGAGATGTTATTTCCGGTGGAATAATAGGTTCTTGCCTGATGTATAACGGGTTATTTGAATTTATTCCTAAAGTTAACTTTGCAGCTGGAACGCCCGGCGCTACGGTGCAACCTACTACGCTCACCATGTCGAACCTCCTCGCTAATTTTAGTAGTTATGAATCACAGTTGGTAAAATTGGATGAAGTTCAGTTTGCTACAGGTACCTTTGGAACAGGTAATGCCGGAAATATTAACATTTTCCAAAACACCAGCCAAATGATTTGCAGAAACCATTTTGCGACTTTCACAGGATTTGTAACCGACCCCGATACAAGATACAATGTAACCGGTTTCGTTATTCCGTTTAATGCAGACAGGCAAATTGCACCTAGAGATGCCGTTAATGATATAAAGAAAACAGAATACACCATCTCTCTCTCAGCTTCCCCCGCCTCCGGTGGTAATCCAACAGGCGGCGGAACTTACCACTACAATGAAAATATTACCGTTCAAGCAAACCCTTCTACCGGATACGACTTTGTAAACTGGACCGAAGGCGGCACTGTTGTGAGTACAAATACAAACTATATTTTCACTGTTACCGGGGCAAGAAGTTTGGTTGCCAATTATGTGCTAAAAACTTATACCATTGCAGTCTCTGCTAACCCTGTTGCAGGCGGTACCGCTTCAGGCGGAGGTACTTATACCCACAACAATCCCGTATCTCTAACTGCAACTGCAAATACAGGATACCACTTTGTGAACTGGACCGAAAGCGGAACACCTGTATCTACTGCTAATCCTTATAATTTTACGGCTACAGGAAACAGAATTTTGGTAGCAAACTTTGTCCTTAATTCATATAATATTGCCGTTTCTGCCAATCCGGGCGCTGGCGGAGCTGTTGGCGGCGGAGGAAGTTATAACCACTTCTCTACCGCTATTGTTACTGCTACGCCAAACGAGGCCTACAACTTTATTAACTGGACAGAAGGCGGCGTTCAGCAATCTACAAACCAAAACTACTCTTTTACAGTTACGGGTCCAAGAACTTTAGTGGCAAATTTCCTGATAAAAACTTATAATATTACCTCTTCTGCCGGAACAGGCGGAACGATTACACCGGTGGGTATTAATTCGGCAAACTATGGCACACAGCCTGAGTATATAATTCAACCTGGCTCAGGATACCATATCCAATATATATTTGTTGACGGGTATGCCATTAACTATACCATTGACCCTGAATCTTCATTACCTTATACCTACAAATTTGACCCGGTTTACGCACCACATACCATTAGTGTTACTTTTGCGCAGAATTGTTATGCTTTAAATCCGGGTAATATCCCCGGTGCAGGCGCAACTATCACTATGAGCCCAGCCGGATGCGTGCAACACGATCATCCTGTTACCTTCACCATTACTACCGATTGTTACCAAATTTCTCAAATTTTGGTGAACAATACACCTGTAACCATTCAAACACCATACGCTGCTACTTATACCATTAATAACGTTACCGGCAAACTTCCTTTAATAGCGGTAACAACCGAAGTTGACCAATATACAATTACAGCAACACCAACAAACAACCCCAACGGCGCAATTATCCCTTCGGGAATGCAATTCGTAGATTGCGGAAAGGATAAAACTTTCACGTTTGAAACAGAATTTGGTTATAGAGTAAAAACTCTTCTTATTGATAATGTTTCCGTACCCGTTCCGGTTTCAAACAGTTATATGTTTAAAAATGTTAGAACAAATCGTACTATTCATATAGAATTTGAAGAATACCCGCAAGTGATTATCCAGTTTGGACCCAGCGCAGCACAAGGAATGGGCGGCAGGGTATTCCCTACCTATAAACCTGACGCAGTTAACTATATCCCAGTTGATTCAGGAACAGTGGCTTACCCATTCTCTATTGTTCCCGATCCCGGATATATGATTGAATATGTTTATGTGGATAATGTAATCAATATAAATGCAGCCCTTACAGGAACATACATATTCCAAAACATACATAGCAACCATTCCATTTTTGCTACTTTCAAACCAATCATGCTTACAATTACTGCCACAGCAACCGGAAATGGTATTTTGACACCCAATGGAGCAGTGCAAGTGCAACACGGAGCAAATCAAACCTTTATGGCACTTCCGGGTGACGGACATTACCTTGCCGCTATTTATGTGGATGGCGTTTATGATGATGCGGCAACGGCAGCCGGCTCTTATACATTTAATAATGTAACTGCAAACCACACTATTTCGGCAAATTTTGCCCCAAATCAATACATCATTACTGCCACACACGGTGCTTATGGAACAATTACTCCTTTCGGCGATATTAATGTAGAGCACGGCACAAGTCAAACTTTCTACTTTACCCCTATTACCGGCTACCAAGTAGCAAAAGTATTAATTGACGGAATAGAAAATCCTGCCGCTGCTTTTAACGGTTTCTTTACTTTTGTTAATATTACTCAAGGACATACAATCCACGTAACATTTACCATTAAAATCTTCGCAATTACGACTACGTTTTCTCCGGGAGGAAATGTTTATCCTGCAGGAATACAATATGTTGAATATAACACCCACTCTCCAATCTTTGTTTTTAATCCCGACCCTGGTTATATTGTGAAACAGGCAATTATTGATGGTATAAATGATCCATTGGCCGTATATAACGGAGAATACCGTTTCTTAAATGTAGATGCTAACCATACCATCTATGTTGTTTTTGCAAAAGATAAATATACCGTCACCGCTTCTACAACTCCGGGCGGAGTTATTAATCCTGCCGGTGAAGTAGTAATTCCTACCGGTACAGACAAAACTTTCTTCTTTGAGCCTTATGCAGGTTATCAGTTGGCGCGTGTTATTATCGATGGTATTAACCACCCCGATGCTGTTCAAGCTGGCTTCTATACTTTTGTTGATATAATGAACGACCATAGTATTGAAGCACAATTTGAAAAGAAGTTGTATCAGATTTTCTTACCTGATACTAACGAGGGCGCTGTGGTTGTTCCGGTGGGAGGCTCAAGCACTTCGGTAGAGTATGGCGCACAGTTCAATTTCGTGGTTGCCCCGCTGGAAGGATATACACAATCTGAATTCTCAGTACGGGCAAACAATATCGTAATTCAAGCAATTGGAGGTATTTATTCAATCTACAATATTTCTATTGACCAATATATTACTGTTGATGGACTTGAGTTGAACACCTACACTATTACCGCCAAAGCAAATATGGGCGGAATTATTAAGCCTGCCGGTATTTATCAAGTAAAACACGGCGACAGCAAAACTTTTGAGATGGTTCCCAATCAGGAATACAAAGTTTCTGATGTTGTGGTTAATGGCGTATCAGAAGGTGCTATAACCTTTTATACTTTCCATAATGTTAAAGCTAACGGAACCCTGAATGCTTATTTTAAATACTGCGAAGTTGGTATTGACAATAACGAAAAAGGTTTTATCCGTGTGTTTTGCACTAACAACGTGGTTACTATTGAGAATAAAGACCTTGTGCCTATTAAGCAAATTGAAGTTATTGATATGTTGGGAAGTGTTTTGTGGTGCGGACAGGCAAACGGTGATAAAACCGAAATTACCTTAAAAGTTGCAAAAGGTATCTATATGATTCGCGTAACAAGGGAAGAGGGTCACCAAACTGTAACAAAAGTAAGCATATACTAAAAGAGTAAGAGCTCTCTTTCAAGTGAATAAGAACTCTTTTTGTGTTCATTCTCTATTGCCCACTCGAAAAACTTGTTAAATCGGGAAGATTGACAAAATCAAATATTAACAACAGAGGATATAACAAATACTTACAATTTATATTTGTATGTGCTATTATACCAACTCAAAACTCTAAACTCTAATGTTGATACGCCCCCAAATCGGGCTTATCTCCCCGCGGATTACCCAATATATCGAAAGGAACTTCAATATTAGGTGTGCCTTGGCCAAGGACAGGGGAATTAGGAAGAAGTGTATAATCTTGTTTCTCTGTATCTTTAAACTTCGGGTCTGTATTAATAAAACAGAAGTTATTAAAATATTCAGAATTGTTCTTTGACTTAACTAAACAAGTATTGAATGAAACAGCCAATCCTTTTTCTTTCACTTTATTTACATATACTTCTGTTTCAACTTTTCCTGTTAATATGCAATTGTAAAAATCAGCTTTTACATCCCACCCCACATCCGCACCATAAAAACTGGAAACCACATTGCTTACATAACATGCAGGGTCTTTTCTTTCCGGAGCAGGTTTAGCAGCAGAAAAATAGTTCCCAACTGTGATGTGCTTTATCGAATAATTACCACCCTCAAATCGTAAACTGCTTGCGCCATTATTAAAAAGTACGCAGTTAGTCATAGATACATTCAAAAATCGAGCCAACAAGCCGCAAGTTTGCGTGTTTTTAATGATAGTATTTTCAATTTTTACCAAACTGTTTTCGGTAACAGTAATTGTTTCGTAAGGAAACGGGTCAACCTGAATGCCAAGAAAGGCGTTGGTAACTATGGCGTTGGAAATGGTAGCATTCACACCTTCATTAATCCAAATTCTGTTCCATTGGGAATAGTCGGCGTCGTACCACTTTTCTAAACGGTCGCCACGAAATAAGACAGGCTCATCTATTGTGCCGTCAACTTTCAGACTGCTGTAGGGGGAAGCCCACAAACCGGAATTATTGTGAAAATAGATTTTAGTTCCGGCCTCTATCTCTAACTTTCCCAAAGAGTCGATTGCCGCCCAACCATAAATAACGTAGGGTTTTTCTTTTGTCCATCTCACTATTTCGTGTTCTCCGGCAACAATTTTAAAACGCAGCCCCTCGGAGCCTTTATCGGCAACAATGTAGTTTGCATCTTGCCCGTAAGCTATCAGTTTAACTTTTTGATTACGGGAACCGGTTTGAAACAGAATAGAATCTGTTAATAAAAAGGGGTCATTTACATTTCCCGGATCCACATTAACCTTTACCAAAATAAAAACACTGTCCTTTTTAGGTATTGTAACATTCTTAAAATCAGTGTTGAAAACCCCATCAACACAAATACTGAAATTCGACTTTTTCCCGCCTGCCAATAAAATATTGGTTGATATCTCGTTGTTATTTGGATTATGAACGGTGAATCTTCTTGTAACTGAACCAATAGATGTAAAAACCGTATCAAAAGTGAGTATGGGAATAGTGGGGGGCTCTTTCTCAAAAAAATTGAACTTAAGCGGATGGCTTTCTTCTGGTTTTATGCAGGATAGTATCAAACAAACACAGATAATTAAAGGTAATACTTGAAAGTAAATACCTGGTAATTTACACGAAAATTGCCTCATTATTATTAATATTAACGTCTTGTACCACTTGAACTTCCACCGCTTGAGCTGCCTCTTGAACTGCTGCTTGAGGAAGAACTGCTACCGCTTGAAGAGGAGGTGCCGCTGCTTCTGCTCGACGAGGAATTGCTTGGTGAGGAGTAACTGCTTCTACTACTGTTATTACTTGGCGAAGAGTAACTGTTTCTTTCGTTGGAATTATTTTGGGGTGGTGGGGTATAAGTTGGGGTACTTCTTGAATTGTCGGGGCGGAAATTGTTGTTGTAAGAATCTCGTTGCGGTTCTTGCGGGCGCGCGCTTGGTGGAGGGGTACTTGGTCTTTGTTGCGGTTCTTGCGGGCGCGAGCTTGGAGGAGGGGTACTTGGTCTCTGTTGTGATTCTTGCGGGCGCGTGCTTGGCGGAGGGGTACTTGGTCTTTGTGGCTCTAATGGTCTAGTGGTAGTAGTTGTAGTTGGCCTTTGGGAGTCAGTATCTCTACTTTCGGATATAGCAGAAACTCTTTGCTCTCTTAAAGTCGTAGTGCTGTTAGTAGATTCTCTCACGGATGAGGAATTTTGTGTTAAATTGTCGAAACGCTGGTTAAAACTTTCCGGAGTTACTGTGCGGGAAACTAACCGATTTGAATTATCATCATCATTATTTCCAAATATATTTCTTGTACCGTTTCTACCGTTTGAGGGACCGATATTGTTTCGGTGTCCGTAATAATAAGATGTATTTTTATCGTAATGATTGTGGTAATATCCGGCATAGTAACCGGCATAGTATCCGTCGTAGTATCCGTGCCAGTAACCACCGTAGTGCCATGGGTGATGGCATCCCCAGCCCCATCCGTAATGGAAACCATAACTATACCATCCCCAGTCGTAGTACCAGGGGCGGTAGTAATAGCTGGGCCACCACCAATTATACCCCATATAGATACTTACTCCCCAGCATGATGGATAATAGTTATACCAGTACATATTAGTATAAAAAGGATCATAATACCCGAAACCATAGTAAAGATTGTTGTAAAAACGTTTTATTCTGGCGGAGTAGTAGTAGTCGTAGAGGTCGTTATCATCTAAATAGTAATAGTTATTGGTAATGTACGTGTTTTTGGAATCATCGGCGTAAGCTTCTTCTTCATCTACGTATTCTTCAGGATAATACGCGACGCTTGTCTCAGCATCTTTGGAATACTGAACCCGACTTTGTGTTTGTGTTTGCGTTTGCACAGGTTGTGCCGGTGGTACTTTGGGCACCCGATACTGCGAATCGGTGGATTTTACATAAATATCATCATAATATACATAAGAGCCTGTTTTACAGGAAATGGCAAAAATAAACAGCGCCAAAATGGGAATAATAGTTTTTGCTTTCATATCTATTTTTTTTAATTAACGCTAATATGACTGTAAGATTTTGCAAAAGTAAAAAATTATTGATAAAAAAGCGAAAATGTTTTCATATTTTTACTTGCTGCCACTTTCCAATTCCCAGAAAAGAGAGAGTGTCAACTCCAAAACTTTTCAACTTCAACTTGGCTTCCTCGTAGTAGAGCGGTAATTCTTCTGCTTTGTGGGCATCGCTGCTGATAATCATCGGAACTTTTGTTTCGGCAAGTTTTTTTAATATATAGTCTGAGGGATAGAAATTCTTGCATCGCATTCTATAAATCCCTCGCGAATTGATTTCCACAATGATGTTTTTTTTAGAAAGTAAATCCACAGCATAATCCACCAATTTTGTATACCATACGTCATCTTCTTTAAAAAAACGGTCTTGATTGTGCATTTTTATTTTATCAATGTGTGCAATGATATCAAATTTTTGAGTTTCAATCATCTCAAAAGTTTGTTCCCAAAAACAGGTTACTGCTTTTTTCACATCATTTTTAAAAAAGGCAACTATTCCGTTATCGTAGATTTCCCTTTTGGGTCCGTCTATAAACCAAATCTCATTACTATTTGGCACTTTCACCAAATGTACGCCTCCAATAATATAATCCAGCGGATAGTTTTGTTTAAAATAAGAGAAATCTGTGGTTATTCCCGGAATAAAATCACATTCAATTCCTTTGAATATTTTTATTTGAGAATATTGTTTTTGGTAAAGTTCCACCTCATTAATATATTCCGGTATCTCATTTTCGTTTAATGTAAAATCGTAATAATCTGAGATAGGGGCGTGTGGGGAGAAACCCAGATGGGCAAACTGCGATTCTATTGCTTTATGGACGAAGTTTCGCATATTTTCCTTACCATCACAAAAATGGGTGTGGGTATGATAGTTACATTTCATAAATAGAGTAACGAGAAACGGGGTGAGAAATTGTTGTTAAGTCAGTTTATGTTGCCCCTCTTTCAAAACGAACATAAACAGATTGAGTAATTCCCATTAACTCTGTAAAATAATCTTGGCTACATTCTCTTAATTCTCTTATAGTTTTAATATTTTCTAAATTGTAGGTCGTCAGCATAAAGTGCACTATTTCGATAGAAAAGTAGTTTAGGGTTTCAATTAAAAAAAGTATTAATTTGAAAACCTATTTTTTTTTATGAAAAAGACAAAAAAAGAATCAAAAAAAAGAGTAGTCTTTAAAATGTAAATATTGATGATACAACAACTCTATTTCTTTCTTTGAATAATCTTCTGTAAATTCTCTTTGAAATTCATTCAAATCAATTTCTTTTCCATTTTTTTCATCTTTAGCAAAACGAGCTACAACAGGATGAAGTGGAATTAAGTATTTGCTTTTGTGATTATAGACATATGTGTGAAAGTTTGATTGTAGAAACATATTTTAAAATTTAACTAATAGTAAATTGGTACATGTGCGTAAACTGAACGAAACTCCCTCGTGACATTTTTTATTAATGGTTTATGTTTTGGAAACGACTTAACTAGTCTAATAGCTTCTGTTTCAATTTTTTTACTTGTATACATTTCAGACGTACTATACAAAGAGTCTATTAGACGAACATTATAAATCGATCCACACGAGTCAATATCGTAAAAAACCGTCACAAAAACAGTTCTTCCTTTTACAATATATTGTTTAAATTCCGGATGAGGTGCATTATGAAAGGTTAAAAATTTTCTCTGTGCTTCAAAAAGTACTTCCCAGTCATTCGGGTCAAAATTATAAATAGAATCATTTTTATACTCAATTTGATTCATTTTTTGCATTGGATATCCTATACTTACAGGTTTAAATACTGATAAAAATATTAGCAGGATAGGTCCAATTATTATAAAGCTCGTATTAAAACCTAAATGAGCAGATAAGGAAGGTATTATAGATTTGTGTTTACTGCGCAGGTAGCCGAAATACAACCCGCCTATAAAAATACCGAAAAGTGATAACACACATTGTAACATTTCAGTATGTAATATGTATCTATAATGAGATATAACAAAAAAAAGTGCAACTAAAAAAATTATGATTTTATTTCGGTTAGTATAATTATTCTGCAAAAGACCCTGTATAAAGCCCCTAAATAATGTCTCTTCTAAAATAGGAGCTATTAAAAAGGCATTAATAAGTAATCTTATTATTGTGATGTTGTTTGTATCAAATGAATTCGAAAGTGGTTGATCAAAAGCAAGAGAAATTCCTACTACCATTATATTTACTATAACGGCAATTAGTAATCCTATTCCAAACGATTTAAGTATTATTTTTTTTGTAATCTTATTTATAGATAAGCCCAAAACATTTCGCCACTCTTTTTTATATAAACTGTATGTAATGAGAAATAGATACAAAAACAAGCATGGCACAAATAAAATAGAATAATATTTTTGATCCATTATTTGTTTCGTGAAAATATCCACATGAAAAAACAAGTACCCAATAACGATGGCTACAACGCTCCGGAACCTTTGAATTCTACTATTCATAAAATTATATTTTGAATTACTATTGCAAAAATAGTAATATTAATCAATTAGAATTGATAAAGAATTTCAGCATCCTAATATCAAAAAAAACAGATCATTTATTAAATATGATTTATAGCTGTTGTATAATGATATCAAGGGGCTTAATTATCTTAAAAATGTAGACTTCCTGTAGCTCTATCAGCAAAATTTGATTGATGAGTGCTTTGTGATCCGGTTCTTAAATTACTACTTCCTGTGCTCTGTGTTGAAGAACTAGCAGGTTGACCACTTATTGAGCACTCGCAAGTACATGAGCATGCTACAGCACAGCTTGGATGCACACCTCCATGTAAAGAATGCATTTCATCCTTCTGTAGTTCGCTTTGCCTAATTTGTGAAAGTTTAATTTTATTTTTCATAAATTATTGTTTTAATATTAATTAAATATCTTTATCAAATCAGTCTTGAAAGTCCAAAAGTTATTGCTCCCCAAACAGTACTCAATGCTGAATTACTTCTTGCATTGTTAGTAGCGAGACCGGATTGTTCCTGCCTATTATCCATTTCAATAAAACACGAGGTCGTACAATCGCACCCAGCAGAGCATAACCAATCTTTTCTTTCTGGATCTTCATCACCACCTTTAATTAAACCCATTTCTTCTTTCGAGGTTTCAAAATGACGTAAATTTGTCAGTTTAAATTTTTTGTTCATAATTTTTAATTTTAAGTTAAACATTTGTCATAATTACGCTGCGAAAATCCCTAAAAATATTGACACTGTTACACAAGAGGTGTCACAAATTAAAGCAACTCTTGACACAAAATTGTAT
>JAIRVY010000029.1 GCA_031253655.1 Bacteroidales bacterium
GTAAACGGCGGCCGTAACTATAACGGTCCTAAGGTAGCGAAATTCCTTGTCGGGTAAGTTCCGACCTGCACGAATGGTGTAACGATCTGGGTACTGTCTCAGCCATGAGCTCGGTGAAATTGTAGCAACGGTGAAGATGCCGTTTACCCGCAACGGGACGGAAAGACCCCGTGAACCTTCACTACAGCTTAACATTGATTTTGGATATATGATGTGTAGGATAGGTCGGAGGCTGCGAAGCAGGCGCGCTAGCGCAGGTGGAGCCATCCTTGAAATACGACCCTTTATCTATTTGAAATCTAACTCCCGCTATGGGAGGACCATGTTTGGTGGGTAGTTTGACTGGGGTGGTCGCCTCCAAAAGAGTAACGGAGGCTTTCAAAGGTACCCTCAGCACGCTTGGTAACCGTGCGTTGAGTGCAATAGCATAAGGGTGCTTGACTGTGAGACAAACAAGTCGATCAGGTAGGAAACTAGGATATAGTGATCCGGTGGTTCCGCATGGAAGGGCCATCGCTCAAAGGATAAAAGGTACTCCGGGGATAACAGGCTGATCACTCCCAAGAGCTCATATCGACGGAGTGGTTTGGCACCTCGATGTCGGCTCGTCACATCCCGGGGCTGGAGAAGGTCCCAAGGGTTCGGCTGTTCGCCGATTAAAGTGGCACGCGAGCTGGGTTCAGAACGTCGCGAGACAGTTCGGTCCCTATCTGTTGTGGGCGCAGAAGCTTGAGAGGACCTGACTCTAGTACGAGAGGACCGAGTTGGACAAACCTCTGGTGTACCTGTTGTGGCGCCAGCCGCACCGCAGGGTAGCCAAGTTTGGATGAGATAAGTGCTGAAAGCATCTAAGTACGAAACTCACCTCAAGATGAGGCTTCATTTAAGGGCCGTCATAGACGATGACGTCGATAGGTCGCAGGTGTAAAGGCAGTAATGTCATAGCCGAGCGATACTAATTACCCAATACTTGCTCGTAATACTCGAAAAGAATGATTAATGATTAATGATTAATGATTAATGAACAATTGGTGATAGAATACCACTAAATATTAACCATTAACCATTAACCATTAACCATTAAAAACAGCTTCTCTCTTCCAAACCCAATGTCAAACCCATACATCCGAAAGGATAGAGAGATTGCGGTGATGATAGCGTCGGGGAACACCTCTTCCCATTCCGAACAGAGAAGTTAAGACCGATAGCGCCAATGGTACTGCCAAACCGGTGGGAGAGTAGGTCGTCGCCCAATAATAAAACCTCACAGAAATGTGAGGTTTTTTTTATTCACACGATATCAACTCCCAATACAATACTAAATCTCACTTTTCGTTATTTGTACAAAATTGATAAATGATGAAAAAAATAGTTTGCCTATCACTCTTTTTTAATGTAATAATAATATCTATTCAAGCACAATTCAATATCTTCGGTCAACTTAAAGATACTATAAATGAGCCTGTTGCTTATGCAACGGTGATGCTCCTAAATCCGAAGGACTCAACGCTGTCAAATTTCACAGCCTCAGATACAAAAGGAAATTTTGCTTTTAAAAATATAAGAAAAACAGACTATATTCTTAAGATTTCCCATTTCAATTGCATGCCTCAGCATTTTATTATTCAACCGGAAGAAGCGAAGGATATAAATTTAGGAACAATTTTGATGAAACCTATTGCACATTTTTTAATGGAGGTGGTAATCAAAGAGGCCCGAGCGCCAATTTATTTCAAAGGTGATACAGTGGAATATGACGCCACTACTTTTAAAGTTCCTCCCGGCTCAACTGTTGAAGACCTCTTGCGAAAACTACCCGGAGTTGATGTAGATGTAGATGGAAACATTTCGACCATGGGGAGAGACGTGAGAACAGTATATGTTGACGGAAAATCTTTTTTTGGCAATAATCCAAAAACAGTTACCCAGAATTTAGATGCACAAGCAGTATCTAAAGTACAAATCTTTTCAGAAAAATCGGAACAGGAAAAAATTACCGGTATTGCAGATGGCTCTAAAGAAAAAGTGATGAATCTGGAATTGAAGGAAGAATATAAAAAAGGCTATTTTGGAAAAGCAACCGCAGGATACGGCTGGGGAGCAGATGCCCCACACCGATGGATTGCAAAAGGAAATTTCAACTGGTTTACCGATAAACAACAACTCTCTTTTATTGGATATGGAAATAATCTGAATCAATCGGGTATGGACTGGGGAGATATGCAGGATTTTTACGGACAAAGTATGCAGAGCGGAAGAGATAATGGTGATTTTGGATTCGGTTCTTCTATGAGAGGATACCGGTACTTCTCTTTTAGTAACCACAACCGGTTGGATGGAGGCTTCTCAAATAACGGAGGAGGAGGAATTAATTATAATTATTACAATAAAAAAATAAAGTTTAATGCCGGTTATTTCTACTCGCTAAATCAATCTTGGAACGATGTTTTTTCAAGCCGGCAAACATTTTTGAAAGATTCAACTTTCTGGAGAATTGATACTGCTTCCAATAATAATTTACGACAAAATCATAGTTTCTCTACACGATTTGAAAACGAAATTGATTCAAGTAACAAAATTGTAATACGGGCAAATGTCCAATATTCTCCGAATGAAAGAACCTATAATTTAAACCAACTCTTTCAAAATTCCGAAGAAATACCAATTAATCTACTCACTATTGATAATCTATTTATTAATGATAATTTTGATTTCAATATTTTAACTCTTTACGACCACAAGTTCAAGAAAAAAGGAAGAACTTTTGCCGTAAGCGGTTATTATAATTATAAAACAGGAAATGATTTTGAAAGTATTCACAACGTCAACCGCCTTTTTTATCAACATCCCATTGACCCCATAGATGAGATTAAGTTTTTAGTAGAAAACAATAAAAATTCGATAGATAATAATGTAAAATCAAGTCTTTTGTATGTGGAGCCACTGGGGAAAAGATTCTCTTTAATGGGGTTTTACAATTTCCGAAACACTTTGAGCAAAAACAACAACTCCTCCGAAAACCCTGAACTTAATAAGGAGGTTGATTCTTTATGGCTTCACTATCGTTATAATACGCTCTTTAGTCGCGCGGGCGCTTCGGCAAACTATGCATTTAATGGAATCAATCTATCGTTGGGAGGCGCTTTTCAATCTCTGTTTTTATCTGGTTCCAGTGAAACAAAGCCTCAACTTATTGAAAATTTTACTGCCTCTCCCTATAATAATTTCATTCCCTATTTCTCTGCCAATCTCGATCTGCCTAAAAATTTTAATGTGAACGCTTCCTATTCATACGATGTTTCCGAACCTCGAATTTCTTATTTGTTCCCTATGCCAAATCTCACAAATTCTCTATATAAAATTCGCGGGAATCCGAATTTATCTCCTGAACGCTATCACGAAATAGAAGCGAGGGCCTTTTTCTGGAAACGTGCCTCTATGGTAAATCTAAATTTGAGTGGTAACGCCACTTTCTACGATAGCCAAATAATATATAACCAAACTACTGAATTCTATGAAAACCAAGGATATGTTACTGTTTCTACACCCGACAATGTTAAGGGAGGAAATAGATTTAGAACCAATTTTTGGACAAGTTTTCCCATAGTAAAAACCAAGCTTACTATGAACATCTCAGGAGGGGGGAATATTAGCAACGCTCCGATTTTTATTAATTCTGTTGAGAATATTACAAACTCGAAAGGATATAATGCCAGTGTATCTCTTAATCTCACTCTAGGGCAAAAATTAAACTTTAGTGCTGGAAGTAATGCCTCACAAACATTCACAAAATACTCAATTCAAATAGATAGAAATCAGAATTATACCAATTTTGGAGCCAATGTAAATGGGAAATGGCAAGTGTTGAAAAAAACTTTCTTAGAAGGTGGGTACCGATTTTCAAACTACTCGAATAGCAATCAGGCTTTTGAAGATATTAGTATGCATTTGCTAAATCTATCTGTGCGTCAGGTTATTGGTAAAAATAATCAATGGGAACTGCGTTTGGCAGCAAACGATATTCTAGACCATTACAAGTTTATTGTTCAAACTGCCTTTAGCAACTATATTGAGTTTAAAACTTCGCCAACACTTGCGCGATATTTTTTACTTACGGCTTCTTATAACATAAAGGGATTTGAAACAAAAAATTCAAGCGGTAGAAATTATATGGTATTTTAAATTCAAAACTCAAAATTAATAGAACAGGGTATGAAAAAATTAATATTATTAATAGCAGCTTTTTTAATTACCATTTTTTGTTTTAGTCAGGAAAATGGGGTAATTAATTACGCTGTAAGTAGAGATTATACAAAAATGATGGCTACTTGTGATTTTCTTTCTAAAGCAGAAAGAGAACGTCAGGCATATACTTGGGGAGGAAGAACTTATGATCAGAAAGCTGAATTAACATTCAATTCTACTGAATATCGTTTTGAATATATTGATGAAAGAGCAGGGCAAAGCTACCAGTGGCGTAAAGAGGATTACATTATTTACCGAGACAGAGAAAATGCAGAAACTTTTGATATATTATCAATGTTAGACAAACAATATCTAATTCAGGATTCTCTATTTTGCCAAAATTGGAAAATAAAGAACGACATGAAAGAGATAGCAGAACATATTTGCATGAATGCAACCTATTACGATTCAATTAAAGGAAAAGAAGTGGTTGCCTGGTTTGCTTTGGATTTACCGGTCCCGTTGGGACCAAATAAATATTGTGGACTACCGGGAATGATTCTGGAAATTAATGAAGCTAACGGAGCATTGGTTTACACCGCTACAAACGTTTTACTTTCGGAAGAAAAAATTGTAATTGAAAAACCGGAAGTAAAGAAAAGCAGAAAAGTTATTACTGCGAAATTGTACGATAAGATAGTACTGGATTATATCAATGAGTGCAAAAAAATGCAACGTCCATATTTTTTTGGCATATCCTTCTAAATATTCAAAAAAAACTTATTATTTTGCACGTTGTATTATGAAATAATTTGTTATGATTTTAATTCAAACGGTTGAGAAACTTAATGAAGTTCTCGTAAGGCTTAGAAGCAACGGTAAAACGATTGGTTTTGTTCCCACGATGGGTGCTATCCACGATGGACATATTGCGTTGATTAAGAAAGCAAAAAGTGAAAATCAAGTGGCGGTTCTCTCCATTTTCGTGAACTCCTTGCAATTCAATAATCCCGATGATTTGGAAAAATACCCGCGCGATTTAGAGAAGGATTTGTTGTTGGTGGAAAATTATGTCGACATTGTTTTTGCGCCTTCCCATAAGGAGATTTATCCTACCGAAGCCACAGAAAAATATGATTTTGGTGAATTGGAAACTGTTATGGAAGGAGTTTCGCGCCCGGGGCATTTTAACGGAGTGGCTATCGTAGTGAAACGGTTGTTCGATTTTGTGCAGCCCAATAAAGCCTATTTCGGAGAAAAGGATTTTCAACAATTGACCATTATTAGAAAATTGGTCGAGCAATTAAAGTTGGATGTAACTATTACGGCGTGCCCAACAGTGCGGGAACCCAACGGGTTAGCTATGAGTTCGAGAAACCTGCGACTCTCGTTTGCCAAGCGAAATATTGCTGCCAAAGTTTATGGAATTATAAAGAGATCTCAAGAGTTAGAAACGCCGGTGGTTAAGAAAATAGTAGATTTTGTTCAAACAGAAGTAAAAAAATTAGAACCCATTAAGTTAGATTATTTTGCCATTGTAGATGGAAACACACTGCAACTTGTTGAATTTTTGAACGATACCGAAAATATAGTTGCTTGTGTGGCGTTCTATATCGGAGATGTACGCCTCATAGATATGGTACGATTTAAGTAGAATTGTTTTATGAATATCGAAATATTAAAATCCAAAATTCATCAAGTAACCGTTACGGATGCCAATTTGCACTATATGGGCAGCATCACTATTGATGAAATCTTGATGGAAGAGGCAAACTTGATTGAAAACGAAAAGGTTCACGTTCTGAATTTGAATAACGGAGAACGTTTTGAAACCTACGTCATTAAAGGCAAAAAAAATTCCGGAATTATCTGCCTCAACGGACCAGCCGCACGAAAAGTAATTGTTGGAGACCCTATAGTTGTAATCTCTTATGCCATAATGGATTTTGAAGAAGCAAAAACTTTCAAACCCCATATCATCTTTCCGGATAAAACCAATAAACTGAAATAATTGAGAACCCGCTTTTACACATTTTATAGATTCTCTTTTATAATTTGTACCTCGTGGAATGTGTGTTTTGCACAGCCCACACCGGCTCAGTTAGACTTTTATCCTTTTATTAACTATATTGCAGATACACTTTATATTGCTCAAAACAATTCTTCCATTTCTCAATCTTTTTTTGCCAAATTCGATTCAGTGGTTACCCATAAAACTGGAAATATAAATATTGTGCATATTGGGGCTTCGCACGTGCAGGCGGGAACTTTTCCCCATACCGTACGACAACTGCTACTGAGTTCTTTCCCTGATTTGAACGCAAGCAGAGGACTTGTTTTTCCGTATGCAGCGGCACCAAAATGTAACAACCCTGCCGACTATCGAACTCGCTCAGTGGGTAGATTTGGATTGGTTAGAAATGTGTATCAGGAGCATAGTAAGCCACTTGGCATTTCCGGAATTGCCGTTTATACCCTCGATTCGATATCTGAAATTAGAATAGTGTTTCGCGATTCGATAACAAATTTCTTGAATACAAAAATTACACTTTTGGGCTTTTCTGAAGATTCCACTTTTTTACCCATACTAAAAGTTGATACTGTTAGTTTATTACCTACCACAATATTACCGGAAAAACGTAGATTTATTTATGAAAATATTTGTGCCACAGATTCTTTTGCTTTTTATTTCATAACAATAGATAGTGCCGATTTTACCATTACGGGTATTTTGTTAGAAAATGAAAATCCCGGAATTACTTACCATTCTATCGGGGTAAACGGTGCGAGTGTGGATGTGTTTCTGCGCTGCGAACATTTTGAAGAGGATATAGAACTATTATCACCCGATATGGTGATTTTTGGATTAGGCATCAATGATGCTAGCGAAGCGGATTACAATCCAACACTTTTTAAAGAAAATTATTTAACTTTGGTAAATAAATTTAGAAAAGTAAATCCCGACTGTTTTTTTCTCTTTATTACTAACAACGATAGTTACAAGAAAATTGGAAAAAAGTATTATGTTAATCGTAATGCTTTAAAAGTGAGAAAGATAATGTATGAATTAGCAGATGAACTTGGCGGTGCAGTTTTCGACCAGTTTGAAATTATGGGCGGGCTGCAGTCGATGGAAAAGTGGCGTTTGGCAAAATTGGCACAAAACGACCGCGTACATTTTACTAAAGCTGGATACGAATTGATGGGAAAATTATTCTTTAATGCGCTGATTAGGCGATGAAACGATTTGAGCTTTGAAATGTGAGATGAATGAAAAGGGGGATTACATATTGATTCTGATATCCTTTATGTTTAGTTGAATATTTGTAACATTATTCCAGGTATTTTCTTCCACGTGGTATAGAATGTCAAAATCTTTTTGATTGGCGATATAGTCGAAATGTCGTTTTTGATTAAACGCTATAGCGTCAACTGGCTGGCTAGATCTGCTTCTATATAACAATCTCATTTTAATATGCTTATCACCGACAATTTTTCCATTTCCCTCTTCCACCACTGATTTTGATATAAATACAGGGGCCATATTTTCAGGACCAAACGGTGCAAAACGTTTCAAATTGCTCATAAAATTGTTCGAGATATCGTTTAGGTCTAATTCCATATCTACCTCTATTTCAGGGATAAAATCGTCATCATTAATATTTTGGCAAACATATTGTTCAAATTTATCAATAAAAATATCCAAATTTTCTTTTTTCAAAGATAATCCGGCGGCAAATTTGTGTCCTCCAAAATGTTCCAGTAAATCCGAGCAGTGGTCAATACCATTATAAATATTAAACTCTTTTATTGAACGAGCAGACCCCGTAACCAATCCTTCTGGAGAGTCTGTAATTACAATTACCGGTTTGTAAAATTCTTCTACTAAGCGAGATGCAACAATTCCTATAATTCCTTTATTCCAAAGAGGGTTATAAAGAACGATACTTTTCCGATGGTTAAACTCCTCACTTGCTAAAATAAGATTTATGGCTTCTTCGGTAGCTTTTTTATCTAATTCTCTACGTGTATCGTTGTGAGTATTAATATTCTTTCCAATATCGAAAGATTTATCTTCATCTTCACAAATAAGCAATTTCACGGATTCGCGTCCTGTATTTATTCTTCCTGCGGCGTTAATTCTGGGTCCGACAAAAAATACCAGATCAGAAATTTGAATTTGGCGGTTGAAGATAGTATTTTCTTTGGGTGGATATTGAATTTTGATATTTGCCTGTTCAATAATTGATTTTACGCCCATTCTTGGAAAACGGTTGATGATAATCAAACCGTAGTAGGCTAAAATTCTGTTTTCGCCGGTGATGGCAACAATATCGGAGGCTATACTGATTGCCACCAAATCGAGTTTAGAGAGCCAAAGCTGGTCGGGAAGGTCAAATTTTTGGCAGTAAGCCTGTATCAGTTTAAGACCAACACCACAGCCGGAGAGTTCTTTGTAGGGGTAATTGCACTGGGAGCATTTAGGGTCAAGAATGGCAACAGCATTTGGCAACACCTCCCCTTCCAGATGGTGGTCGCAAATAATAACATCAATTCCATAACTGTTGGCAACATCTACCTTATCGTTGGCTTTTATGCCACAATCCAAAGAGATAAGAAGCTTGAAATTATTATCGCGGCAGTATTCAATCCCTTTGTCAGAAATACCGTAACCTTCCGTATATCTGTCGGGGACGTAGTATTCGATAAATTTTTTATGGTCGAGACCGATAATTTCGCTTAGAAAGGTGTATAGAAGTGCCACCGCAGTAGTTCCATCTACGTCATAATCACCATAAACCAATATTTTTTCATTGTTCATTATGGCTTTGGATAACCGTTCCACCGCGATGTCCATATTTTTCATTAAGAATGGGTCGTGGAGTTTGTTAATATCGGGGTTAAAGAAGTCGGCAGCAGCGTTTGCGGTATCAATTCCTCTGCTCAACAACAAAGCAGCAAGCGGTTTTTCGAGACTTAGCTTGTTTGCAAACTCTTCAATTACAGCTTGTTCGGGTTGTTTTTTAAGGATCCAGCGTTTACTCATTTCGCTCTATTTACAGAGGTTGCGAATATACACCATAATTGATAGAATTGTTACTAATTTGTAATTATTTTTTTCGATTTAATGTAACCTTGTGCCGATCAGGTGCATAAATTCTTGTCGGGTATTAAAATTCTTGAGAAATGCCCCGCTAAATTCGGATGTTGTGGTAACAGAGTTCTGTTTTTGGATTCCTCGCATCGACATACAGAGGTGTTGTGCCTCAATAACAACTGCAACTCCCATAGGATTAAGTGTTTTCTGAATGCAGTCTTTAATTTGGGCGGTCAGTCGTTCCTGTAATTGCAACCTGCGTGCAAAAGCATCCACCGCACGGGGAATTTTACTCAACCCGCAAATTAAGCCGTTAGGTATATATCCAATATGCGCTTTGCCGAAAAATGGCAACAAATGATGCTCACATAAAGAATAAATTTCAATATCCTTAACTACTACAATTTGTTTAGAATCCTCTTGATATAAAGCACTTTTCAAAATCTCATCCGGCTTCAATCCATACCCGTGAATTAGATATTGAAATGTTTTTGCCGCACGAATGGGCGTATCCTTTAATCCTTCACGTACCGGATCTTCTTTTGTTGAGATAATAATATTCCGATAACTCTCCGACAATAGTTTAATTGTTTCTTTATTGTAAATATCTCTGCGTTCAAAACCATCCTCTAAATTCTCTAACATAAATTTCAAATATTAATTATCAATGCTTTATGGCCCAAAGGTTCAATAGTTCAATAGTTTATCTCTTAGTTCTTTGTTACTTACAAGTACGGATTCCCCTCCCTTTCTGCGCCTATGGTGGTGGTTTCGGCGTGGCCGGGAACGACCAACACATCATCCCTAAGCGTAAGTAGTTTTTCTTGAATATTTTGTATCAGCAGTTTAAAATTACCTGTAGGTAAATCGGTTCTACCAATACTTCCGGCAAATAGCACATCACCAACAATTACAAATTTGTGGTTGTCATCATAAAAACAGATACTACCGTCAACGTGCCCGGGTGTGTAAAGCGTTTTCCAAATTTGGTTTCCAAAAGCGATGGTATCACCGTCGCAGGCAAAAATATCGGGCATAGGATATTCGGAATCCGGAAATCCGAAAGAAGTCCCGTGATGATTTGCGCTTTTATATATCGGAAGTCCATCTTTATGAGCCACAAGTGGGGCATTAAAAGTTTTCACGCAATAACTGTTTCCGGCTATGTGGTCAATATGAGGGTGTGTGTTAATAACATATTTTACCACAATATTTTCTTTATCAATAAAATCAAACAGCATATCCTCTTCTGCTTTTGAGGACATTCCGGGGTCAACAATTACGCCGTTTCTTGTTTCATCATACACAACTAAGGTGTTTACTTGAATCATATTAAAATGAAATATCCTAATATTCAAATCATCAATTCTAATTTTCATCTTTTCAAAATATTCTTTAAGGTTAATTATATTTTTCACACTCAGAAATTGTGCGCAAAGAAAACATTTTTTTATTAAAAAAAATAGATTTTTGCAGCTATGTTTTTTTCTCACGAATATTTCATGAATATAGCCCTCAGTGAAGCGGAAACAGCCTTTGAAAAAGGGGAGATTCCTGTAGGTGTTGTGGTAGTTTTAAATAATAAAATTATTGCTAAGGCGCATAATTTAACTGAGACTTTAAACGATGTAACCGCCCACGCTGAGATGCAGGCACTGACTTCTGCATTCCATTATTTAGGCGCTAAATATTTGAATGATTGCATTTTGTATGTTACTTTAGAACCTTGCGTGATGTGTGCCGGTGCGCTCTATTGGGCGCAAATCGGGAGAATTGTTTACGGGGCATCCGATACGAATAGAGGGTATTCTTTAGTTAATGCCGCACTATTACACCCAAAAACCGAAGTAGTTAAAGGAGTCCTTGAAAATGAAAGTAACGCACTCTTGAAACAGTTTTTTTCTAATTTAAGAGGTTAAGTCATTAATTATTAATGATTAATAATTAACGACATAAAAGTGTATTTTTGCGGCTTTATTTTTATGGCAAGATAAAATTTATAAACTTATGATAAAGATTACTTTTCCGGACGGAGCACTCAGAGAATATGATAATGGGACTACTCCTTATCAGATTGCACTTTCCATAAGTGAAGGTTTGGCGCGTAATGTGCTCGCTGCCAAAGTTTACCAGGAAGTTGTTGCCCTCGATTTTCCCTTAAATGCTGATACAACTTTACAGTTGCTAACATGGAATGATACAGAGGGAAAAGCGGTTTACTGGCACTCCTCGGCGCATTTGCTGGCTGCCGCAGTTGAACAATTATACCCGGGCGCAAAGTTCGGAATTGGTCCCGATATTGAGAATGGCTTCTATTACGACATTGATTTCATGGATTACCCCATATCTTCGGATGATTTTCCAAAAATTGAAGAAAAAATGCTGGAAATTGCCTGCAAACGCCAAAAATTTGAAAGAAAAGAGATTTCTAAAAACGATGCACGAACCCTCTTCGTGAAAAAAAATAACGAGTATAAAGTAGAATTAATTGAAAATCTGGAGGAGGGAACCATTACTTTATATCAGTTGGGCAGTTTTATCGATCTATGCCGTGGACCACACCTTTTCGATACTGCTAATATCAAAGCACTCAAATTATTGAATACTGCCGGTGCTTACTGGCGTGGCGACCAAAACCGCAAACAGTTGACAAGAATATACGGAATATCGTTTCCTAAGAAGAATGAATTGGACGAATATTTGTTGATGCTGGAAGAAGCTAAAAAGCGCGACCACAGAAAATTGGGAAAAGAGTTAGAACTCTTTACGTTTTCGCAGGCAGTAGGGGCAGGACTTCCGATTTGGCTCCCCAAAGGTACCGAGTTGAGAGAGCGGTTGGAGCAGTTTTTGAAAAAAGTGCAAAAAAAGTATGGTTATCAGCAAATTATCTGCCCCCACATCGGAAATGTGGATTTGTATAAAACCTCCGGTCACTATGAAAAGTATGGCGCAGATTCATTTCGCCCCATTACAACCCCGCAGGAAGGGGAAGCCTTTTTCTTGAAACCGATGAACTGTCCGCACCACTGTGAAGTTTATGCTATGAAACCTCATTCTTACAGAGAATTACCGCTACGTTATGCCGAATTTGGAACTGTGTATCGCTACGAGCAAAGCGGTGAATTGCACGGTTTAACCCGTGTGCGCGGTTTTACCCAGGATGATGCACACATTTTCTGCACCCCCGACCAGTTAAAAGAGGAGTTTATAAAAGTAATCGACATTATCCTCTATATATTTAAGGTACTAAAATTCGATAATTACACTGCACAAATATCATTGCACGACCCCGAAGATAATACTAAATATATAGGCACGAAAGAGAATTGGAATAAAGCAGAGCGCGCCATTATTGAAGCAGCGCAGGAAAAAGGACTGCAACCCATTACCGAAATTGGCGAGGCAGCCTTCTACGGTCCGAAATTGGATTTTATGGTGAAAGATGCTATCGGCAGAAAGTGGCAGTTAGGTACTGTTCAGGTGGATTACAACCTGCCCGAGCGTTTTGAATTGGAATATATTGATGCCAATCAGCAAAAACAACGTCCCGTGATGATTCATCGCGCACCGTTTGGCTCTATGGAGCGATTTGTGGCAGTTCTGTTAGAGCATACAGCAGGAAATTTCCCGCTATGGCTAACTCCCTGCCAAGCAATCATTCTTCCCATTTCTGAAAAATATTTGGATTATACTTATGAAATAAAAAACAAATTGGAAGAACAAAATATTCGCACGCTCGTGGATGAAAGAAATGAAAAGACCGGAAAAAAGATTCGCGATGCGGAAATGATGAAAATACCTTTTATGATTATTGTAGGAGAAAAAGAAGAAATGGAAAGTACGATTTCTGTCCGTCAGCATAAAGTTGGCGACTTGGGAAGTATGAATCCAGACGGTTTTGTGAATATGATTCACGAAAAAATAATTGATGAATTAGCATAAAAGAAAAAATTTATTTTTGTGCACCTCAAAACAAAACCCCTTATGCGCGTCAGATACACCTTATTATTATTATTGTTGATGCCGTTTTTTTCGCTTTTTGCGCAAAATCCGCAGTTTTCTTTCTTTTCGTGGGCACAGCCCTACTTTAATCCCGCGGCAATTGGTGAGAAAGAGAATCACCTCAACTTTATAGGCTTTTACAGAGAATCGCCGATGCGGGATTCTGTTCCCACTAATACAGGAGAACGTGCCCCGGGTGACGCCGAAAGTAATAGAAACTTTATACAAAATGGGCAGCGAGAAGTATTATTGCATATTGATTCCTACATCAAAAAGATAAAAGGTGGTATAGGGATTACTTTCCTCAGTGATAAAGATGGAAGAACTGACAAAGCCGGTTTTAGTATAGGATATGCCCAGAAATTTAGAATACGCAATGGAAAATTAGGAGTTGGAGTTCAGTTAGGTTTCTTAAATCAAGCACCCCCAAAAATAAGTGATTTTATTGCGAATGATAATCCAAATAATGACCCCACACTGCATGGGTTGAACTCTACAGAGTCTTTTCTTGATTTTGATATGAATTTTGGCCTTAATTACAGAACTCCTACTTGGTATGTTGGGCTTTCGGGCACCAATCTTACCGGCGGTGGGGTACGTATTTCAGGCGCTGAAATATCCTCCCTGAGAGTAGGACGTCAGTATTATTTAACAGGAGGATATATTTTGAATTTAAGAACAGTGGTACCGTGGGCTATTGAACCGAATGTTCTTATTAATACTAGTAATTTCGCTATCTGGCGCATTAATGTGATGGCGTTGGCAAGATACAATGGCATCCTATGGTTTGGCCTTTCCTATCAACATAATAATGCGATTGTAGTGTTGCTTGGTGCCACCCCTTTTTATAATAGTACCAATGACTACCTGAGAGGATTAGAACTGGGATTTGCCTATGGTTTCGATACCAAAAAATCTGCTTATGTAAAAGGCGGCACATGGGGAGACTTTGAAATAGTATTTAGATATGGATTCAATTTTTATAAAGAAAAAACGTTAACCGGTTATGGTTCATCACGGCATTTGTATAAAAATCAATACTAATTATAATAATCCATATTTTTTAGCGTTTTCCAAAATCATAACATTTATAAAAATGAAGAAAATAGTTTTAATTGCTTGTGTCTTATTAGGCTTAGCCGCTTGCAAAAATTCGGGAGATGGACAGTTGGTGGGGGTTAACAATAAAACAAAATTTGTCTCTTTCACACCTTATGGGATGGTGTATATTCCCACAGGGCACGTGTTACTGGGAGGTGGTGAAAGTGATCCCACGCTTGCATTTGCCCCACAACCACGCCCAGTTTCAATCACTCATTTCTGGATGGATGAAACAGAGATTACCAACAATAAATATCGCCAGTTTGTGTACTGGGTAAGAGATTCCATCGCGCATCATCTCTTGGCAGACGTTACTGATGGTAAAAACGGCCACCTACGCAAAGATAAGAAATCAGGAGAAGTATTTGACCCACCGTTAGTAAACTGGAATGAAGAGATTCCATGGAATTCAGCAGATGAAGATATACAACAAGCACTGAGTGAACTCCGTAATTCTATTTCAACCCGATATTATCACTATAGGCCGTTGGGTATTAATGCAGCAAGACTAAATTATGAATACTGGACATTTGATTACGAAGCCGCTGCGAAAAAAGAGAAAGCAGGAAGCGAAATCGGTGGTATGTTTGCCAACAGACCCAGCCAAGTGTCAGGTAATTTGGATAAGTTTATTAAAAGAGAAATCACGAATGTTTATCCCGATACATTAGTATGGATTTATGAGTTTACCTATTCGGATAATGAGTTTATGACCCGCAACTATTTCTCACACCCACAATACAATCACTATCCTGTTGTTGGCGTAAACTGGGTGCAAGCTCAAGCATTTTGCCATTGGCGCTCACAATTAAGAAATTCATGGTTGTTAAGCAGAGGTTATCCTATTGAAGAAGACTTTCAATTGCCTTATGAAGCGCAATGGGAATGGGCAGCAAGAGGTGGTTTGCCGGGTAATCCTTACCCATGGGGCGGTCCATATCCTTCTAATCAAAACGGATGCTTCCTCGCAAATTTTAAACCCCAAAGAGGAAACTTCGTGGCAGACGGTAGTTTATATCCGGCCGTAGTGGCTTCTTTTGATGCAAACGACTGGGGATTATATGATATGAGCGGAAATGTGGCGGAGTGGTGTAAAGATACCTATAGCCCATCCTCCTCCGGTTTCGTCTCAGATATGAATCCGGCCTACAGATACAAAGCATTGCCCGATGACCCCGCCGGCAAGAAAATGAAAGTAGTGAGAGGAGGTTCGTGGAAAGATATAAGCAAATATATTACCGTGTACTACAAAGATTATCAATACCAGGATACCTGCACTTCTTACATCGGATTCCGCTGTATCCAACCCGCTATGGTTAATCCCAAAGAGGCCAATAAAGGAAGCGGTTCAAAAATTTACAGATAATTTATTATTACAAGTAAATAGTGAATAGTGAGTAATTAAATCTTTAAACCTTAGACTTTAAACTTTAAATCTTAATTATATGAGTCTTTACAAAATCGTTCGTAGCAAAGCTTACAAAAACTTTATGTCTAAACTGTACGGCTGGGGAGCAGCAGCAGTAATATTAGGCGCCCTCTTTAAAATCTTACACATTACAGGCGCCGATACTATGCTGATAGTTGGTATGGGTACTGAGGCATTAATATTCTTCTGCTCGGCTTTTGAACCACTGCATAAAGAGTTTGATTGGGCTTTGGTTTACCCCGAATTAGGAATTTCTGATGAAGCTAGCAATAAAGGTACTGTTTCGCAACAGTTGGACAATATGTTGGAAAAAGCAAAAGTAGGTCCCGAACTGATAGAAAGTTTGTCGGCAGGAATGAGAAATTTAAGCGATACCGCCAGAAATATTTCTAAAACAACAGATGTCGCTTTTGCTACCGATGGTTATGTGTCTAACCTTGCAAAAGCGAAAGATGCTATTGGAAATCTTACAGGTGTTTACGAAAAATCGGCAAATGCAATTTCTGCTTCTTCAGATATGCAAGTAAAGAATATGCAAGAGGTTATGGATATTCAAAAAAGTAATACACAAAAGTTGCAGGAAACACTTGCTTCTTCTACAGATATGCAAATGAAGAGTGCACAGGAATTGATTAATTCTCAAAAAATTCATGCACTGAAATTACAGGAAACACTCTCAACCTCCACAGATATGCAGATAAAAAGCGCTCAGGAATTGTTTGACGTACAAAAACAGCACGCCCAAAAAATGCAAACTGCCCTTACATCTACTTCTGAAATTCAAGTAAAAAATGTGCAAGAGATGTTTGAAATGCAAAAATTGAACGCACAAAAAATCCAGGATACACACCTGCAAAATGTTCAGAAAATAGACCAAATTCAAGAACAGGGAACAAAAACAATTTTGGATAACTACAAAAAAATTGAAGATAGTTATACTAAATTAGCAAATTCTATGAATGAAACTGTTCAGGAAGCTCAGTTATACAAAGTAGAAGTGGATAAACTGTCTAAACAAGTTGCCCAAATTAATGCAATCTATTCCAATATGTTAGCTGCAATGACAACGAAATAGTGATTAATGATTAGTGATTAATTAACTCCTGTAACTCCTTCAAACCTTAAACCTTAAACGATAAACTAAAAAAAATATATGGGTGCAAAAAATTGTCCGGAAACCCCTCGCCAAAGATTGATAAGTATGATGTATTTAGTACTTACAGCAATGTTGGCACTAAATGTTTCTAAAGATATTCTGAATGCTTTCTCTATTGTAGATGAAACGTTGCATACTTCAAATCTAATCACGGAAAGTAAAAACAAACAGGATTACAATGAATTGAATCGTCAAAAAGTAATACTTGGAGAAGATAAAGTAGCCAAAGAGTTTGAAAAGGCAATGCAAATTAAGGAACTTTCCAATAATATTATTCAATATATTGAAGATGTTAAAGTTAGATTAATTGAATTTGTAGATGGACAAACCGCTTTTAATGAAGATGGCTCTATAAAAACTGTTGCTCAGATAAAAGCTAAAGACAATATCAGCAAGACAACACAATTTATGATTAATGAAAGTAATGCTGAAAAACTTAAAAAAGAGATAGAAAAATATCGCAACAAATTACTCTCTTTCGTTGATGAAAAAGATAGAGAAAATATGCAGAAAACGATAAGTTTAGATGTGAATGCCAAATTTAAAAATGCCAATGGTGCTCCGGAATCATGGGAATCACATTATTTTGAAAATGTAATTTTCGCTGCCGGGGTTACCTTACTTAATAAAACTATTGGAGAAGTGCGAAATAGCGAATCTGTAGTTCTTAAATATACCCTCTCTTCGATTACTAAAGACGACTTTAAATTTTCAAATGTACAGGCAAAAGTTATCCCAAAATCTCAAATTGTTTTTAGGGGAGATCCTTATGAGGCTGAAATTATTGTCGCTGCCTACGACAGCAAACAACCAATTGAAGCTTTTTATCGTTCAGGAACAGGCATTTTAACCTCCAAACAGGGGGCACAATCGGTGAGGGGAAATGAGGGCGTTGCCCCAATTAGATTTGCCACCAATCAAGTGGGAGATTTCAATTATACAGGGTTTGTTGAAATTGTTGGACCGGACGGACTGCCCAAAACTTATCCCTTTACAGATAGATATATTGTAATGGAGCCATCTGCTACTGTGGCTGCTGACAAAATGAATGCGCTGTATGCAGGTATTGATAACCCCGTTTCAGTTAGTGCTTCGGTTTCCGCAGAAAAGGTTGACATCTCGCTTAGCGCAGGTAGTAAAACAAAAACAGGACCGGGTAAATACAATATCAATGTGCCTACTTCAATGGAAGGAAAAATGGTAACAGTAAGTATCTTAGCCGAAGATGGCGGAAAACAGAAAATTATGGGTACCAACGAATTTCGCGTAAAACGTATTCCTGATCCCGTAGCCGTATTAGGAGGAGATTTTAAAGGGAAAAAAATATCCAAAGCCGAATTGCTTGCTAATCCGTTTATCAAGGCAGATATGGGGTTCGACTTTATTTACGATTTAAAATGGGTTGTAAATTCATATCAAGTTACTTTTAATGTGAAAGGTATTGAAGAAGCACCGATTATGTGCAATAACCGGCAGTTTTCAGATGCAATAAAAAATAAAATCAATGCCTCAAGCCCCGGAACTGTTATTTGGTTTGAGGATATCAAAGTTTCCTGTGTTGGTATTCCGGGTACAAGAACTTTAAATACTATTACTGTACAATTAAAATAATTATTCACAATATGAAAAAAACAGTTTTTCTTATAGTTTTTTGTGTAATATTTTCATTTGTTTTTTCGCAAGCGAATGATACACAAACCTTAACACCATTAACAGTGCCATGGGAAATTATTGAAGTAGAAGAATATCCCGGAGTAGTCCCCTACCCCGTTGTAAGGCAAAATGATGTAATGTGGTCGTTAACCGTTTGGAGAGAAATAGATTTGCGTGAAAAAAGAAATCACGGGCTCTATTTTCCCACCGAGCCACAGGGAATCTATAGAAGTTTGGGACAAGTAATTCTCGATGCAATTGATATGGATAACCCGGACAATACGGATGCCCTCGCAATCTATTCTGATGAGTATTGTACAAAAAAATACGAAAGAGCAGAAATAGGAAATGTTCTAAAGAATACTAAAAAACTTATGCAGTTTGACCCTGATACAGGTGAACCTATCGGCGAAATTGATGTGCCGGATCCGCTAACCGTTTCTCAAATTATGTCGTATCGCCTGAAAGAAGTATGGTTTTTTGATAAAAATAGAGGCGAGCTAAGTGTGCGTATCCTCGAAAT
Source organism: Bacteroidales bacterium (assembly GCA_031253655.1). Taxonomy (GTDB): domain Bacteria; phylum Bacteroidota; class Bacteroidia; order Bacteroidales; family WCHB1-69; genus WRNX01. The sequence goes on from JAIRVY010000029.1 coordinate 19,148, forward strand.
TGAACCCTTCTTTGAATATGAGAAAGACATCGGAGTAAATTCCGGTGATGATGATGATGTAATTGATAATAAAGGAAGAAGACGCTTGGGCTACATAAAATACGATGAATTAAGACCTTATTTGGCGAAACAGTTGTATTACCTACCTCATAATTCAGCCTTACAGGTTACTTTTGACGATGTGTTGACCTGGAAAAGATATTTTGCTAGCTATATTATTGCTGAAGGTAACTATTTTAACAACCGCGAGATTCAAGATTACATTACCAATCCCCGCGACCAGCGCTTGCGTTCTGAAGAAATTTTGAACCAGATTCGCACTTTCGAAAGCGAATTGTGGGAATATTAGGAATATTAATCAATTATGAATAATCAGTGTAGAGACGTGGCGGTGCAGCGTCTCTACCTCTTTTTGTATCTTTTCATAAAAGATACGAACCTTACGCGGTAGGCAATGGAGGCTAAGATAAGCCCGATACAAAGCCCCGTCCAAATGCCGGCACTACCTAAATTGCAGACAAATCCGAGAAAATAACCAACGGGTAAAGATATTATCAAATAGGACGTTATTGCAATAAACATAGCGAAGGTAACATCTGCCAAGCCTCTCAAAGAGGCTAAGCCAACCATTTGCCAACCATCGAAAAGGTGAAAAATACCTGCTATAATCATTAACTGTGCCGCAACATAAATCACTTCAGGGTCGCTTGAAAACCATGATGGGATTTGATACCTCAACACAATAAAGGCAACAGCAGTTAATGTGTTAAAAATCGTAACCAAATGCAGAGAGGCTAAGGAGGTAATTTGTGTTACATTATATCTTTTTGAACCAAATTGTTGGGAAATTAGGATTGTGCTTGCCGAGCCTACCCCCAAACCCACCATAAAAGTAGCAGATGCCAGTTGTAGAACAATCTGGTGGGCTGCCAGATTTACCTCATTAATCCACCCAATCATTATGGCGCTAAAACAAAACGCAAGAACTTCTACAACCAATTGCCCGGATATTGGAAAACCTGTTTTAAACAATGTAATAATTGCCTTGATATGAATTTTTTTTAAAGAAAAATATTGAGTGAACCTTTTCAGTACATTGTTTCGGAATACAAGTACTACAAAAATTAAAGCCATTAAACTTCTTACAATTAATGTTGATATTCCGGCGCCTTCCACACCGAGTGGAGGAAATCCAAACTTTCCGAAAATTAACACATAATTGAGAATTATATTGAGGATATTACCTGATATGGTAACCCACATTGCAATTTTCGTATTCCCTACCCCTTCAGCAAATTGACGGCAAGAAAAAAATATTAAAACAGGAACAGTAGAGAGCAAAAGCCATTTATAATATGGCATCGCCACATTAACCACTGCAATTGGTTGATTTAGGTGATAAAGAACTGGGGTTAAAAACAACATTACTACTGTTAATAAAACTCCTAATGTGATGTTGATTAACAGTGAGTTTTGAAAAATTACCCCTATTTTCCACCACTGTTTCTTTCCGAATGCTTTTCCTACATGGGGCGTTTGTCCCAACGAGAACCCTAATCCAAAAATAAAAATCAAACTGAATATAGAACTTGCAAATGCCACAGAAGCCAACTCCACGGTTCCTAAGATACCCACCATAAAAGTATCTACAATAGATACAGTGACCTGCCCTATATGCGATAAAATAATTGGAAAAGCAAGTACAAGGTTACGTTTATAAAATGGAAAATACCTTTGAATAGACATTATAAAAAATAGTTGGCGAAAATAGAGTTTTTAGGCTTGAAAAAAACACCCTTTCTTAAAGGGATTAACGAAACAGTTTCGTAAATTCTTACGTTATAAATAATGGTGTTTCAGTGACGGCTATCTTGAAAGTTATTCCCTAAAAGACATTTTTTTTACCACAATTTGATTCGCTCCTAAAGAATATTAATTTCGCATGGATATGACTCTGTTTCAGATGAAACCATTTGGGGTATTGTTATCATTCAGCGATCTTGCTCTCAATACAACTTACAGTTTCAAAGCGCGTAAGAAAGAAACGGAGACACATTTAGCATCACCGGAAAGTTAGGCAACACAATGCAGTACCCACCCGTTGAATATTGATGAGAACTTATTTAGCAGAATTAGCGGAACAAATGCAGTTGGACAATGAACCGGAGAATTGAACGTTAAACAAAATAAAAAGTCCGAAAAGGGCGGACATAAATAGGAATTATCAAAATGAAGATATTATTTCTTACAGCGGGCGTACTATTCTCACTAATGATTTACCCGATCAAGGCGCAGGTAAAACACTCACACGAGGTGGTGTTGGGTAGTTTGCAATTGAAAGATAAGAATAATTTGGGAATGGTTTTTAGTGGCGCCCAACTTGAATACAGATATGGTGCACAATGGATAATAAATGCCCACGAAATAACGTATCAGCCTCAACTTGGATTTGGACTTGCTTGGAACCGCGGTATGATTGGAGGCCAAATACACTTAGCGCCTGTAAATGTAGCTTGGACAATGCCGTTTTACGAACACAACCGACATTCAATCAGAGGGGGCGCAAATTATATTACCGACTATAATTATCATTTAACTCAGTTACACGACGGTACTATGTTTTATACTGCTGAATTAGGAGTTTCGCCTGTAATACAATATGGTTATCAATGGGATAATAAACGCATTAACGTTGGTTTACAAAATTCAATTTTTGGCTTTTCTTCTCACCGTCAAGGATATGACCCTTATGATTTTTTGTTTACTTATAAAGAATTTGTTGTATATCCGCACAAAGACTTGAAATTTGGAAGTTTTAACCGATATAACCACACAACAGTTTCATTTGAATTTGTTCCAAACATTGCAAAAAAACATTCAATAGTATATGAATTTGATTATTTGAGTTTTTATCAGGGAAATCGGTTTTATCGAATAAATCACAACTTAATATGGAGGATAGCATTATGTGGAAAAAAAGAACAGTAGTCAATGCCGCGCTAATCGTCTTTTTTTCGATTATTTTTGTGTCGTGCCTTAAAGATGACCTTTTGAAAGTTCCGTTTCAAAGTTATACTCCTGTGTATCTTGATGATGATTGGGAAACGGCAGAGCCGGCGGAAGCGGGAATAGACGGCGAAGCATTGAAAGAGGTGTACAGATATGTTCATAATGAGGATAATGCCTGGCAAATCAGAAGTTTGCTTGTATTCAGAAACAATAAACTTGTTGCCGAAAGTTATATGAAAGACCCTGTTGACCGAACAAATCTTCACCCGCTTTGGTCTTGCACAAAAGGATTTATTGGCATTTTGACAGGTATAGCAATAGACAAAGGTTTTATTTCAATAGAAGATAAAATTTCCGATTTTTTTCCAAATGCACCGTCAAATAAGAAAGAGATAACTATTGAAAATCTGCTGACGATGAAATCGGGAATTAATTACGATAATGCCGGCTACAACGGGGAAGACTGTATATTATTCCGTGAAATTCCTTCCAGCAGCATTGATTCTGTTTTAGGTTTG
>JAIRVY010000048.1 GCA_031253655.1 Bacteroidales bacterium
GTAAAACTTCATATATTAGAGGAACAGTATAGAAGAACTGAATTAAAGGAAAGTTGCATAAAAATGGAACTGACCTTGAAAAGTAGTGCTCAAAATCTGTGTAGGTATCCACTCTATAAATTCGGCGGCAAGGAATATGACGAGATGCACGGGCTCAATTTATATGATAATATTTTGAGAAATTATGACCCAATCACAGGGCGATTTCTAACGATTGACCCTTTATGTGAGAAGTATTATTCGATTTCGCCGTATGTTTATGCTGGAAATAATCCCATAAATGCAGTAGATTTAAGAGGAGATAGTATTACTTTTGTTGCCGAAAATAAAGATTTAATCAAGCAAACAACAACTTTAATTAATGAGGGAGTTGGCTCAAAGGTTGCAAAAACTGATAAAAATGGTGTTCTTTCAGTAAAAAATTTAAGCGACAAACAATTGTCAAAACTTACTACTGAACAAAAAGCATTTTATTCGGAAATGAAAGGTGCTGCAACATCAGATGGTATGGCAACAATTGGAATAGTTAGTGGTTCCAAAGATGTTTTCGTTGGCAGTTATGAATCTGGGCAAATAGACATAGCAGATGTTAATGCTTTTGGAACAGGAGAAGGAGCAAGTAAATTTTCTACTTTTGCTCACGAAGTAGCAGAACAACAGGGTAAACAAATTAATGGAAATTCCTACGGTGTAGCACACACGGGAAGTGGCATCCCAGCAGAAAACAGAGTGTCAGGAAGCACAAGAGGAAGGACAACGGGTTCTATACCTTTCGGAACAGGTACTATCTCTATTCCTTTTTATTATGACCACAAGACGGTTACTATTACTATTCAAGTAGTTAATAATAATATTATTAAATTGAATAGGAAATGAGGGCATTTTTATTATTATTTTTTATTGCAAATAACTGCTTTTTGCTCTTTCCCCAATGCGATAAAAATTTCGACAATATGAGTAACAGCGATTTCAAGGAAACTATCGAAACAATTATCAATGATACAATTTGGGATGAAAATAGCCTTTTTCAAACATTTTTTGACGATATATTTGATACAATTTCAGAATGTAATAACGAGATTGCAGTAAAAATATTTGGAGAGCGGTTGGATATAATAAAAACATACATTGCAAAAAGGGACAATGACGAGCCAAATTATGCTTTATATAAGATGTTATATTCATTGTACAATTTTGAATTATTAACAGGAATAGAATCAGAATCAGACGGTAATTATATAGGGAAATTAAATCCGACATTGAACGACATTGAAAAATGGGAAAATTGGTTTCAAGAGCATAAAGACCGTATTTGTTGGTATGAGCAAAAAAACATTCTATTTCTGAAAAAGAGAGAAAAAGCTGATTGATTTTGTAAGTTTGTGTTTCGGTCAGTCTGAAACTGAAGAATAGTTTAAAATCCTGTTGGTCATTAGGTCAGCAGGATTTTTTATTTGGTAGTCAAAAACAAAAACATTGCGGCAAAGCCGCAGGAAAAAAGAAATAAAAACAAGGAACAGGTCGAGCGGCTTGGCGCAGGTGGGGGTTGAACTGTGCTTGATATAATGTGTGCGCTTCCCCCCCACTTGCGCCAAGCCGCCTGCGCACCGCTCAACTTTTGTGATTTTGTCGCCCGCCTTTTTCGTTAATTTTCATCAGTTTCGGCTCATTTTTACCTCTAAAAAACCGTTTTCAAAAAAAGTTATCAACAATCGGAAGTTTTGCCCTCAAACCCTTTGCCTATCAGCATTTGCGCCCCTTTTGGCTCTTTTTTTATCAACCCCTCTGTTTATCGGTTTTATAGCGGATTTGGCAGGGCTTTTCGGGGTGGTTTTCTGTGTTTTTGGGCTTAGTTTTTTTTGATTTCTTTTTTGGATTTTTTGAAGTTGGTTTTTGTTTTTTTTTAGATTTTGGACTGTGTTTTTGCTTTGGGCGTGAGCGGTCGGTGTTCGAGTTATTTTTTTATAATTTTTTGTTTTTGTCGGCAGTTTGGGTTTGCGGACTGTTTTGTCTTTATTTTTTTTGTTTTTAGTGGTTTAGCGGCTTGTTTTGGACGGGTTTGGCTCGGCTGCTCGGATTTCTTTATTTTTTTGCTCTCGCCTTTGGCGAGATATTTTTTGCCCCCTTTTTTTCTCCCGCTTTCAGCGGGATATATTTTTGATTTTCGCGGTTTTGATTTTGATGCGCTGTGTTGCCCGCTCTGTCGGGTTTTGTTTGTGTTCTGCCGTTGGCAGACATTTTTCTTTTTTGATTTTGGCGGTTGGCGGGCAAAGCGGCTTGGCGCAGGTGGGGGGATAAGCGAACTGTTCAAGGGTAGCGCACTTTGCCCCCCACTTGCGCCAAGCCGCCTGCGGGCATTTGAAACGAGCATTTTTTTGCCTAAATGTTGTTTTTAGCGGTTTAGTGTTTGAGTTGCCACAGGCTTGCAAGCGCAGGCGTTTTGTGCTTTTAGACTTGTCGATAGTTTGCGGGGTTGTTTTGGCGTTTTTTTATTTCTTTTTGCTTTCTTTTTCTTTTATTTTTTAGATTTTTTTAGTTTTCGGCTTTGGCTTTTTTTGCTTTTTCGGGCTGTTTTTAGCCCTGCCAAATCCGCTATAAAACCGATAAACAGAGGGGTTTGTGTTTTTCCTTGTGTTAATAACTTTATTCTTTTTTCGCCTTTTTTCCTTTTAATTTTGCAATCATTTATTCACATTTAACGAATATATTTTATGCAAAAGGAAATGCACAAAAAGGTAAAAATGCAAAGCCTGTTCCGCCCAAGTGCTAAAAGTCTTACAGGTTACAAAAAAGTTCCCTTGCTTGCCATATCAGGAAATTGGTTGGCGCAGGTCGGTTTTGATATTGGCAGCACTGTAGAGATAATCACAAACGAAAATCAGTTAATCATTAGAAAAGGAAATGAATACGAACAACTTACAGATTATTAACCCGCATTTCATAATTTACTCCGATTCGCTTTTCACGATTGACGTTTTGGGCGGAGTAGATTTGCAGCAGATTGAAAGAATGATTTGCACTTTGCGGATTACTCACAAAAATTATCCGCCATTCCGCACAACGCTTGATTTGTATAACGATAATCAGAATGATAAACTTATCCGCACACTTTGCGACAAATGGAGTGTTACACTTATGGAAGTTTCAAAATCCGTTCACTCGTTTATTTGCCAAATAGAAACCTACAAATTAGAGCGTTTGCACTATCCACAGGGCGATAAAGATAAATCCTTTGAAATGAGCGAGGAAGAAGAACAAACGGCAAAAAAATATCTCGCTAATAAAAATTTGATTCCCAACCTAAAAAACGACTTGGAAAAAATCGGGATTTTGGGCGAAGAAGAAAACGCCTTGATTTTATTCTTGGCAATGGCAAGCCACAAATCCGAAAATCCGTTTTCCGTTCTTTGCTTGGCAAAATCGGGAATCGGCAAAAGTTATCTTTTGAATAAATTGGCGGATTGTATGCCGAAAAATAGTTTTAGTTTCCACACTCAAATAAGCGAAAACGCTTTATATTATTTTGATAGCAAACAGATTGACGGCAAAACTTTGTTTATTGAGGATTTAGAGTGGACAAATCAAATGTTAATGCCACTTTCTACGCTACAAACACAAGGAAAGCTAATTAAGACAAGAGCTACCAAGAACAAAGAGGGAATGATACATTCAACTACTTTTGAAGTGGCGGGGAAACTTTGTTTAATCGCTTGCGCCTACTCCGAAAAAAACTACGAACAGTTAAGTTTGCCGTTTCTTTGTCTGCACCTCAACCACTCACACGCACAGGATATTAACGTAATGGAATACCAAAAGAGGTGCAAAGCGGGTTTAATCAATCAAACGGAAATAATCCAAACACAAAGAAAATTGCAATGTGTTTTAGCAACTTTGAAATCTGCAAATATTATCAATCCGTTTGCAACGCTTATCAATCTGCCCGAAGATTTACCGCACCCAAGAAAAACGCTTTTGTTGCTTTTGAATTTTATTGAAACAATTACATTCTTCCGCCAATTCCAAAGAGAAAGCGTTGCCGATGAGCAGACAGGCGAAGTGTTGATAAAAACCCACCCCGAAGATATAGAACTCGCTTTTGCCTTGCTTAAAAACTCGCTGTTCCGCAGGGCTGACGAATTAAGCACCACCGCAAGAGGTTTTTATAATTGGCTGAACAAATACCTATCCGAAGCCGAAACGAAACAATTTACCGCCCTTGATATTAGAAAAGCCAAACGAATACACCCCCGAACATTAAACCGATATTTGCAGGAACTCACACTTTTTCATTATATCCAAATTGCAGGCGGCAATAAATATCGTGGGGGCTACGGGTACAAAATTACCAACTTAAACGAAGATAACGGCTTAAATATCAGCATTGAAAACGCATTAAAAACAACGCTTGAAAATATAAACACTGAACACAGTAGGACAGTAGGACAAAATCCAACGACCAACTCGCAACCTGTTGAAAATAACCAAAAAACGAGTAAGACGACAACAAAATGAAAAATACAGAATTTACAATATATTTAGAAAGCAAAAATCTTTCGGCAAGTTCCATAAACTATTATACAATGTATGTTGAATGGTTTTTCAAGTGGGCAAAAAAAGAAGATATACAGGTAACAAAACCCGATATTTTAAAATACTTGGAATATCTGAAAAATCGCAAGCGGGTGCAGAACATTACTCAAAAAAATTATCTCACAGCCTTAAATCACTATTTTACGTTTCTTTATCAAAACGGACAGACAATCGAAAATCCCTGTCAGTTCCTAAAAATACGAGGAACAAACAAAAAGCAACTGCATAAACTCTACACAATGGAAGAACTCGAATTGCTTTTTGATAATTATTACCAATATTTTGTGCGGGGTTATGATGACAGCCACATACCCAAAAACCAACAAAAACACTCGGAGTTAAACCGCCAAAGGAACACCGTAATATTAAGCCTTTTAGTTTATCAAGGAATAAGAACAAACGAAATAAACACGATAGAAACGGACGACCTCGATTTAATCAAGGCAAGTATAAAAATACGGAACAAAAAGGCGGGCGAAAGAGTTTTACCCTTAAAAGCCTCACAGATAGGTTTATTTATAAATTATGTGCAAAACATACGCCCGCAAATAGTTGAATATCAAACACGAGAAAACGAAAAACTTTTTTTGCCTTTGCCTAAATCTGGCAGAAGAACAGCAGGCAAGGATATGCTGAAACATATTTTTAAACCACTTGTCGGGCAAGTGAAAACCATTGACAAACAGTTTTTAAACTTCCAACAGGTACGGGCTTCGGTTATTACCTTTTGGCTCAAAACACAAGGCTTGCGCAAAACTCAATATTTGGCAGGACACAGCACAATCGTAAGTACAGAAAACTATCTGCCGAATGATATAGACAACTTAATCGACGATATAAACAAATTACACCCTTTTTAATGAATACAGGTTATAAAACAATATTGACGGAATATTTATCTTGGCTTGATACGCTCGGCTACTCTGAAGATATGATATGTTCTTGCAAGCGGAACATACGCCCTTTTTTTGAGTGGTTGGAAGAAAAACAAATCCACAGTATAACAGAACTGACAGACAAACACATAAACATATATTACAACTATGTGGAAACTCGCCCCAATGAAAACAGGAAAGAGCGCAGGCTCGGAACTGCTCACTTAAACAAAATATTTTATGCCATTGATAAACTCTTGGAGTTCCTGCACCAATACGGAATGGAAAACGCACCGATTCCCACCAATCGCAGAATGGAAATAGACAAACAGGCACGAATCCTTAAAATAGAAACATTTACACAGCAAGAAATAAAAACGCTTTTGAGCCATATACCAAACACATATTTATCACTCCCTTTTAAAGAGCGAGAAGCAAAACAAGCTGAATTAAGGCTGATTTTTACCCTTTTTTATGGTTGCGGATTAAGGCGTACCGAAGGCTACAAATTACAACTGCAAGATATTGATTTTGATAAAAAGACTGTTTTTGTAGAGCAGGGGAAAAATTACAAAGACCGCATTATACCAATGTCAGCAGGCGTTTATCGGGAGTTGCAGGATTACATTTACAACTATCGCCACCGTCTTAAAGTAAATCACAATCGTTTATTTAAGAGCCAAAAACAAGCATTTAACCGCAAACTCAAACACCTGCAAGGCGTTTGCCAAGACGAAACGATAAAAGCAAAACGACTATCGACACACGTTCTTCGCCACTCCATCGCAACGCATTTACTACAAAACGGAATGAGTATCGAAAATATCGCCTTATTCTTGGGACACAGCAGCCTTTGCACAACTCAAATATACACGCACTTAATATAAGAGGTTCTCGACTACCTGTGCCGAAACAGAGAAGAAAAAATAAAAAATCTTCTCTGTTTTTTTGTGTGCCTGTATCTGAATAATTTTTACTATTTTTGCAACTGTAATTTTAAAGTAAAAAAGTGGGTTGCGTTAAACTGCACATATTAGACAAACAATATAAAAGAACTGAATTAAAAGTTAGTTACTCCCGAAAAGAACTGACCTCGAAAAGTTGTGCTAAAAATCTGCGTAGGTATCCACCCTACAAATTCGGAGACAAGGAATATGACGAAATGCACGGGTTGAACTGGTTTGATTTCAATGCGAGGTTTTATAATGGAATTGTTCCGGGGTTTACGACAATGGACCCATTAGCAGAACTTCGACCAAATGAATCTCCGTACAGTACTTTCGGCAATAACCCGATTAGAAATGTTGACCCCGATGGAAGATATTGGGTAAATTCCAGTGATAGTGCATACGCAGGTCAATTACAACAAGAAATGACTAATCAAGCAAATTCTACACAAAAAAGTTTGGATAGATTAAATTCCAATATTGCTAAAAAACAAGCGAAAGGAAAAGATGTTTCAAAAGACCAAGCTAACGCTACAGAGATGCAAGCAAACATTGACAATCTTAATGCTGGAATTTCTGAATTAACTGCTATGGGTGCAACGACGGAACAAGGATTTACTTATAATATGACAGATAAAGATGTGGGGTATGCTTACATGGAAAACGGCATCGTTGTTATGGATATTGCGGGAAATGGTTCCGTATCCAATGGAATACACGAATCTTCACACGGATATGACTTGTGGCAAAATGGTGGTAGAACTACTGTAGGATATGGAGGAAATTTTATTCCGGGAGAAACAAAAGCGTATGGTCGTCAATTCTCGTATGATAAATCTACAGTTCGCTCTCTTTCTGATTTTGGAAATCCTAAATCTCTAAGCGATATAAATGGACGTTGGGTATTAGGAATTCAATCTGGAGGAAAGTATATATACATAGAACTGAATTACCCCGGCAGGAATCCAAAAGATATTTTGAGGACATTGCGGCAAAAATAAAAATAGCTATGAAAACTTTATCATTTTATTTGATAGCTATTTTTTTGTTTTTTAGCTGTCAAGCACCATTAAACATAGGGGGCAAATATAGTAGCAGAAAAGATTTACATAAACTTGAATTACTCCCTGATTCAACGTTTATTTATACATCTTCATGCTATGGCTCTTCTGTTATTAACAAGTATTCCGATGGCAAATGGAGTTATATTGATAAAAATACCGTTGTACTCAACAGTAGAATAACAAACAATATTATTCCTCTGCAAGTAGAAAGAGTTAGTGCCTCAGACTCAACTATTCAAATCTGTCAAAATTTAGTTATCATTCAAAAGGAAAGTCGGTACAAATATGAAAGTGACGATTTTTTGGTAACACCATATATTGATGGTGTCAATTACTTAGAATTGCACCCTGAATTATCGGACGAACCTCTACAAATAACTAAAAATGAATTTCTCACATCACTTGGATTGGAACCGGATACAATAAATTCTTCAGAAGTAGCATTCATATCTCCTCCCGTAAAGAGAGGCTCATACTGTATCTATCTTGAAAAACCGTTTAGAAGTCTTTATTTTAAGATTGAAAAACAACCGAAATGGATTAGATATACAGGAAGAATACAGCCTACCTATTACACTTTGAAAACAGAAGAAATAAATGTTCAGATACAACCGGGAGAATTGGTAAAGGTTACTATCAGTGTTAATGATTCCCTATTTTCTTATAGAATATTTGATAATACAGAATTAAAAATCAAAGACAAGAAATTGATTTTTAAGGATAGTGAAGAAAATAATAAAACAAATAAACTCTATTTGAAGTAAGCAAAAGCACCTCCGCCCATCGCCTAAGCGTCATTGGCGCAAGTTTTCAACCTGCGTCAATGCCGGCCTTAGGCGCAAGGCGGGCGGAAGCTGTACTATCAGGCGTGGGCGCAGTTAAATTGTGCAGCGTTCTGCGGCAGGTCATCGAAAGACTCGACAGCTAAACCGGACAATTTTCTGCGGTATTCATCGGACTTGGTGCGGTTAAATCTGACAGGGACAGCAGGTAATATTTCGACCGTGTCATGGAAGCATTTGATAAGTAGCAGTACTAAAGGTTATCTTTATACTTACGACGGATTGAATCGTTTGAAAAAAGGACAATTCCTGTCAGGAACAACCCCCAACGATGCCTTTACCGAAGAAATAACCCAGTATGATAAAAACGGTAATATTAACGAAATGAAACGGTATGCTAGAATTTCAAGTAATGGAAACACAGGTATGGTGGATTGGTTGGAGTTTGGGCGTAAAGGTAATCAATTAGCCAGTATGGATGATATGGCTCCGTACGCTTCGAGTGGTGGTTTAATTATACCGAACGTAAACAATACGCGTATTATTAAATACAACAGTAACGGCGCTATGACACAAAATTTCTACAACGGGATAGCGACAGTTACATATAATGTATTAAATTTGCCTGAAAAAATACAGTTCATGTACGGTCATAATACCAGATACAGCTACGATGCCGCAGGTGTGAAACGCCAGGTGACTCATCAGTCGGTAAAAAGCAATATGAATATTCAGTTGGGAAATACGACTTACACGCCCAACCCGAATGACATTGTCTATACTTTAACGACCGATTATTGTGCAGGTGGACATATTGTTTACGAAAACGGCCAATTGAAAATGATTTTGAACCCGGAAGGCTATGCATACAAGCATACCACTACCGGAGCATATTTTTTCAATTGTTACGCAAAAGACCATTTGGGCAATAACAGGGCGGTATTTGGCACAACTCCCACATCTTTTGGAGGCCCGCAACAGGAAATCAGTTACTATCCGTTTGGCATGCCGCATGATCCTGTACAGCAACCGGGTGATGGTGTTAGTCCGGAATATCAACCGTATAAGTTCGGGGGAAAAGAGCTTGATAATATGCACGGACTCAATTTATATGATAATATTTTGAGAAATTATGACCCTGCAATTTGCCGATTTTTGAG
>JAIRVY010000125.1 GCA_031253655.1 Bacteroidales bacterium
TTTGTTTGTGAGAATGTAAACATAACCTCCTTTAGTCATCTTCAATTAATTTTGCGACAAATAAACATTTTTGTAAAACACCAAAATAAAAAATAACGCCTCAAACTAATTTTTAACCATAAACTTAACCATGAACTAATATTCAATTCTCGGAGTTATGCGATCATAAAAATAACAAGTGTTCATTTTTCTCCAAAGTGTTAGTTGAAGTTCGCGATTATTGAAGGGATAAAATGTAGAATTTCTTGCTGTTATTACTTCATCATTAAACGATACTTCAAAAAAAGAATTACAACAATTCAAATTATCTACAACGGATTCTTCACGAAAATTATCAAAATCGCAACGCGCTAAAATAAGCAATAGGTTAGCAAAATCATTTCTGTACATTGTTGAGCTAATAGTTGTTGTTTGCGCAAAATAATCATCTTGAATGTTAACAATGACCTTCCCTGAAGCATCAATATCAATGGTTACTTTTAAATAAAAATCAAACTGTGTTTCAAAATGAAGTTTTATAAAATTAAAGGGATGAATCGAATTACGAATATTCTCGGAATAATCATTCACTGCAACATTTGGCAGGCATAGTAAAAATGCAGGACGTGTTTCATCCTGTCGGTAATTACTAACAATTTTTGTTCCTTGTGAATATACAAATAAATGAAAGAGAAGTAACGATAAAAGTAAAATGTTTTTTTTCATCTGAATAATATTTTTTAATTGGTTTATAATTCTTTTTTCATTTCAAATTGTTTTCCCAAAACCTCAATATTTTTTGCTTTTAGAAAATTAACAATGGAACTACAGGAAATGTCCGAGTTTAAAAATTTTGTTTTTGCGTTTTTATTGAGTTTACTAGCCTCGTGAAGCAACAATGAAGCGATTCCTTTTCTTCTAAAAAATTTATCGATAGCAATTTGCGTAATATCTCCCGAATTTGGCTCAAAAACACAATATCCCACTAATTTTTTGTCAACAAAAGCGCCTAAGCCGACAAAATCCTCACTTGCTCTTTGAATGGATTCAAAACTATTCTGCCATGAAGGCTTAAAATCCCAAAAATCAGAAACGGAGCAGTATTTTTCAATATCTATTTTATCAACGGAGCAGGGAATCTCAATATTTTTTATTTCATGCTTAAAATCCTCATTTTTCCAAACAAAATAGTTAAACTCCCGTGTTATTTCAAAACCAATGTTACGATATACGGAAAATGCTTTCGTATTGTGTTGTAATACTTCTAACAGATAATGATTGATATTTGCTTTCTTCAAATAGGGAATTGAATATTCGAAGATTTTAGTAGCCAATCCTTTTCCTCTATGCTCTTTCAATGTTCCCGTGCCCGTGTCGTAAGCCATTTTTATTCCGTTGAAATATCCAACCCCATTCAGCGTAAATGCCACTATATTTTCTTCATCAAAAGCGGCAAACGACAAATTTGGACAATATCCGCGCCTTTTCAGCATTTTATCTAATTCTTCGGCATTGAGTTGAATCTCATAATCGGCAAATGCCTGATTAAAAATTTTGAAAATAGTTTCAAAACCAATGTTTTCAAGTGATTTGATTTCCATTTTTTTTTAATATTTGCGTTTGTCTTTTCTTTTGCATTTTAATGACGCAAAAATACTTGAATGGATCGAGAATTATCTTGATGTATGATAAGATTAACTTAGTAAAGTTTATACTTTTCGTATTCGTCTTCAATTTTGAATGAATTTTCTTTTTTTCTAATATTAAGCGATCTCATTCTGCTTAACGATTCGGGTTTGATTCCAAGATAGGAAGCAATATAATACTGGGAAACATACTGTTCGATGCGAGGATAAGTTTTTAGCAACAGTTTGTATCTTTCGTAGGCATCATCCACCAAGAATGAACTTTCCCTTCGACATTTTTTTATCAACAGACAGTCGGAAATATATTTTCCGAATTTATACCATTCATTCGATTCTTTAAACAGTTGGTTATAAGCAGAACAGGAAAGTGTGATAAGATGAGTCTCTTCCAACGCTTGTATGCTTGCAATACTTGGCTCTCCCGAAAGGAAGCTTCCATAAGAAACAACCAGTGAACCGCTAAAGTAAAAATCTTTGATAAATTCTTCTGCCCCCTTTTCAATATAAGAACGCAGCACACCGCTTTCAATGAGTCCGAGATAATAACAGACTTTTCCTTGCTGAACAAAGAACTCCTTTTTTTTCAAATGTTTTTTACCGGACAACTCAATAAATCTGTCGTACATTTCATCCGAAAGTTTCAGGTCTTTCTTAAGAATCTGTTCTAATACGTTCATTTCCATTATTGGATTATTATTTACTCTACACTGTTTTTAAAGTCTTTTGTATATTTAGCAACATAAGTAGCGCTTTTTCAGCACGAGCTCTTTGCGTGGTTTCTTTTTTATTGAATTCAATAATGTATTGCATTTATTGTTAATAATTTGTATTACATGTTTTATTCAAAAGGTATTTTTAATAGGTTAGTATCTCTTTAAATATTTGCTAATTCGTGTGATAAAATATTAATGATACAAATAAACACAAAATTCCGAGAATTTAATGTTTATTTGCCGAAATTTTTTTGATGAAATTTACTGTACAAAAAATTGCTGATATACTTTCTGCTTCTGTTGAAGGAAATCCAAACACTATCATCCATTCTGTTTGTAAAATAGAAGAAGGTTACGAAGGAGGATTGTCCTTTCTGGCAAATCCTAAATATACTGATTATGTGTACGAAACCAAAGCGACAGCAGTAATTGTAAGCAACGGTTTTGTTCCGGAAAAACCTATTCAAACCACACTTATCAGAACAGAAAATCCCTATCTGGCTTTGGCAAAGTTATTAGAGGTTTACCAACAAATGAAACCAAAAAAAGTGGGGGTTTCTCCCCTTGCTTATGTCGCAAATTCTGCGAAAATTGGTAAAAATATCTACCTTGGAGAGTTTGTTAGTATTGGAGAAAATGCAATTATTGAAGATGAAGTTCAGCTATTTCCGCAAGTTTGTATTGGAGATGGGGTAAAAATCGGAAAAAACACAACACTCTATTCTGGTGTAAAAGTGTATGCCGATTGTGAAATAGGGCACCATACTATCATTCACGCCGGCGCCGTTATTGGCGCAGACGGATTTGGTTTTGCACAACAGGAGAACGACTATATAAAAGTACCTCAAGTTGGAAATGTTGTCATAGGTAATTTTGTCGAAATAGGTGCAAATACTTGCATCGACCGTGCCACTTTGGGGTCAACAAAAATTCACGACCACGTGAAATTCGACAACCTCATTCAAATTGCTCATAACTGTGAAATCGGCGAAGGTTCAGCTTTTGCCTCTCAATCCGGCGTCTCAGGCTCCACAAAAATCGGAAAAAGATGTATTATTGCCGGACAAGTTGGCGTTATTGGACACTTGAAAATCGGAGACCAAGTTGTTATCGGAGCACAATCGGGTGTTACTCAAAATGTTCCCGATAATAAAACTGTGCTGGGAACCCCCGCCGTCTCCGCCCTGGAAGAAAAAAAACTTATTATATATAGAAAAAAATTACCTGAGTTGTTTAACCAAATTAATGAAATAAAAATGCAGATGAAGAAATCAGAGTGATTTTTTCAATAACAAGTTTTTTATGAAAAAAAATCAAACCACTATCGATTCGGAGGTCTCTATCTCCGGAAAAGGATTGCACACAGGGTGTGCTGTAACCATTCATTTACGTCCCGCAGCGGAAAATCACGGCATTGTATTTCAAAGAATTGACCTCGACGATAAGCCCAAGGTGAAAGCACATATTCTTAACCTAGCCGATACTTCCAGAAGCACAAATTTGAAAGAAAACGGAGTAAGCGTGAAAACCGTAGAACATCTGTTAGCCGCATTGTCGGGATTGAGTATCGACAATTTACTCATCACATTAGATGCCAAAGAATTACCTATACTCGACGGCAGTGCTACCCCTTTTGTTAACCTGATAAAAAGTGCAGGTATTAAAGAACAAAATGCACGAAGAGAATATATTTCCCTTGATGAAGTTGTAAAATTTGAAAAACCGGATGTGGGTATTGAACTGATTTTACTCCCTGCCGAAAAATTCACTGTCTCTGTAATGGTCGATTACGGGACTTCCGTTCTCGCAAGCCAATACGCTTCAATTAAGAAAATCGAAGAATTTGAAGACCATATAGCCCCTTGCAGAACCTTCGTTTTCCTCCACGAATTACATTATCTCATAAAAAACGACCTGGCAAGAGGAGGGGAATTAGATAATGCCGTTGTGTTTGTAGATAAAAAACCAAGTCCTGAAATATTAGAAGAGATAGGCGACTTCTTTAATATGAAAAATATTCAGATTAATGAAAACGGAACTCTAAATAATGTTAAACTAAAATGCTATAACGAGCCCGCAAGCCATAAACTACTCGACTTATTGGGAGACCTGTACCTTTTGGGCAAACCGCTAAAAGGAGAAATAATTGCAAGAAAACCCGGACATTTTGCCAATACCGAGTTTGTAAAGTTGATTTATGAATGTTTAAGGTAATCCCTTAATGGAAATAAAACATCTATCACATAATACCATAGATTTTCAAAAATGGGATGAAATCGTTTTGAATGCCACCAACTCATTGATGTATGCAGAAAGTTGGTATTTAAACATCGTTTCCCCTAATTGGGAAGCATTAGTTCTTGGTGATTATGAGTATGTGATGCCTTTACCTGTAAAGCAAAAATTAGGTTTTTCGTTTTTGGCACAACCTCCGTTAACACAACAACTTGGAGCTTTTTCTAATCAAATTATTGATGAGAAAATTATTGAACTTTTTATTAAAAATATCCCGTATCGGAGTTATTATCTGAATTTGAATGAACAGAATCAGTATCGCAAGAGCATTCAACAACCCAACTTATTGTTGCAGCTAACAAATAGTTACCAATCCCTTTCATCTAATTATTCAACCAACACGAAACGAAATATTAAAAAAGCACAGCAAGCGAAAGTCTCTGTTTCTGAAAATATTACCCCCGAACAGTTTTTGAATTTCTATTTTTTAGCGATGAATAATGACGCAATACCGGATAAAAACCTTACGGAAAAGATTGTTAAAACCGGTTTTGAAAAGAAAAAACTGAAATTATATGCGGCAATTCAGGGAAATTATTTAACATCTGTACTCTGTTTGTTACATTCTAACAAACGATTAATATATTTGCTGGCAGCCTCTAATGAAAAAGGGAAAGAGTTCTCTACTATGTCGTTAATTGTGGACAAAGTAGTTCAAGATTTTGCCAAAACAAATATATGTTTCGATTTTGAAGGGTCGAAAGTGAAAACTATTGCCCGTTTTTATCAAGGATTTGGTGCTAAGGCTACTACGTTTCCGCAAGTCAGAAAAAACAGCATCATTCAACTTATGAACATCCTAAAAAAAGGTGTTTTATGGAAATAATATCTTACACCCCAACCGAACTGAAAGTACTTATTGAATCCGAACTCTATAAAAAGTTGGAACAAATACCCATTAGTTACCATCGGGCTATTTCTCATATACAAAACCCTGCTGTTCAAGACGATGATGAGTTATTGTGGGCGGCTTACGAAAATGAAAAATTAACAGGTTATGTGGGAGTTCTTCCAAACTACATCGTTGAAAATCAAGTAAGAAATAAAACATATTGGCTCAGTTGTTTTTGGGTGGATGAAAAATACAGAAAAGAAAATGTGGCTTCCCTGCTTTTTTTCTCACTTATTAAAAGATGTGGTAAACAACTCATTGTTTCCAATTTTCTTCCCAATTTAGAGAAAATGTATCTGAGTATTGGTATTTTTAAACCCACGTTTTATAAAACCGGCAGTCAGTTTTTCTGTAAAAGTTGCTTTCACAATATTTTGCCGGTACGTTTCCCAAAAATCAGATTTATTAAACCGCTACTAAAGTTTGGGGATTGGATAATTAACGTGTTACTTTTTTTTAGAAAAATGTTTTTTAAACCACTGAATATTAATTCAGTAATCGCTGTTAATAGTAATTTTGACGATGAGTTTCAGGCTTTCTTACAATTACTTAATAAAAACAGAAATTATATCGAACGTTTTTCTGCACACTTTAACTGGATTATCAAATACCCGTGGGTGCTGCAAGGAAAGCAAGATAAGGAAAGTAAACGCTACTTTTTTTCTTCAAAATCGGAACAATTTTGTTACGATTCTGTTAAATTTTATCAAAACTGTGAATTAAAGGCATTTTTATTACTGAAAATCAGAGATAAAAAACTTACGGTAAGTTTTATTTTTTCAGAAGATGAAATGCTTGATGATGTTGCTGCTTATATTTTGCGGAAAGTTCGCAATGAAAAATTGATTATGCTCACTGTTTTTGATGATAGAATTTCAAATAAAATCAGAAATCATAGAATACAATATATTTTTGAGCGTTTAATAAAACGAGCATATATATTACCCAAAACGCTTAATATAACTCCTGATATTTTTCAAGAGGGAGACGGCGATAATGTTTTTACGTAAACAAAGATGAAATTAGCAGTACTTAGTAACGTAAATATGGACCCTCTAAGGTTTTGTTTTCAGAAAAACAATGCTTTGGAACTCTATTTCTGTGGCTACAACCGATGGCAGGCGGAACTGTTAGACACAAACTCTGAATTGCACAAATTTGCGCCTGATTATGTTTTTCTTTATCTTAATGCAGGGGAATGGAATGGCGAAATTTCCGGACTTTTAGCAAGTGTGAAAACCTATTTAGATTATGCAAAAACAACAAATTTTATCATAGCAAACTTTAATTATCTGCCTACTGAGATTTTAATTAATTACGATAATGATAGCTATGTTAATTTGTTAAATAAAACAATGAACGACTTTTCAAAAGAAAATCATCAAGTTACTATATTGGATTTTAACCGCATTATTAGATGGTTTGGCTATAAAAATCTGTTTGATGAAAAATATTGGTATTTGGGACGCATAAAACTCTCAAATGAAGGATTTAAGGTATTGGCAAATGAGATAACCCATGTTTTGAATTGTTTGCAGGGAAAAACAAAAAAAGTATTGGTTTTGGATTTGGATAACACGCTGTGGGGTGGCATTCTGGGAGAAGATGGAATGAATAATTTGTTACTGTCGGAGGAAGGAATCGGTAGAATTTTTGCAGATTTTCAAAAGAAAATAAAACAACTGAAAGAAATGGGTGTTTTGTTGGTCTCCTGCTCTAAAAACAACGAGCCCGAGGTGATGGAAATGTTTGAAAAACACCCCAATATGCTTCTTCAGTGGGAGGATTTCATTCTGCATAAAATTAATTGGGAAAGAAAATCAGATAATATTGCAGAAGTGGCAAAAACCCTGCAATTAGGCTTAGATTCTATGGTTTTTATTGATGACAGTCGGCAAGAGCGTGAATTGCTAAAGCAACTTCTTCCCGAAGTGGAAACACCCGATTTTCCGGAAGATATTTCGTTGCTAAACCAATGGTTTGTATGGGAGGTAGTTTATCCCTTTTTTCCAAAAAAACAACTTACAGAAGAGGATAAAGAAAAAACGATTCAATACAAACGAAACCTCAGTAGGAAAAATGAAGAGTTAAGAACTATGAATTATGAAGAGTTTTTAGCATCTTTGCAAATCAAACTAAATATTTCAGAGCTTGCGGATTTTCATATTTCACGTGTTGCCCAATTAACACAAAAAACCAACCAATTCAACTTATCGGGAAAACGCTATACCGAAGCAGAAATTTCGGCAATGGCTTCAGATAAAAATTCTGTTTTTTTTATTTGCGATTATGAAGATAAATTTGGCAAAGAGGGGATTATTGGTTGTGCCATTGTGCATATAGAAGAAAAAAAAGCAGTAATAGAAAATCTCCTGCTGAGTTGCCGTGTATTGGGAAGAGAGGTAGAAAATCTGTTTTTACAACATATTCTTTCAGATTTAAAAGAGAAAAGTATCTGTAAAGTAGAGGGTATTTTCCGTGCAACAGAAAAAAATATAGCCGCTAAGGATTTTTATTTGAAAAACGGATTTATTCCGATAAATGAACAGTGCTATTTATTTGAAAACCTTTAACATGGAGATAGAAAAACGATTAAAAAAACTCTTTTCCGAAACCTTTAACGTTGCGGAAGAAACAATTGCGCCCAACACACGTCCCTCAAACCTTCCGGAATGGGACAGTTTGGGGCATCTTCGTCTCTTTATGAATATAGAATCGGAGTTACGGATATCGTTTCAAATTAATGAAATAAAGGAACTTACCTCTTTTGAAATGATTATGAAAATGGTAAAAGAGAAAATTGTGCACTAAAAAGTGCATAATTGAAATAATAATGCACTCTCAATAGTGCAAATTTGGATTAATAATTATTTGATAGATGAAGAGTAAGCGCACATCAGTTTCAATTCCAAAATATTACGTACACTGGACAGTTCTGTTCTTATTGGCATTCACTCCAAATCTGTTTCTGTTTTTTTATGATGAAATTACGTTAAAAAGCGAGCTTTTTTTGTTGCTCGGTGCGGCGTTTTGTTTGTTTCCGGCATTGTTTCTAAAATCAAAACTCTATTTTGGAATCTATTTTCCGTTTGTATTGCTGGCGCCTATCGAAATCGGACATATTATCGTCAATAAAATCTCACTGACATCCGGTTTTCTGCTAACTATGCTTAGTGCAAACAGCAATGAAATTGTCAGTTACCT
This sequence comes from Bacteroidales bacterium, assembly GCA_031253655.1. GTDB lineage: Bacteria > Bacteroidota > Bacteroidia > Bacteroidales > WCHB1-69 > WRNX01. Next base: position 8,730 of record JAIRVY010000125.1, read on the forward strand.
GTCGAGTTTCAAACTTTTACTCGTTTTTGTAGTAATTTATTGGGGTTTGTACATTTTTTTATGGATAAAAATACCAAACAATCATTTTTTTTGGAAAAAATCAAAAAAAATCGCACTCTGGTTATATGTGTTTTTATTTGTTGGGATAGTACTTTTGTCTATTGTTTCCTTGATGGTTCGCTCCGAAAAAACATCCTTAATACAAGTTGGGGATACTATTAAGTATAGTTTTAAAACAAAATTTCAGAAAATATATCCGTTTGGGTTGGGCTATAAAACCTATTATGCCATATCTGAAAAAATTGAATTAAAAAACAGACTTGAAAAAATTAAAGATTTTACATTCAATCCGTTGGTTAAAGATGAGGATGAATCCGAACTTTATATTTTCATAATGGGAGAATCGGCGCGATATACTAATTTTGGGATAAACGGATATGAACGGAATACAACTCCTCTTTTAGACAATATGAATAAATTGGGAACCCTACTCACATTTTCAAATGTGTATGCTTCAGGAAATCTTACGAATAGTGTACTTCCGCTGTTGTTAACCCGCGCCACCGTGTTTGAAACAAATATCGCAAAAGAAGAAAAATCATTAGTAACACTTTTCAGAGAGGCAGAATTTAAGACCTATCTTTTATCCAATCAAGGTGAAAATGAAGTTTTTCTACGGCAAATTAGAAAAGAAGCTGGTTTTAACTATATTAACAACAATGATTTTAGTTTTGATGAAAAATATGACGGACTTTTATTGCCCCAAATAGATTCTATTTTAAAAGAAAAAGGAAAAAAGAAATGCCTATTTTTGTTTACGTTAGGAAGCCATTATAAGTATAACTTTCGCTATCCGCCACATTTTGAGAAATTCACTCCAACCATTGCAAAAACCTTTTTCACTTACGAAATTGTTGAAAAAAACAAGGAGTTGTTTGTGAATGCTTACGATAATTCTGTTTTATATACCGATTATTTTATTTACGAAATCATAAAAAAAGTTGAAAACCAAAACTGTAAGGCGGTGCTTTTTTACATTTCTGACCATGGTGAGAATCTTTTTGATTCACCGAAAGTGAATCTTGGACACGGAACGCTCAATCCTACAAAGCAAGAGTTGCACGTTCCTTTATTTATTTGGTTTTCAGACTATTATTTACAAACTGTTGATTTTGTTGTGGAAAGTTTAAGAAACAATTTGGATAAAAGAGTGAACTCGTCAAATGTTTTTCACACCTTTGCAAACATTGCAGGAATTAAGTATGACTTATACCAAAAAGAGAGAGACTTTTCGTCGAAATCGTTTGTCGCCGACAGTGTACACTGGGTACTAAATCCTGAATTAGAACTCATTAAATTTAAAGAGTAGCAACCATGATTCGATTATTGACTTCGCTTACCAAAAAGAAAATTATTGTTCCGTTTTATCACACGGTTGCCGAACAGCAATTACCCCATATTAGGCATCTTTACCGGATGAAAACCGTTAAGGAGTTTCTCAAAGATTTGGAGTTTTTGTTGAAACATTTTGAGCCCATTGATGTTGAGACTCTTTATCAAATGCACATCCATAAAACCGTACCGAAAAAGCCTGTTTTTCATTTAACTTTTGATGATGGGATGAAAGAGATGCATGAAATTGTGTCACCCATTTTATTAAAAAAAGGCATTCCGGCTACTTTTTTTATCAATTCAGGGTTTACTGATAATAAGGCGTTGTTTTACAGACATCGGGAGAGTTTGGAGAGAGATTTTACTATCCCGACTACCTGTGGCAGCCACCCCTTCAATAAGTTGATGGGGAATTATGCCCCCTTTGAGGAAAAAGTAATTGGTTTTTTACATAAAGAAAAACCTTATTTAACCACAAAGCAAATTAAAACACTAAGTCAGCAAGGTTTTTCAATAGGGGCGCATAGTGTTGACCATCCTTATTATAATACAATTCCGCTTGATGAACAGTTGAGGCAAACCCGCGAAAGTTTAGTTTTTATTTCTTCTATGGTAACTCAAAAATTGAGGCTGTTTGCATTTCCATTTACAGATTATAAGGTATCTAAACAATTTTTTGAAGAGATAGAACCTGATGTTGATTTATGTTTTGGCACAGCAGGATTGAAAAACGATGAAATTCCATTTAACATTCAGCGCATAGCAGGCGAAAAGAGAACGTATGAGACTTTGAAGAAGATTTTGGGAAAAGAATATTTGAAACATATAGTGAGGTGTATTTATTAATTTTTATCTACAAAAGTATTGTTCCGTAAGAAAATGGATTCATAATCAAACTAATTTTTTTCAACAAAAATAGAAACAAATTAATGTTATGCAATAATGTGTAATGCAAAAATGCGTAATATTTATTATTCATTTTTTTTTCTATTTTCGCGCTGTAAAAAAAAACAGGACTATATACATAAAAATCCTGTAAGAGCGACACTTTATTCGCCGCAGGTTTCAACCTCCGGCACATTAACAGACAATATTTAACATAAATAAAATAACGTTATGGCAGACAAAAAATTCTTATCCTGCGATGGAAATTACGCGGCAGCCCACGTGGCTTATATGTTTAGCGAAATAGCCGCTATTTACCCGATAACCCCAAGTTCCACTATGGCTGAATATGTGGACGAATGGTCGGCATACGGCCAAAAGAACATATTCGGTGAAACAGTAAAAGTAGTTGAGATGCAATCGGAAGCCGGTGCAGCCGGCGCAGTTCACGGCTCGTTACAAGCCGGTGCATTAACCACCACCTTTACAGCATCACAAGGTTTGCTTTTGATGATTCCGAATATGTATAAAATATCGGGAGAATTACTACCGGGCGTATTCCACGTTTCGGCACGCTCTTTGGCTGCCCAGGCATTATCTATCTTTGGCGACCACTCCGACGTGATGAGTACTCGCCAAACCGGTTTCGCAATGTTAGCCACAGGTTCCGTTCAGGAAATTATGGATATTGCCCCCGTGGCTCACCTTGCTGCCATCAAAGCACGTATGCCATTTATGCACTTCTTCGACGGGTTTAGAACTTCCCACGAAATGCAAAAAGTGGAAGCCGCTGACCAGGAAACACTAAAAAAAATGGTGGACTATAAAGCGTTGCAAGACTTCAGAAACAATGCGCTGAACCCAGAACACCCGGTTACACGAGGCACTGCGCAAAACCCCGATATCTATTTCCAAACCAGAGAATTACAAAACAAATACTACGATGCCATACCGGATATTGTAAACGAATATATGGAAGAGATCAGCAAAATTTCCGGTAGAAAATATGCACCGTTTACCTACTACGGCACTCCCGATGCCACCGAGGTGGTTATCGCAATGGGCTCTATTACAGATACAATTAAAACAATTGTGGATAAATTGGTAGAAGAAGGCAAAAAAGTAGGGTTGATTTCCGTACATCTGTATCGCCCTTTCTCAGTTAAATATCTGAGCGCAGTTCTTCCAGAAACTACACGCCGTATCTGCGTTTTAGATAGAACCAAAGAACCCGGCGCAAACGGCGATCCGCTTTACCTTGATGTAGTTGAAGCATTTGCCTCCAGGAAAAGTATCTCTGCCGAAAACAAACCCCTTATCATCGGCGGTCGCTACGGATTGTCATCAAAAGATACTACTCCCGCTATGATGTTGTCGGTGTTCAATAATTTGGCATCAGCCGAACCGAAATCACAGTTTACTATAGGTATTGTGGATGACGTAACTCATAAATCATTACCGTTGCTGCCCGAAATTTCAGTACTTCCCAAAGGCACTTACGAAGCGAAATTCTTTGGCTTGGGAGCAGACGGCACGGTGGGCGCCAACAAAAACTCTATCAAAATAATCGGAGACAATACAGACAAATATTCGCAAGCCTATTTTGCTTACGATTCAAAAAAATCGAGCGGATTTACCTGTTCTCACTTGCGTTTCGGCGACCAGCCCATCCGTGCGCCTTATTTAGTGGGTACCCCCGATTTTGTTGCCGTACACGTTCCCTCCTATTTGGAAAAGTACGACACCTTGAAAGGTTTGAAAAAAGGGGGAACTTTTCTCTATAACTCTCTCTGGGATGTGGAAGAAACTAAAAACCGCCTGCCCGATTATGTTAAGAAATATTTGGCAGAGAATAATATCAGTATGTATATCATCAATGCTACGGCACTCGCCGTAAAAATAGGTCTGGGAAATAGAACCAACACCATTTTACAATCGGCATTCTTTAAGATTTCTGAGGTGATTCCCTATGAAGTTGCGGTGAAAGAGATGAAAAGTGCCATTGAGAAAACATACGGACGCAAAGGGGATAAAATTGTAGAGATGAACAATGCCGCAGTAGATGCCGGCGCTGACGTAATTAAAGTGGAGATTTTGGCTGAATGGGCAAACATTGAACTGAAAAAAGAAGCCGACACCCGCAATATTCCAATTTTTATCAAGAATATTATGGAACCTATGACTGCACAAAAAGGGGACACCCTTCCCGTTAGTGCATTCTTAGGCTACGAAGACGGTACTTTTCCAGCCGGAACAACTGCTTACGAAAAACGCGGCATTGCTGTTTACGTCCCCGAATGGATTTCCGAAAACTGCATACAATGTAATCAGTGCGCATTGGTTTGCCCCCACGCAGCCATTCGCCCCTATTTATTGGATGAAAAAGAGATGAAAAGCGTACCTGAAAATACAAAAACATTAGTAGCCCAAGGCAAAGAGCTTGCCGCATTACAGTTCCGTATGCAAGTTTCTGCACTCGACTGTTCGGGTTGTGGCAACTGCGCCGACGTATGTCCCTCAAAAGTAAAAGCATTAGAGATGAAACTTCTTGAATCTCAATTAGCAGAAGTTGAACGTTTTGAGTATATGGAAAATAAAGTTTCCTATAAAGACCACTTGGTTAACAAAGCAGCGAATATCAAAAACAGCCAGTTTGCGCAACCGTTGTTTGAGTTCTCCGGTGCTTGTATAGGTTGCGGTGAAACGCCTTATATCAAGACTATTACACAACTTTTCGGCGAACAAATGATGGTATCCAATGCTACAGGATGTTCCTCCATTTATGGCGGTTCTGCTCCTGCCACTCCGTACTGCAAAAGCAAAAAGACAGGCTACGGACCGGCTTGGGCGAACTCTTTATTTGAGGACAATGCGGAATACGGATTTGGTATGGCACTTGCCGTTAAACAGTTGCGCGACAGAATTGAGCGCTTTATGACCGAAGCCATTGATAATTGTAAAAAATGCACCCCCGAACTGAAAGTGTTGTTTACAGAATGGATTAACAACAAAAACAGTACGATAGAAACTCAACGAATTTCCAACCAATTGGTTCCGATTATGGAGATTTGTGATTGCCCCTATTGCAAACAAATATTAGAGTTAAAGCAATATTTAGTAAAAAAATCGCAGTGGATTTTTGGAGGTGACGGTTGGGCGTATGATATTGGCTTTGGCGGTTTGGACCACGTGTTAGCAGCAGGCGAAGATGTGAACATTTTGGTTATGGATACTGAAGTATATTCTAATACAGGTGGACAATCATCAAAGGCTACTCCGGCAGGAGCTGTGGCGAAGTTTGCTACATCGGGCAAGAAGATACGAAAAAAAGACTTGGGAATAATTGCTGCCTCTTATGGTTATGTATATGTGGCGCAAGTGGCAATCGGTGCTTCACAAACACAATGGTTTAAGGCAATTAAAGAAGCGGAAGCGTTCAACGGTCCCTCTATCATTATTGCTTATGCACCCTGTATTGCCCACGGTTTAACTTTGGGAATGGGCAAAACCCAATATCAGCAAAAATTAGCAGTAGAAGCCGGTTACTGGCAGTTATGGAGATACAACCCCGATTGGGAATTGGAAGGCAAAAATCCGTTTGTTCTCGACAGCAAAGAGCCCGATTGGAGCAAATTTCAGGATTTCTTAAAGTCGGAAGTACGTTTTGCATCGCTCATTGGAACATTCCCCGAAGAAGCGGAAATATTGTTCAAGGCTTGCGAAGAGAATGCGAAATGGAGATACGAGCAGTATAAGATGCGGGCGAGATAAGTTACAAATTATTAATTATCAGGAATATATTCTAACTTTTCCTTTCTTAGTGCCACAAAAAACTTCTTTTCTGCGGCGGCAATTATTAATAATCTGTCTGCTAATTCATTATATGATACCGAATTCCTATTTTTCAATTTTCGCCCACCCTCAATGGCAAATTCACGCCAGAGATTACCAATTCGGTTTATTTCTACGGAATACTCTTTCAATTTCGGTTTTTCTAAAACCTCTGCTGCTTCAAATAAAAAAGCACCGAAAATATAACGATACCCGGCACCGCCAGTGCTAAGTTCCTCCAGATATCTAATCATTTTTGCCAGTAAGACCGGTGCTTTTTGACCCAGTTTTTCCTCCAAATTACGAATATATTTCGATAACTTCACAATCCCCCGAACGCCAAGATACGAAGCCATCGGAATACCATAAATACCCACCATATTGCGGCAGGTTTTTTTAATGCCTTTGATAATAAGTGTTCTTATATCGGGGATTGAAGTCGGTTTTTCTTTTACCCAGTACATTTTTCCACGCGGTTTAAGTCTGCCGGAAGAAAAACGCACCTTCTTTAAATTCTCATAAGAAATTCTCTTGATTCCATAAAGAGATTCACTCACTATGTATTCATTACCCTCCTTACCAATGACACAAAAATTGTGAATATTCCAGTGTTCGCGCAGTTGGAGCGGCATATAAGATAAAAAGTACATCCCCACTTTGTTACACACCGGAATTCCCTGAGCAAGTAGTTCATCCATCTCTTGCATCGCCTTATCTTTCTGAAAACTGAAAAAACGTTTGGTTCCAATTTTAACCTTAAAACTCTTAAAAGCATTGTTAATAATAGTGCCCGGAAAAGTGCGAAAACCCACCAAAGGTACTCCCCTGTCTCCTCTAAACAAAGGCATATACACAAAGAAAAGCCCCGAACTAATCCCGAAAATCATCGGTTCACTATATAGAAAACCATAGAAATTCATCACGTTTAAAACCACTCCGGTCTCACAGTGTGAGGTGTTTCGTTGTTCAAAATCGATAATCATAATTCACAGATCGTAAATAGTTTTTTTACTTTACAACTTTTCAATATTAATAATTTCCAATCTCTTTTTTCAGAGCCGCAAAAAACGCTTTCTCTTTATTTGATATATCTAACAATCTATCTGTCAATTCGTTATAAGATTCTTTACTTCTGCTTTTAAATTTTCTTCCACACTCTAACGCGAAGTAGCGCCATTGGTCGCCGATGTTGTTCATCTCTGCGGCAAACTCCTTTAATTTAGGTTTGTGTATCATCCCAGCCGCTTCTAACAGAAATGCACTGTATAAAAATCGAAATCCTGCGCCACCCGTGCCAAACTCTTCCATTGCTTGTAATAAAGTGGCTAAAAAAAGTAGGGCGTCCTGTTCCCCATATTTTTTTTCCAATTTACGTATTTGTTTGGAAAGCAGTACAATACCGCGCACACCAAGCGGCAACAACATGGTGCCCAGCATTTTACGGCAAGTTGTCTTTATCCCCTTTATAATAGCTGCCTCTATAGGCAGTTCTTCCGGTTTCTCTTTTATCCAGTACATTTTGCCTCGGGGTTTAAGCATCCCTTGACTAAAACGTACTCTCTTCAGATTTTGGGAAGTAAGTTTTTGCAAAGTAGGAACGGTGGGGTCGCTCACGGTATATTCATTCCCCTCTTTTCCTATTACGCAGAGATGGTGGGCATTAAAGTGAATACGCAGCGGAGTGTAGGGTAAAAAATACAACCCCACTACGTTGCCCGTGGGAATTCCCTGTTCAAGTAGCGCATCTACCGCTTTCATCGCTTTTTCTTCGTTGAAAAAACGCTTTTTCATCTTTACTTTGATTTTCAAATTCTTCATTGCCTGTTTAAAGACATTTCCAGGCAGTGTGCGAAAACTAAATTTCATCATATTTCCTTTGAACGACACAAAGGGCATATTCACAAAGTAAAGTCCTGCACCAGTTCCAAATACTAATGGTTCACTGAGTTGGTGTCCGTAGAAATTTAGCAGGTTGGAAACCACTCCGGTTTCACAATGTGCTGCTGCCCGATGTTCAAAATTTAGTTTCATAGTGATAGTTCTTTAAGTTCATCTACGGTAATTTCAAATATGGAAGCGTATTTATTCTGTGTTTCATCATCCAATTGGTTGAAATACTTGGGTTTCAAGTGTTTTCTAATACGTCTTTTCGGAATTCCGGTATAGGACGACAGCAATCTGATACTAAACAAATTGGCTTGAATATGGTAGGAAAGCGGGCTAAGTTTACCCCCTTGCACCTGCTGGCGAATGATTTCGAGCTCCTGTGCTTGTTTTGTCATAACCAATTCGCTTGCATCAAATCTTTTTTCCCATTTCTGATGCCACTTTTTTCCGTCGAAATAATACTGAACCATTTGCTCTCCGGTATCATCCGAAAGTTTTTCATTCACTTTTGCTTCCATAATAGATTATTACTTAGGTAGTTTCAGGTATATTCATAAAATGATGCAAAAGTAATGTTTTTATTGAATTTTGCTGAAAACATGTTTTAAAAGTATAACCATCTAATAAGTGACTTTGGTGCGGCTAAAATAATTTATTATCCCCAGCAATTTTTCAAGCCCAATCAATTCGCCACAGGTTAATATCGCAGTGAGCGGCACGCCCAAAATTCCGTGCAGATTTATGTTTTGTCCGGTAAGTAACAGGTTGTCAATTTTTGTTCGCACGGGAAGATGAGAGAGGGGCATATTATTGCAATCATTCATTGTACCATAAATAGCGCCCTCCTTCACATTGTAGTAATCTCTGATGGTGAGAGGTGACGCACTAAAAACGGTGTCAATTTTGGAACGAAAATTGGGGTAAATCTCTTCCATCATATCTAAAACTTTATTTTCGTGCTGAGTTTTAAAGGCATAATAGTCATATCCGCGTTTTCCAACTGTGGTGTGTTCCCACTTTTTCACGATGTCGAACTTCATAATGGTGTTGATAATCATTTTTTGTGCAAAAACGTCATTCGCTGAAACCGGTGGAGTAAGATACATACACCCGCGCGGACGGTCATCGGGTAATAACTCGGCACAATTCCATACATCCTCATAGTCGTAAGTATAAAATCCCGCATAGTTTAAATAAGGAAAACTGTTGGGTTTAAAAGTAATAAAAGTAACAAACGCCGAATTTGAATTTTCAATAGTATCAACACGATGATAATAAGCCTTTTTAAAGTGACTCACATCTGTAATTTTGAACATAGATGAGGGATGGATGGCGGAAATATAGTAGTCGGCAGTAAATTCGCGCCCACCTTTGCTTATCACTTTTTGAATATGCTGGTTCTGGATATCAATAAAATGTGCGGCTGTTTGGGTTAATACCTCCCCGCCATTTTGTTCAATTACTTGCACTAATCCATCTGCAAGTTGTTGACTTCCACCAACAAAGCGGCTTGCACCTTCAATATAGAATTGTGTGATTAGTGCTCCGACATAAGCAGGAGTTTTGTCCTTTCTGCCTCCGTACATCGCATTGTTCCAGGCTAAAACAGCTTGCAACTTTGAATTGCTTGTAAAGGATGCTATAAGTTCTGATACGCTGGTTTCCATCACTTCCATATTGGAATAAATATCTGCCGATGGGGCACGCAAATTATAGATGGAAATATTATCACAAATCTCATACACTCTTTGGATATAGCGATCTATATTATCTTTTTCTTCGGGGAAATAAGTGCTGACTGTTTTGATGAAATTATTGCGCCCACGCGCCATTTTGTAGGTTACTCCTTCGGCAGCAAGGTGAAAATGGTCGAACCCTTCCTCATCTGCCGGTTTAATCTGCAATTGATCTGCCACACCGATATAGGAGAACAGTTTGTTTAATACGCCATTCTCTTGAAATCCGCTAATGAGGTGCATTCCGGTTTCAAACTCTATTCCGTTACGTTTAAAGGTGTGCAAACCTCCTCCTGCTACACTGTGTCTTTCCAATACGCGCACTCTGTATCCTTCTTTAGAGAGAATAGCGCCGCATACCAATCCTCCGATTCCGCCACCTATGATTAAAACTGTTTTTTTCATATCTCTTTTATCTCTTTACTGTTCAGCATTAATTTACCACCACTTTTTTACCATCCACTCTTTCTCCATTTTCAACGAAAGTATAGTTGTATGTCTTCAAATAAAAATTTACCGAAGTTGAATTAGGGTACATAGATATTCTTTAGTAAATTCTATCTCGTTGTCGTTATTTGTTTCCATAAAAACTTCCTTCCCAACAGTTCGGAGCAGGTAATTACAGCACCTATAATTACTCCCATAATTCCGTGGGAGTTAGTGTTTTGTCCGGCAAAAAACAGATTGGGAATTTTTGTCCTGTGAACAATTCGGGGGGTATGAACATCTCTTAAAACGCCATAAGCCGCGCCCCGTATAGTTCCTGTGTAATTCAGATAGGTAAGCGGCGTAGAGGTATAATAAGCCTCCACATTGGCAAGTGTTCCCGAAAATTGAGCTTCTAATTGTGCCAACAACCGCTCAGCCTTTCGCTGTTTAAACACTTTATAAGCATCTCCTCGCTGTTCCACTTTTGTAACTGCCCATTGCGCCACTTCTTCAAAATTCATCACCGTGATAATCTCTCCGGCTTGCGCATACTGCGTAGGGTGCGCAGGACAAAGGTGCATATACAGATAGCCGCGGGGCCAGTCCTCCTGAGTATATTTTTCACAATTCCAGACTTCGTTACCTAAATAATGATAGTAATTGTTATTCATATAAGGCACTTTATTTTCTTTAAACTTCAGATAAACAGTAAAATAAGCAGCCGTTTGTTCCATTCCACAAATTCGGTTTCGATACGCACTACGTATCAAATTCGAATCAATCATATCAATCGTAACCTCAGGATGAGTGTTTGAGATAAAGTAGTCTGCTTCTACTTGCGTTCCGTTTTCTAATATTATCGTAGTTGCCTGAGAACTGTTGCAAATAATTTTACAAACTTTACTTGAGAGAAATATTTCGCCACCGAAAGAACGAATAGAGTTTATCAGTGATTCGGCAATTTTGTCGCTGCCTCCCACAATACGGCAAGCACCCGAAATATTAGAATCGTTGATGAAGGCGTGAACATACATTGGGGTTTTATCCTTCACTCCGGCATAAAGCGGAACCAACCCTGCTAAAACATTTTGAAGCGTCTCATTAGAAGTGGTTTGTGCTAAAAAATCGCTTATTTTTGTGATGCCGTAGTGAGAACTGAATTGAAAAGATTCTTCTTGGTTGGTTATGGAGTGAAAAGGAGAACTTAGCACAATTTCTCTAATTATTTTAGCATATTGCCTGATGTTATTTCGCTCTGCGGGAAATTTTTGTGACAATGTTTCAATGAAATTATCATATCCGGTGGCAAATTTGTACTCCTCATTTTTAAATGAAATCACATCAAAACCTGTAGGGTCAAGCGGAGATAGGGTGAGATCTTTAAATAGCGACAAATATTTAAAGAAGAGATTCAGCGTTTGTCCCTCCCCCATACTTCCGATGTAATGCACGCCGGTTTCAAATTTAACTCCTTTTCTGGTAAATGTTTGCAAACAACCTCCGGCTTGTTTTCCCTGTTCAAAAATGGCTACTTTGTAACCGTTTTTCGACAAGATGTAGCCACAAACAAGCCCTCCCAAGCCGCTTCCAATAATTACCACATCGTATTTATTTTGCATAGTTATCAATTTTGTGAACGGGCGAGAAGTTCCAACACCCCTTTTTCTTCATTTTCCCAGCAAAACATTTGGGAAATTTCGGCGAACCGGCTTGTGTCAAACTCCGAAGTAAAAAAACCATTCAATACTTTCGCCAAATATTCCGGTTCGTAACGGTTAATAAGTATCCCTGTTTTATGTTTGTTAACGATATTAGAAATTTCGGGAAAATCTGTTGCTAAAACCGGTACTCCGGCGTTCAAGTAATCAAAAATCCGGTTTGGTAAGGAGTAGTAGTAATTCAACCCTCTGTTTTTCAGCAAACAAACCCCTAAATCGGCAGAGGGAGTATATTTGTAGAGTTCAGAGCCTGAAATACGACCTAAGAAAAAAACCTTTTCTTGTAATTGTTGTTGTTTCACCCTCTCTATCAATTCGTTTATAATTAAACCATCACCAATAATTACGAAAACAGCATTATTAACAAGCGGCATTGCATCAATAATCCATTCCAAACCGCGCCCTATATTTATCGCGCCCTGGTAGAGAATGATTTTTTTGCCCGAATAATCAAGTAATTTTTCTCCCTTGTAAGTAAGTCGCTGGGGAATATTACGAACAACTTTCATTGTAATGTCATATTTCTTACTGTAATAATCTGAAATTGATTGGCATACGGTATAGCAGAATTTTAAATTCGGAAAAATCCAGTCTTCAATTATTTCCCAAATACGTTTAATTTTGGGGCGATGCGATAGTTCGGGCAATTCGGGATAGATTTCGTGGGCATCGAAAACCAATTTTTTTCGCCTGAGTTTACTAACCAAATAATTAGCAACCAACGTATCGGTATCGTTTGCAAGCAAAATATCCACTTTAGAAAAGAGTAGAATAAAAAAGAGTTTGATGTTAAATTCCGCAAAAAACAGAGCTGAGCGTTGAAAACAAAGGGGTAATAATCTGTATTGAAATGGCAAATTCAGTGTTTTGGAACTTCTATTTTTTCTTCCGATAACCCGGACTTCATAACCGTTACTAAAACAACTATGCGCCACTTTGAGTACCCGCCGGTCGCTGTACAAATCGTTGGTAATAGAAATAATGATGCGTTTCATTTAACTATTTAACGCTAAGTATCCTAATTTATATACATCCAACCAAAAAATGGAGGGTTTTTTTAAGATTTTTCGTTTGATTTTTGAAAGATAAAACTTGTAGTAAACTCTAAGTAACGGAGTTATATTCAAACTGTTACATTTAAAAAAAGCGGACAATAATCTATTTTCCTGAATAAAGTTGGCATCTAATTTTTTTGCATTTAATAAAGAGATTAAATTATCGATGGAAGTTTCAACTTTTATTAAATACTCCTCATTTGTATCCAAACCATCGTGAAATAGTGAGTTATTGATGTGGACAACAGGAACTTGGGTATTTCTTAACTGATTTCCGAAAAAAGTATCTTCATTTCCGTAAGTAGAGAACGATTCGTCAAATTTAACTAGCTCAAAGATTGATTTAGAGAAAACTGCGTTGAAAGAGGTAAATGATTTGTAAGGTTTTTGGTTTCTGATATCTGCGTCTGTTGATTCTCGTTTTTTTCCATAGAACCAGCGTAAGTAATACTTAGGATTTGGTTTTTGTTTTCGGTACGCCACTCCTCCAATGATGCAAACCGGCTCCGTGTTTCTCGATATTTCAACGATGTAATTATTTATATATAAAGAGGATGACACAGCTGCATCACAGTCCATAAAAAGTAGAAAGGGATAATTTGCTTTCTCTACCAATAGATTTCGGATTTTTGCTCTCCCAATATTTTTCGGCAGTGAAAAATAGGTAACAAAAGGCAGTTCGGTCAGTTTATCGTTGTTAAATTGTTGGGTTGAAGCATCATCTCCCAGAATAATTTCAAATACTACGTTGGCGTAAGAGATTTGTGCGTGCAAATCTTTAACCAACTTTGCCACGTTAAAATTATAAACGGGAATGAGTACTGATATCATAGTTATAATCCTGAATCTATAATTTTTCCCTCTTCAATGAGCAGAGAGCGGGAGGGGAATTTATCAATCATCATAAAGTCGTGAGTAGCAATTAAGACGGTAGTTCCTTTTTTGTAAATATGGTGAAAAATTTGGAAAATCTCTTCGGAGGTGATGGGGTCCAAGTTTCCGGTGGGTTCATCGGCTATCAGGAGTTCGGGGTCGTTGAGCAGAGCGCGGGCAATGCACACCCGTTGTTGTTCCCCCCCCGAAAGTTGATGCGGATATTTATAATGTTTCGTACTTAGTCCAACCAAATCCAAAGTTTTCATCACCCTTTCGTCCCGTTCGTTTTTAAACTTCCAACCAATCGCTTTCAGTGCGTTGTCTAAATTTTCAAAAACCGTTTTTTCAGACAGAAGTTGGTAATCTTGAAAAATAATGCCAATTTTTCTACGCAAATACGGTATTTGTTTGGTTTTAATTATTTTTAGGTCGAAACCCACAATTTCTGCTTGTTCGCCGTGTACTTTTTCGTCAGCGAGAAGAAGTTTAAGGATGGAGGATTTTCCGGTTCCGGTTTTTCCTATCAGATATACAAACTCCCCTTTGTTAATATTGAGAGATATTTGGTGGAGTATCAGCAATTTTTTTTGATAGATATCAATATTTTTCAGGGTAATGATGGGTTTCATATTAAATATCAATTTTTGCGTAGTGGGCGTTTTGTTCAATAAATTCGCGGCGCGGGGGCACTTCATCCCCCATCAGCATAGCGAAAACGCGGTCTGCTTCTGTCAAATTTTCAATAGTAACCTGTCGTAAGGTACGTGTTGCAGGATTCATGGTAGTATCCCAAAGTTGCGTTTCGTTCATCTCTCCCAAGCCTTTGTAGCGTTGAATGTGCAAACCACCGGTATTGGCGCCGTTTGCAGTAAATTCTGCGGTAACCGTATCCCGTTCCTTGTCCGACCACACATATCTTTCTTGTTTTCCCTTCTTTATCAAATAGAGCGGTGGAGTGGCGATATACACGTGTCCAAACTCAATAAGTTCTTTCATGTGTCGGAAGAAAAAAGTAAGGATGAGTGTAGCGATGTGGCTTCCGTCCACGTCGGCATCGGTCATGATTATTACTTTTCCATATCTTAACTTCTCTAAATTCAAGGCTTTGCTGTCTTCTTCTGTGCCGATACTTACGCCCAACGCTGTGAATATGTTTTTTATCTCTTCGCTTTCAAATATTTTGTGAGGCATTGCTTTTTCCACATTGAGGATTTTTCCGCGCAGGGGGAGAATTGCCTGAAATTTACTGTCGCGACCTTGTTTTGCGGTACCGCCTGCGGAGTCTCCCTCCACTAAGTATAGCTCACATTCTTCCGATTTTTTGGAGGAGCAGTCCCACAGTTTTCCCGGGAGGCCGCCGCCACCGAATACATTTTTCCGTTGCACCAATTCCCGTGCTTTTCTGGCGGCGTGGCGTGCGGTGGCAGCCAAAATTACCTTGTTCACAATCTCTTTGGCATCTTTGGGGTTCTCTTCCAAGTAGTTTCGCAACATTTCACCCACCATTTGATCCACAATTCCCATCACTTCGTTGTTTCCCAGCTTGGTTTTGGTTTGTCCTTCAAACTGAGGTTCTGCCACTTTAACAGAGATAATTGCGGTTAGTCCTTCGCGAAAGTCGTCTCCTGAAATCTCAATCTTTTGTTTCTCCAACTTTTCTAACATTTTACTTTCGTCAGCGTATTTTTTCAGGGTTCTTGTCAGTGCGCGGCGAAAACCCGCAAGATGGGTTCCACCTTCTATCGTATTGATATTGTTAACATAAGAGTGTATATTTTCTGAAAAAGAGGTATTGTATTGCATCACAATTTCCACCGGCACGTTATCTTTTTCACCCTCCATATAGATGGGGTGTTCCATAATTTTTTCACGCCCTCCATCTAAATAGTTGATAAAATCTTTCAAGCCTTCTTCAGAATAGAATCTATCATTTGCAAAAGTTCCGTCTTCTTTTTCTTCTCTTTCGTCTATTATTTTTAGTGTTATTCCTTTGTTCAAAAACGCCAGCTCTTTGAGTCGGGTGGCTAAGGTGCCGAACTTGTATTCGGTAGTAATGAAAGTAGTAGCGTCGGGTTTAAACCATATCAGAGTGCCTCGTTGTTCTGTTTGTCCCACTTCTTTCACAGAATAGATTGGTTTTCCGTATTCAAATTCTTGCATATAGTGGATGCCGTTTCGAAACACTTCTGCCCGAAGATGTTCAGAGAGGGCGTTCACACAGGAAACGCCAACGCCATGTAATCCGCCAGATACCTTATAGGAATCTTTGTCAAATTTACCACCGGCGTGCAGCACGGTAAGCACTACCTCTAAGGCTGAGCGTTGTTCTTTTTCGTGAAAGTCGGTAGGGATTCCGCGTCCGTTGTCTAAGACAGAGATGGAGTTATCTTTGTGAATAGTAACCACTATAAGGTTACAGTGTCCGGCTAATGCCTCATCGATGGAGTTATCAACAACTTCATATACTAAGTGATGGAGTCCTCTATCGCTCACATCGCCGATATACATTGCGGGACGCTTTCTTACGGCTTCCAATCCTTCCAATACTTGAATGTTTTCGGCGGTATAATCTTCGTTTTGCGGGAGATCTTTATTGTCTAAATCACTCATAATCAATAATAATTTGTTTTTTTCAAAAAGTGAGCAAATATAGTAAAAAAAATGGGGGAAAAGAGTATTTCGAACAGCCGATATGCTTTTGAGAGAAAAGTTCAACCTATGAAAACTACCTTAATAGGAATCAAAATCTGATTGCGATTCGTTCCAAGAGGAGTCTTCCATAAAACCATCATCCAAATCATCTTCATCCACTTTATCAAAAAACTCATCCATAAATTCATCTTCAGAATTAGGGGCAACTATTTGTTCGTTTTCTTTAGGCAATTCTCCAACCGACAAGGTACAGTTCGGGTAGATTTCTTTTTCTTTCGCAGGCAAAGTTTTTACCAATTCCAAATAGAAAACCTTGGGATGTATAAAATCATATTCATACATAATATGCTGATGGGGGTCGTAGATAAAATCTTTTAACACAGATTCTTTCATCGTAAACTTCGGAATATTTGAGGAAGTAGAAAACTCTTCTTCCTCGTCGTAATCCGGAGTTTCCGATTCCTGGTCATCTTGCATATCTATGAGTGTAATCTCTTGTCTTTTATTCCATTTAGCGTCACAAACTGAGAACGCAGCTAGTTCGTGCCCCTTCAAACCTATGGAATCGTAGAGAATTTGGTGCAACGATTCAAAATTATCGGAGGATAAGATTTCAATACTGCGTTCAAAATCATCCACTTCGTCAAAAGATACTTTAAATTTGTAGTAGTACATATTACATCATATTGTGGTAAACGTTGGTAACATCGTCGTCCTCTTCAATTCTTTCGAGCAGTTTTTCTACTTCTACTTTTTGTTCTTCAGTTAAGGTTTTCATATCGCTGGGAATTCTTTCAAACTTAAATTCTTTGATATCAAATCCGTTTTCTTCGAGATATTTTTGGAGGGGTCCAAAACTTTGGAAATCTGCATAAATGAGTATGGTATCATCCTCTTCAAAAATATCATCAGCATCAAAATCAATCAATTCCAATTCTAATTCTTCCAGGTCCAACCTATCTTTTTTTGCTACTGTAAACCTACATTTCCTTTCGAAAATAAAGTCGAGCATTCCTTGCGTTCCCAATGTTCCGTTGAATTTATTGAAATAACTTCTGATATTTGCTACTGTACGCTGGTTGTTGTCGGTGGCGGCTTCTATTACAACGGCAACACCGTGCGGAGCGTATCCTTCAAAAACCACCTCTTTATATTCGGAGGTATCTTTTTCAAATGCTTTTTTAATAGCTCGTTCCACGTTTTCTTTCGGCATATTTTCTGCGCGGGCGTTGTGGATGAGGAGACGTAGTTTTGAGTTGGTATTGGGATCAGCACCACCGGTTTTCGCAGCCATTGTAATTTCGCGACCCAAGCGAGTAAATATTTTTGCCATATTTCCCCAACGCTTAAATTTACGTTCTTTTCTAAATTCAAATGCTCTTCCCATAGAAAATTTTTTTGTTGTAACGAACAGAATTATGGTTTATTTTTCTTTTTCTTTTTTTCCGAAAATAGTTAGGTTGATATATCTTTTCGGGTTTTTCTTAATATCAATTAACAACTCATCCAAACTATTAATAGAATTTCCGAGTTTATTGTATAAATCATCTTCATTTAATAGTTTGGCGATATCTCCTTCGCCGGAATTAATTTTTCTAACCGCCTCTTCCAATTGAATGATAGTTTGATTTGCATTCACAATTACTTCTGCTACATTAACTTTTGCCAAGGAGTCGGAAATTTGAGCAAAATTAGCCACAATTCTTTTCAACTCGGGTGAAATGTTAGTAAGTGTTTCAGAAAATTTTGAGATATCAGAAACAATTTTTCCAAAATTTGTTTTATTACTTGCTATGATTTTGTCTAATGATGCCGTCATAGATTCAATATTGCTCAAGGTTTGGGCTAATTTTTCTGCGCCGCTTTGTCCGGCTAACACATTTTTCAGCGACATAGAAATTGTATCCACGGAAGCTAAAATATTTACAATCTGATCTTTCATCGATTCCAAACCGTCTGTAAGTTGTGGAACAAGCCCGCAGCTAAGCGTATCACCGGGGGCTGCATACTGTTGTGCTTTGCCCAATTCTAAACGCACTATGGTCCCCCCCAGCATATCTCTGGAGGTAACTTCAAAACGGGAATCAAAAGGGATATTTATTCTTTCATTAATCACATACTCCACTAAAATTTGAACAGGATTACTGTTTACAAGATTTACTTTGGTAACTTTACCAATAGAATAGCCGTGTAAATAAACAATTGCGCCCTTATACAATCCTCCGCTGTTATCGTAAATAGAATAGTAGTATTCCTTTTTACTAAGTTTATCAATTCCTTTTAAAAAATTTGTTCCGAAATAGAGGATAAAGATTGCCAAAATTGAAAAAATGGCAACCTTAATTGATTTTGAATTTCGTTCCGGATGTTTGGGGGAACTATTTTTTTCTTCCATTTTGATTAAATAAGCGTGCAAAAATAATAGAAATTCCTATTTTTGCGAACTCTTAAGCAATATTATTGTGTAAGTCATTGACCATTACATATTTGTGAAATTTCTTAGCGCATTTTTTTATGCGTTAACCCTCTTAATGGTAGTGGTAATTTAACTCCAAAACCCTCTTCCAATAAAGAGATTAAGAATTTATTTCTTACTTTTTTTCAATAGAGCTTTCAGGTGTTTGTTTTCTTCTTCCAAGTTTTTTATAAGTTTTTGAAATGCATCAAGCATAAACTCAGGAACAAAAAAATTGATAGTACTACTGTTAGTGTTATTGTCACCGTGATAACTGCTTGAAAAATGTTCATTGCAGAAGGGCATCTGGTTGTCGTCCTACTCAAAAATATCCTCTACTTTAACTTCAAATAATTCTGCAAATTTTTTCCATTCATCAAGTGTTATTTTCATTTGCCCTTTTTCTTTTCGGCAATAACTAGTCTCGGCAAGACATAGTTCACTTGCCATATATTCTTGTGGGGTCAGTCGGAAAATCGGGTGGAAAAGATATCTTTTGGTCGAACCTTTATCCCGTCAGGGATAAGAGCTTTGTAGAAGAAAATTGTCCGAGAATATTCACGCATGCCGTAGGTATGCGATGTAAATAATAACGTGTTGTATAATTAGGTTGTATAATTGATTT
>JAIRVY010000144.1 GCA_031253655.1 Bacteroidales bacterium
GTCGTTGTATCCACATAAACCTGCCCTACAGGAATACGGAAAGTTACGGATGCATCGTTGAGCGCGCCCTGAGATACTTTGCCGTTTATTACATAATCCATGGCGTAACCCTGATTATAATGGAAAAATCCGGGTTTAGCAGGATTGGGAATATTTTCTTCAATATATCCTGCCACCTTTATCCGGGCTGTCATTAAATCTAAAATGGTGTATTTTCTTTCACCGCGATTACACTTATCCACCTGCTCAATACCAAGTTGCTTATCAATGCTGAAGGTGGGCACATCCGAAGCATTGAAAGCAGAATAAACGGTAACGGTATCATTAGAACACTCATTTTTTCCTTTATAAGAATAGACTAAATTATGATTTTGAATCTCGCTGCCAAGCATTGTCCCTACATTCAACCAGCAATTGTTTAGTCCTTCACCCCAAATAGTATCTTTGGTAGCTTGATTCACCAAATAAGCATCATAAACATTTCCTTTCACAAACAACCAGGTGTTTTCATTAATAAGGCCTGCATTGGCATTGGTAAGTTTCAAAGAAGTAAAAGCATACTGGTTAAACATGATATAGGTTTGCGGCAGCAGTTCCATTTGCAACTTTCTACCGGTATAGTTCAATGTTTTTGTTCCTATATTTGCGGTTTGGGCAATCGAATTCGTATTAGTGCCTTGCGGTTGCACTAAAGAATTGGAATAAAAGTTAGTGCCCGTTAACTGGTTTCTGTTGGAGGCAGGAGTAGCGTATAAACTTTTGAATGTAGCATAAACGCCTCCCACATCATCTCCCGGCGGAAACTTTCCATTAGAGAGTAATCCTGTATTGGTGTTGTATGTGTATCCTTGACTGCCGTCGTATTCATAATCAATATACTTGGTCATGTCAATCGTAAAGATACTGTCTTGGGTGGCGAAGTCTTCTTCCGCTAAATCGGGTACTACTTTAAAATCGAAGGCATCGGCAACATATACATTATAATATCTCCACATACGCAGCGATATTTTATCGTCTGTTCGAGAGAATCCTCCCGGGATTCTTAAAACAACTTTTTCTAATTTATGTCGGTAGCGTACTTCTCGTGGCCAGTCTGATATTTCATCTCCACCATGGAAGGTTCTAGTATAGAGGTCGTTTACAACTTGTGGAATACATGGCGATGGAAAGGTCCAAGTACTTCCACCATTCGCATGTATGGAATGATTTCTATGCACAATTCTATAAAGTGCATCGGGGAAATATTTGCTCACCCATTCCTGTTTTGGGTCATTTTGCCGGATACCGAATGTTAAGCAATAAAAATTTCCTCGAATATTGTTGTTAGATCCCATTCTACATCGGAAAGGAACTTTCAAATAACAACTGTCTCCTCCTCGTGGAATATAGTCGTTAAAACCGCCGTCGTAAAAAATATTCACAGAGTCTTGGTTGGTTATTGTTGGGATAGAGAGAGGAAGAGTGAAGAGCGTAAAATCTGTTTTTTCTTCGTTCCAGCGTTTTATTTCAATGGTACCTTGGTCGTAAAGAGGAATAGTGTGTCCTGTGTTACCCCATTTATATTGAAACGTAGCTCCGATAGAGCCTCCGGTTCCGTATTTCAACACTACCACTAATTTGTCGTATCGTTGGGAGGTAGTTCCACCCACGTACCCTTTAAAAAAGAAGTATCCGGTATCTCCTTCAAGGAAATGCCTGTGGTCAATCTCTTCATCCAGGGCAAGCGAGCCGTCGTCGGGAAGGTGGTCGTTGTCGCTGTCTCGCAATCCGCGTGTAATCCTGAAAACGCCAAAGGTATCAATTGCCAATGCCGGTGGCGTACAAATAAACTCCAATTCAGTGAACACTTTACTTGTTTTTCTGAACACTTTTCTACATTCTTCGTTGGGGTCTCCCGAAAGTTTATTAAAACTGCCGCTTATCCAGTCAATCCACACTTGCAGTGTATCTTTAATCACGATTTCTTCGGGGCAATCTCCCGGTTTCAAACGTATATCCATCACTCCATCCACACTTACGTGGTATTTAACGGAATATGTTTTATATCCATTAGCGTCTTCGCCGTAATCTACTCCGCTATTTATTGTAGGTCGCCAACTGTTATTACCCGTATGAAAGGTTACGCTATCGCGGTGCCTGATGATGAAAGCATCATCAATTCTAGTGTGAAAATCCAGGTTTAGCCATGGGGGCAGTTTCACAAAATATTCTGCATAACGGGGACCTGTTGGGTCGTTTGTCGGGTTATTAACTGCGTTGCTATTATAGTCTCCTGTATTAGTAGGATTACTCCAATAAAATGTCTGTTGCGAATATACCGCCATTTTTGGCAAGGGCCGGGCACGAAATCTGGGTTTAAGCATTGAAGGAAGGACAGCACGGCCTCCACCTGTATAGACATCTCCGCAAGTACTTTCAAAACGGGGAGCATCCCAAGTGTGTGTGAGATGATTTTGACTATCGTGAAACGTTTCAAATTGCGAGCGGGAGCGCCACGACTCGTTAATCCAGTCGGGATTGGCATATACCACCCATTGAAACTCAACAATAGCGCCGGCAGGAAGTGGGTTAGCCATACCAATACCAGGTAGTCGAAGAGTCATTCTTCGAGATTTGTCCCATAAAACAGGGTCGTAATGTGCTTTGATTTCAGCATTGGAAGAGGGGAAATTATTAGTAGGGTCAATACATAATCTACCATAATAATCTCTGTCGGTGTTTTTCAGTCGAGTTATGGGCACCCAAAGGCTGTCGGTTACTAGCAAGTTCTTGGGGTCTTTGGGAATCCATACGCGGTAATAGATTTGTGCAGTATCATAATATTCGCAATAGGAAAGGTTGGTATAATAATCTAAATAGGTTCTAAACTCAAAAGTAATAGTAGGTTGCCCCATATCGGTAAATACTCCTCCTGAAAGTGTATTATTTCCACTTTTAAGAGCAAGGGTAGTATAGTTTGGCGTTTCCCCATCCCAGCAAAATGAATTAAAATTATTTGCGGAATAAGCATCGGTTGGCGTTGTATAAAGCGCCGGGTTATTATTATTAGGATTACTTAAATCAAATCGAGGTGAGACTCTCATTATCACAGGATTATTAGTCGCATTGAATTGATTAAGAGCAGCTCTTTGCGAATAAAAGATGGGGTTTGCTCTCACACCGGGCAAACTTAATACCGTAGCGTTTGAGGTCCATCTATCGTAAGAATTTGTACCGGATGGAGATATATTTGGTACCAGAGGGTTTTGTATCCAGGGGGAGAGGTTCCAGTTGCACCCTCGGTTTGCGGTTGCCCGGAAAGTAAGCGTTCGGGGTGTTGCGGTAATATTTCCTTTCAAAAGAGTTTGGTCCAATCTTATTTGCACCGAAGCATTAGTAGCAAACCTATTGGCATGATACACACCGGGTACGCTTGCAGTGGCGCTGGTAGTAACGGGCAGCAATATGCCGTCTAACTTAAAACTGTCCAAGTGCACTACATCGCCTCTGTAAGCATAGTTAATAAATGCGGTTCGGGTATGCCCTTGCTGTGCGTCAATATCCACGCTTACGAGCATGGTATCTAAAATATTGTTAAAGATGAAGGTTTCTGTGAAAGGCGGAGTGGGATAAATGCGCAGGGAGGGTCTCATCAGGTTGAGTTGGGTAGTTCTGGTGGTCCCTCCTAACAAAGTGGCTCCTGTTCCGGAACTCATGTTTACCGTAACGGTTCCCGGGTTTAACACGCTTGCTTCCCACAATGCCCTGATTCTGACTTTCACCTTAATAGAATCTCCGAGAGCGAGGGTGCTGGCCGGACCGGGCGCTCCCGAACCGCCAATATAAGCCAGTGTTATTGTGCGCGTGCCCGAAAGTGCGGCTCCGGAAGGCGCCGTGGTAGCTGTAAAACGAGCAACAGGAGTAAGTCCAGATTCTGAAATTAGTATATTACTCACTGTTGTACCTGCATTCCAGTTAGCTTGCGAGAAATCAATCCCGAGGGGCAAATCAATCTTAATACGGGGTTGTACCCAGGGCAAATTATTTGCCGGGTCATCTACCATTACAATATGGAGGTAGATATATCCCGTATCGCCCAAAATAATCAAATCTTGGGGAAATTGCTTGGGTTCCTGAATCCATGTAAGTGTAGCAATCTGCGTGCCGCCTTGTGCATTAATTTTGCCTATATTTCCTGCAAAAAAGAGCAGAAAGCAGAAAACAACCGAAAAAATCTTTACACTAATGTGTAATTTGAATTTTTTTTCTAAAATTGTGTAGAGTTTCATCATATAAATATTTATTAAAATTATTCAAAAAAGGATACAAACTTTTGGTAAAAAGCAGGTAAGATGCACACTTAAAACAAGTGTAAACAAACAGTTTAAGAGAAATACTGCCAAAAATATTGCCGGTAGTATTGGTCATAAATTTTTCGTTTTCTTAAAGGTGGCGAATCTATATTATTTTTTTAATAAAATTAACTGTTTCTGTAAAAAAATGGTTGTATTTTCTTACATATTTTATGATTCATAAAAATGAGTTTATTTGCAGAAATATTTCTAACAGTGTTTTTTTAAAGAATTCAAAATTAATTACCTAAAAATAAAAATTTTATGAAAAAATTTGATCCTGCCAGCGCCATCCAAGATTTGCATCAGTTCGGAGAATTTGGAGATGTTAACCCATCTGTAACCGATTCCGCAACTTACACTTTTTTAGAAGCCCGTACCATGACCGGCACGTTTCAGGGCGAAACCGAAGGTTGTTATCTCTATTCGCGCCACTGGAACCCAAGCAACAAATACTTGGCAGATGCTTTGGCGGCGATGGAAAATACGGAATCCGCGTGGATAACCGCCTCCGGAATGGCTGCAATTACCTGCACAATTTTGCAAATTTGTAATTCCGGCGACCATATCGTTTCCAGCATGACCACCTACGGCGGAACTTTCGCATTCTTTGAAAACTACCTCAAAAAATTCAATATCCAAGTTACATTTGTTAATATTTCTGATTTAAATGCAGTTAAAAAGGCTATGCGCCCCAACACGAAATTGATTTATACCGAAACGATGACCAATCCGCTACTTCAAATTTCAAACCTTCCGGAGTTAGCGAAAATTGCACACGCAAATAATGCAAAATTAGTGTGCGACAATACGTTTACTCCGTTAATGGTAACTCCCACACACCATGGGGTAGATGTGGTGGTTTATAGCATAACCAAGTTTATAAACGGAAAAAACGATTGTGTTGCCGGCGCCATTTGCGCGTCTGCCGAGTTTATTAACAGTTTGGCAGATGTAAATAGCGGCACCGCCATGTTGCTGGGACCGGTGTTAGACCCAAAACTTTCTTCATCTATTTTAAAAAATTTGCACACTTTGCATATCAGAATGATGCAGCACAGCAAAAATGCGCTCTTTTTAGCCGAGCGCTTTAAAGAATTGGGCGTAAATTTTAATTACCCGGGATTGCCTTCACATCCCGACCATAATTTATTAAAATCCATGATAAACGATGGGTACGGCTACGGCGGGATGATTGCCATTGATATGGGAACAGCGGAAAAAGCCAGCGCCATTATGGAAAAAATGCAAGACGCCGATGTGGG
>JAIRVY010000046.1 GCA_031253655.1 Bacteroidales bacterium
ATTAGCACAAATTTTCTACTTTTGCAGTATGTTTTCTTAATCATTTTTAGAATGAATTTTGCGCCTTTCGTCTTTCCTGAAATACCCTCAAACTCCGATTTGTGGGGCAACCGACTCTCATTTACCTACCATGCACCCACGAAATGTGAATTTGGAAATACTTATAACCCCATTTTCACTACCGACAGCATGTTCTACATTCACACCGACCATTTGGGTAGTTATTGTGCCCTAACCGATATATATGGGACTGTGGTGCAGCGCAACAGTTTTGACCCCTGGGGCAATTATGCTTTTGAACAGATGTACATCTGCTCAACTACTCACCCGCGCGGCGACACGCTTCTTGAATTATCTTTCCCCATTACCCGCCGCGGTTTCACGGGGCACGAGCACTACCCCGAGCTAAAGATTATCAACATGAACGGGCGGTTGTACGACCCCGTAATTGCTCGTTTCTTCTCGCCGGACAAGTATGTGGCAAATAGTAGTTTTACGCAGGATTTTAACAGATATAGTTATGCGAGAAATAACCCGCTGATGTACACGGATCCGGATGGGGAGTTTATACAGTACATATTCGGGGCTATCATGGGTGGTTTTTCAGGGTGGCAGATAGGTAAAGCAGCAGGAGCAAAAGGATGGGCGATGTTCGGTTATATTATAGGTGGTGCTGGCATAGGAGCAGCTACGGCAGGAATAGGTACAGCAATAACTTCCTCAATAAGTGCAGCAGGATTCGCCGGATCAGCAATAGTTGGATCAGCTGTAGGAGGTGCAGTTAGCGGTGCAGTAAGCGGAGCGGCATTTACCGGCTTAGCAGGTGGAAATCCTTTGGATGGTATGTGGAAAGGAGCGCTTAGCGGTCTTGCAGGTGGTTTGACAAGTTCAGTGATTGGTGGAGGCGCTGGAGCATTTGCAGGAGGATTTACATCCAGTGCAACCGGTGCAATTTTGAATGGAGCCAAAGGAGGCGACATCTTAAAATCAGCACTTATTGGAGGTGCACTTTCATGGGGAAGCTACGAGATACAAATGGGGCTTTCATATCGTCAATATAACAGAAGTGACAAGCCATTTGGCAATCTTAAATATAGTGGATTCCACAAAATCAGTGTTGCATCTCAACGCTCTTTTGCTTGGGGTGTAGAATCTGCGGGTTGGATAACAAATGATGGAACAGTAGGGAAAATAGCATATGGTGGCAAAGATTGGGTAAAAATGCCAGATAAACCGTACAATGGTATTGCCAATTTCCACACACATCCCAATAGCAGTCCCCTGTACTTACAAAGCCATAATCCACAAGATGTTAGGGGTGAGACAAATGTTAATTATGTAATAGCTCAAAATAACATTTGCAAGCACGACCCTGCTATCAGATCCTTTTCTGCAAATTTGAGTTTGAACTATATAAAAATGGTAATGCCTACAAGCCAGGGGTTTAATTCTTATAGTAACAGTTTATATCTTTATCCATTCTTTTGGTTTTATTTTGGTCAATAAAAATTTTATGAAAAAACAAATAAAAAAACTACTATTAATAGGTTTATTTTTATCTTCTCTTTCTATGAAATGTTCAGATGGCGAAACTATAATTTGCTCGGATTGTTCAGATAAAGAATCTGTTTTAGAAGCAGTATATACAATAGCTGAGAAAAAATTTGGCTACAGGATTGATAAATTTGAAACTCATATTTCAGAAGAATATGTAGATTGTTACACAATATCATTTTTTGACACGCGGGATACTAAAGATACTTTAACTATAAGAAAAGGAGGAAGAGGAGGATTTATAAAAATATCAAAAAAAGATTGTGAAGTTCTTGATTATAAATTGTATCAGTAATTGGCATTAAAAACAATTACTCAATAGCCTGCTTTCGAGTGGGCTATTTTTCTAATAGTTCTTTTATCATTTTAGGCACTTCCTTTTCGGGGGAAGGGAAATTATGAATCTCTTTATTCCAGTAGATGTTATACGTTGATTTTGCAATTACTTCTCCTTTTCCGAAATACACATCGTTAGATGTGAGGTTTTTAAGCGATTCGTGATAACGCTTATTTTTGTAAAACAGATTTTTCTATTTTCGCAATCTATATTTTCAATACTATTAATATGGATGTTTCGAGACACATTTTTCCGGAAATGCTTTCAAACACAGATTTATGGGGTGTTAAAAAAATCTTTTTACTCCAAAAAATGCAAAGACTGAATACAACAGTATGGATTTCATGTTCAGAAGAAAAATTACGACCCCGTAATTTGTCGCTTCTTCTACCCTAATACTTATACATAAAAAACGAGCACAAAAAAGTATAAAAGTAGCAAAGATGCCTATACAATACTCTGAAATTCTGCACTATATCTTCAATTCTTTCCCGATGTACCACCGCATTGGCAGTGCAGCGTATAAGGAAGGGCTTGAGAATATTGAAAACCTTGCCGCAATGGCAGGTCATCCCGAGAAAAAATTGAAAGCGATTCACATTGCCGGAACTAACGGAAAAGGCTCGGTAGCGCATCTATTAGCCTCTTATTTTCAAGAATTGGGATGGAAAACAGGTCTATTTACTTCGCCACATCTTATAGATTTTAGAGAGCGAATAAAAATCAACGGAAAAATGATTCCCGAGCAAAAAGTAATTCATTTTTTTGAAAAATATAAAGAAGAACTAGCAAACATCTCACCTTCTTTTTTTGAAATGACAACCATATTGGCATTTGATTTTTTTGCTGCTGAAAAAGTTGATATTGCCATCATTGAAGTGGGATTAGGCGGAAGATTAGACGCTACTAATATCCTCTCCCCTATCCTGTCGGTAATTACTAATATTTCATTAGATCACATTCAACTACTGGGAGATAGTTTGTCGAAAATTGCTTTTGAAAAAGCCGGAATTATTAAAGAAAATATCCCCATTATCATCGGCGAGTGCCATCCTGAAACTTTTCCCGTTTTTGAAAACACGGCAAAACTGAAAAATGCGCCTCTCTACTTGGCAGAAGAGTACTCCGGCGAATTACAATTTGGTGCAGATTATCAACAAAAAAACTTGGCAATTTTTTTTAAATGCTTAGAATTATTTGAAGCAGAAAGAAGAAAGCAGAATGAAAAACACTATTACGGTCTTACGGTCTTACAGTCTTACACTCTATTAAAAAATACCATACAAAATCTCCACCAAAATACTGGTTTTCTGGGTAGGTGGCAAATCGTTTCGGAAAAACCGTTTACCATTTGCGATGTTGCGCACAATCCTGCTGGTATTGAGTTAGTAATGAAGCAACTAATAACTTTACCTCATAATCATCTGCATATCGTGTTAGGTTTTGTCAATGACAAAGATTTGGAAGTAATAATCCCATTATTACCCAAAGACGCAACTTATTACGCCTGCCAAGCGAAAATTGAACGTGCTTTATCTACTGAAGAACTATTTAGAAAACTAAGCCAATCAAACTTTAATGTCATTAAAGTTTCCACTGTTCTTGAGGCTTACAATCAAGCCAAAACAAATGCCCAAGAAAATGATGTTATTTTCGTTGGGGGAAGCTTTTATGTAGTAGGGGAATTTTTACTTGGAAAAAGGGAGCATTGTAAGAGATATTCAAACTAGTGAAGATACTTTGAAAGAATTACAAGATTATTTTGCAGTTTAATAACGATTGGTATAATAATTATGATACTTTTGCATTAAATTATTAATTATTTCTTAAACATTATGAAAAAAATTACATCTTTTTTATTGCTCTTGCTCACTATGGTTTGTTGCCTTAGTGTGAATGCCCAAACAACAGTTTTGGGATACGATCCTCCAAATGGAGAAGAATGGCCTTTCTTTTTTGGGCCTGACAATAGTCCTTATGCTCAATTAACTTTCAGTCAAGTGATAACGGGAAGTTCGTTACTGGGAATAACTGTGAATGGGAATACACCGTTAAACGTTGAGTTAAACACCTATAATCAAGCACAACTTAGAATTTATTACTTCTATGATTGGGATAGCAGTTTTGAAATTTTTGTTCCCGTAGGTGCTGTTATTGGTTTAGCCAATAATATAGTTTACACTTTTACTACCCCTCCCAATTTAGCAATTTCTTTTTTATCTCCCGAAAATAATGCTACTGGAGTTGTTTTGAATGCGGATGTAAAAGTTACTTTTAATAAAAACGTTTTTACTCATGGTTTGTTTACACCTCCCGTTACAATTACTAAAACGGGTGGTGAAATTGTTACGGGGGTAAGTTATGTCCCTATTACTCCGATAAATCCGAGTAAAGTATTAATTATTAATCACGATAATTTTGAATATGATGCAGAATATACTGTTTTAATAAGCCCGGATGTAATTCCTGCCTGGGGACAACCTATTACCTGGAAGTTTTCTACTAAATCTCCCCCTCAGATATCGGTAGTTGAATTTGAGCCGGAAAACGGGAAAGAGTGGTTTCCTTTTTTTGGTTCATCTATTCACCCTTATGTAACCATACGATTCAACGAATCAATTGAGGGTAATTTATTTCAAGGGATTACGGTAAACGGCAATCCACCACTCAATGTTGAATTAAATCCCTATAATAAGTCAGTACTGAGAATTTATTATGATTTTGATTGGGATTCTAATTTTGAAATCTTTGTACCAGAGTCCGCTATTGAGGGATTGGAAGGAGATATAATATATACCTTTAATACCCCGCCGGAGATACTCGAAATTGCCTCATTAGAACCTGTAAATAATGCAACCGGAATTGCGTTGAAAGCAGAAATTTCTGTTACATTTAATAAAAAAGCTATGACTACTGCAATGGGTACTCCAATTGTTACAATTACTAAAACAGGTGGAGGTGATGTTGATGGCGTGGGATTTGTTCCGATGACTCCAATAAATCCTACGAATAAACTAGTAATTAATCATGACGATTTTGAATATGATTCCGAATATACAGTAGCAATACCTCCAAATTTAGTAATGGGTTGGAGTGAGCCCATTACATGGAAGTTTTCTACACTTTCTATCCCTACTTTTACAATTATCTCGTCGGTTATTGGAGAAGGCGGAAAAATTGAGCCAAGTGTTCCGGTAACTGTTAATCTAGGAGAAAATCAAACTTATTCGATAACACCCGATGAAAAATACAAAATTATTAATGTAATGATTGATGGAGTAAATAACCCGGAGGCTGTAGCAACAGGAATATATCAATTTACAAGTATTAATAAGGACCATACTATTGTTGCAAAATTTGAAGAAAATCAGAAAATTAATGAAAATGAACTCTCCGACTGGATTATCTATCCTAATCCTGTTACAGATAAAATTTTAATTAGAAATACCTCGCAGATTTTTAATACAATAATTATAATTGATATATGGGGCAAAGAGGTTGAAAAAATTACTCATATCAATAAAAATGAAATAGATATTGATATGAGTAATCTTATAAATGGAATCTATTTTATTACTATTGATTCAACCACAGTAAAGATAGTAAAGCAATAAATTCATAAACTACATAATAACTACCTTACCCACAGAAGTTTGTAATCCGGACTCTATTTTTAACAGATAAATTCCTTTGCTTAGATGAGTAACGGAAATTGTATTTGTGTTTGTTTCTAATACTGCTCTTCCAGACAAATCAAACAAAGTAACTTTTGATATATTACCTTGAATATAGATTTTATCTGTTGCAGGGTTAGGGTAGTATTGTATTTTATTATTACATTGCTGAAGATCAATACTTAATACATACACAGATGAATTGTTTGATTCCATACCATTATTGTAGTACGCAGAGAGAAGATATTTGTTTTGTATAGACAAGTCTATATTAATATCTTTAAAATTAGTTTGATAATTAATTTTGTTAGAGACAATCTTTCCGTTGTGATAGAGTAGATAACCTAAAAAATCTTCAAGTCTTCCAAGCACTGTTGCCGCATTCGTATTGGTAAGATTTCCAATAATTGCCAAATTGTCAGTAATTCCCTCATCAGAAAGTTTTAACCAGGTAGTACCATTATCTTCCGAATATAGATTTCCTTCCTCAATAATTTTATAAGATTTATCGAGGCTTATGGGCCATTCTGTCGGGTGATGTTCATTAACTTTTATGCCAAATTTCAGATTCTTACCGGCTTCAATGAGTATGGGTTGGTTTAATGAATAGGTATTCCACGCATTAGACTTGTATGAAGTTATGGATTGCTCTAAAACGGAAATATTATCCACATATACAACTAAGCTTAGTTTATGAGATGGATTGCCGTCTTTATATTGGGAAATATGCACAGATATCGAAGTAAGATATTTATTGATGTAGGGCGTTAATTGAGCAGATGAAAAAGAGTTTACAGCAATAAAACTTATTCCCTCATTTCCAATAGCAGAAAAAGGGACTTCATTCAAGTAAGTGAGATCGTAGCTACCCGTAGGAGATTGCCAAATTAATTCAACGGCATTATTCTCTAAAAGGGTACCTTCAGGTTTTCCCGGCGCTAAAACTTGGTCGCTTCTGGGATGGAAATCAATTCTTACGTTGTCAATATCCCAGTTATTTGCGTCATAATCAACGGTGTTAAAGAATCTAAAACGTATTTGAAACTCTTTATTTGCTACAACCGGTGATAAATCAATGGTTTCAATGTTCCAACCATACACTTTAGTACCTTCGTTTAAGATGGAGGCATCGTAAGTGGCAACGGTTTGCCAGTTGCCATCAATTGGTTTTGCTTCAACAAAGAGTTTTTCAGGGGAATCGGCAAGTTCATTAAAAAGAATTTTCAACGCAAATTTAAGAAATACATTTTGTTGCCCGGCAGCGCTAAAATCTTTTGAAACCAAAGAGAATGATTTAGATGCTATTCCTGATATGTAAGTAACTCCATTTCCAGAAATACCTCTATTGGATCCGTACATTTCCGGAGTAACAATAAGAAAAAGTGAGTTCACAGGTTCTTTTTTCCAAAAATTGGTAGCAAACGCTCCTGATTCAAAATCTTCAAGAAAAGGTAAGGCTAAGCTATAAATTTCAGCGGTTAGAGGGTCTGTTTTGGGAGATAATTCGTTTCCATATTTAGCAGCTATGGTGTAATAATTGGTTCCTTCAAGTAGATCGTCAAAATAATAAGTTGTTACACCGGCACTAACGTTACCAATTGAGATGTTATTTCGATAAATTTCATATCCGGTGAGCGTATGTCCCGGCATGCTTGCCGGAGTATCCCAATTAAGTGATACAGTCTTGTGGTTCATAACCTCAATAGTAGGATTCATGGGTCTATTTAGAATTTCCGGTTCTTTACTCAATTTTAACACCCAGCTTGTACGGTCAAGCACGCCGGATCCCCACCAGCCCGCGATTGCTAATCCGTTGTTTGATACACACATAGGAACAGTAAAGTTTAAAGCGGTAAAATCTATTGGATACGTGTTAACATCGGGGGCGAATTTCTCAATAAATTCAGCCAAGTCAAAGAATCCAAACGCCTGAGAATAAATAAATCCCCATCTGTAAGCGCCTCCGCCGGCAGCAGTAAACTCTGAGTAACCTACCACCACTCCATTATCCGTAACAGCTGTTGCAACAGAACTTTTAGCGTTTTGATGAACAGGAATATGAACTAATTTATCTTCAGCAACAATATAAAGTGTGGCTTTATTGTTATAGCATAAGGCTATATATTTTCCATTTTTACTCACTTCATATCCCTGATCGAATGTTGAAGATATCTCTTCAAAACGAACATATTCTGTTGGTGATTTCCAAATAGTGACTACTCTGTCACCGAAATTATTAAGAGTATAACCTGTTGCAATAGTCCCGTCATCAGAAATTGAAAATATTCTTCCATTTTTTGTATTAGGTAGCCCTGTATTATCAGGAACTTTGTAGATTTGATAATCCCAATTTCCTGCTACGTTCTTAGTCCAAACGCAAGGTGCAACAAAGCTAAACTCATTTTTCACCAAACAACCGGCAACTTTTTTCTTATCGCTTGATAAAGCGTGAGCATGACTTCCGTCACTACTGCAAAAAATATCATTTGCCGTAAGATTACCCAAACCTAAATAGGAAAAGGTACCATTTTCCCATATTCCCGCAATGGTAACATCTTTTGTAGTTCCACCAAAAGGATAATCAGGATAAAAAAAGTGTCCCGCAACCGTTTTGTCTGATAAAACAGCAGTTCCTTCTAATAAATTATCAGGAAAAGTAATCTGGTCTGTGGCAATTTCATAAATATAACCACCTTCGGGTGCACTAGCTTTAATTCCAACAAGAAATTCACCTGTAGAACTTAAAGCATTGGGTAAAGAATTTTCTAATGAACTGAGCACTTTGAAAACATTGGGTTGCGCATTCACTAGGTTTAGAATAAAAACTAAACAGAAAATAAATAAAATTGCATAACTTTTTTTCATTTGAGTATGATTTAAAATTGGTTAATAATCAACAATTTAATAAAAATACGTTTAGAAGAGGTTAAATATAAATAATGCCCTATAAAAAATATTATTATTTTTGCTGTATAATCTACAATATTACAACTACCAACTGTGAATTTTCGAATCGTACAACTTTCACAATAGCATCCTTATCAACTAATCCAAATTCGGAAATCGCGTCGTAGAGTTCATCTTCAATTTCCACTTTTCCTGCGGGGCGCAAGAAAGTAACGGCGCGTCCGGTTTTTCCAACCAAATCGTTCATCGATAAATCCTGAGAAATAAAACCTGTTTCTTTTCCCAATTCTGTCTTCAATGCAATAGTTCCAAAGCGAGTATTTGTGTTTATCAATTTCATTCCCAGCCAAATAGAGCACAAAAAACCCGCTGTTGAAAAACCCAGAACTAAAGTAATTTTTTTGATGATAGTAGTTGGGGATACAAAAGAGAAGTCGAATTTAAAGTTCAGTGTCATTGAGAGCACCAAAGCAGAAACAACCAAAATAATCCCCGAAATTCCAGCGACTCCGAACCCCGGAAAGGCAAATATCTCTAAGACAATCAGTCCAATCCCTGCTACAAAGAGTAGAATTTCCCAATGTTCAGCCAAACCATGTAGATAGTGCGGAGCAAAATAGAGTGCTGCGGCAGTGAGGGCTGCAATTAGTGGAAAACCAACTCCCGGTGTTTGCAATTCGAAATAGATTCCGCCTATCATTAGCATAATTAATATCCCACTCACCATAGGATTGAGCAGAAAGAGAATAATTTTTTCAATAAAGTCGGGCGTCTGTTCCATAAAGTAATAGTTATCAATTCCCGCAAGTTCCATCACTTCCTCTTTTGATATGGCTTCCCCCTCGCAAAAGCCATGTTTAATAGCTTCATCCGTGGTAAATGTCAACACTTTTCCTTTTTCGCTAATTCCTTTCACTTCAATATCAGGATCTACCATAGCTTGTGCAATATCGGGGTTTCTTCCGGTGGCAATGGCGGTAGAGCGCATCATAGAACGCATATACGACTGGTATTTATCCGGCATTACTTCGCCGGTTTGATTAACTACAGACGCCGCACCGATAGAAGCTCCCTGCGACATATAGATACTGTCGCAGGCAATAGAGATTAGCGCACCCGCAGAGGCTGCATTTTTATCGATAAACACAAACACAGGAATGGTAGCATCAAGCAACAATGTTCGGATGTTTTCGGCTGCTTCCAACTCTCCGCCAAAAGTATTCAGATGCAAAAACAAAATATCAGCACCTTGATTTTTAGCTTCTTTAACCGCAAATTCTGTTTGGCGTTGCGCCGGTTTAGCTATCACGTCATCTATAGCGAAACTGTAAACTTTGATAGTGTTTTCCTGGGAAAAAACAGAAAAATAGAAAAATAGAAAAGTAGAAAACAGAAATATATACCTTAAGCACTTATTTCTCAAAAAAACCCTTAGTAGCATCATAGCACACATAAATTTATTGTCGTTTGAAGTAGGAATCAACTTTTTCTTGCAGTTCAGCGGGTATTTCTAAATTTAAACGGACAAGAATTCTTGAATACATTATGTTATTATCTCTATCATCAGGGTCAATTGTATATGCTTTTTCCGTCCATACTCGTGCCGTTTCAAATATTTCATTTGCTTTATTAAGAGCAGCCTCGGCCTCAATGTATTTCTTGGGCTTTTCCTTCAATTTTTCATCTTTTAGGGTAATAAAGTCTAGCGCTTCACAATTGAACCTATATGCCATTTGTTGCAGTAATTTTACATCATCAGGCGAAATAATCAAGCCTTCTTCAAGCATCTTTTCAGAGGATTGATATTCTTTAATATTGATTAAATGATTGATAATAATACTGATAACGGCAGGTTTATCCTTAAACTGTTCAAACATATTAATCGCAGTAGTTTTAAGTTTTGCCGTGTCTCCAATCATCGACAAGTAATCTAATTCATAACTTTTTACATTTGTAGCTAAAGAATCGGGGAGCACTTTTTTGGCTTGCGTTAATATTTCACCACATTTAATCGTGTCGTTTTCTTTTAGATAGATATCGTACAGATTCAAATAAATATCGGGAATTGCAAGATTTATTTTCGCTGCATCTTGTAATAATTTCTTTTCGTTGGCTTCGTCACCCAGAGCTTTGTAGCAATTTGACAAATCTAAATAGGCAATAGCTAAGTTGATTGCATATTTCTTGGCTTCAGCCTTATAACTGCGAATTACGAGATTAAGCAAGTTAACAGCCTCGGTATATTTTTTATTATCCATAGCCTTTGCTGCCATATCGTGAATTACGGGTGCAGTCAGCAGTTGCCCATCTTTTGAATCTATCAACCCCCTAGATGGTTTAACATTCGGGTTAATTTCCACTGCTCTATAAAACGATTCATTAGCAATAATTAAGGCTTGGGGCCAACGAATCACATATTTAGATTCTTTTTTACTTCTTTCAATCTCATATTCACAAAGTTGAATATACACATTTGCGCGAACCAACCACACATCTGCGCTGGATTCATTTCCCTGAAAACACTCATCAATATACTTTTTGGCTCTGGGAACTTCTTTAAGAAGAGTAAGTGCATATTCAACATCATCCAAACATCTTGGACGTTGGGCTAATAACAGATTACCTGAAAAAACAATTAAGACTACTAAAAGAAAGGATTTTTTCATTGCTTTATTTTTTGAAATTAATAATTCGATTCAATTCAACTGCAAAGAAAATATTTTTTCGTTATTAACGAACTCTTTCGCTTCAATTTTCATATCTTGTTCATAATTACTTAATAATTCTTCCGATAATGGAGCAAAAGTGCACATAACGGGAATTCCTATCCATTCTTTTGGCAAACACAGGATAACGGTGTCGGTTTTTGGCAGTAATACAATCTTTTTCATAGTTATTTAATAAAACAAAAGAATTACAAAATGCAGGTCAATATATAATTTCAGTCAGTAAAAATGCGAATAATCTTCAATTATTCATAAGCCATTTATTAAAATGGCGTGAAAATGTCCTGAATGGATTTCGATAAATATATTGATTAAAATTTCGTAATTCACCGATATTTAGCAACTTAATTTAAGTTTAAAAAAAATAAAGATTTGGGATACTAAGGCATTGAAAAAAGTATATTTTTGCGCCCTCAAAAAACCGAAGGATGTTTAAGTAGCTCAGCAGGTAGAGCACATCCCTTTTAAGGATGGGGTCCTGGGTTCGAATCCCAGCTTGAACACAAGAACAGGCAAAAAAATGCAACAAAATGTTGAGTATCACTGCTCAACATTTTTTTTATACAAATAGCTTCCAAAAGGCTCAAATTCGACTGTCAATCGGCAGAAAATAAGACTATTACGTCATTCCACTTGCCGAATTTCATAGTAGGAAATAACTATTATATCCCCAAAAATCTTTCAAGGAACCGTTTCAATTTTTCTATTACAGTAATTTTTTTGGTGGCATATTGATTGTCGGCAGCAAATGGATTGAGGGGTGGTAAGATTTTCGTTATTGCAGTGCCGGTTTCCTGAATAAAGCCATCGCGGAAAGCATTTTGTACAAATATTTCCGTTTCCTCCGGATTCAAATTTTCTTCTGAAATAATTCGATTTAATTCTTCCTTTTGTTTTTTATTCACAAAATTTCTCCAATCGTCATCCACACTTCGACTTCGCTCAGTGCATGCTTGGGTGGTTGGGGTAAGTGATGCAATAAACTGTTCAATAAGGTCTTTCTTGTTGCGAAGTTCCATACTTGAATCTATTGCCTTGCCTATTGTGATTACAATTTCCTTGTCTTGCAAATGGTCATCGTGGTATTTACGAATTAACTCTAAAATGTAGTCAATATTGATTTCTACCTGTTTAATCAACTCCATTTCAAACACAATGTCATCATTCACATTTTCGCTGTCGCCTTTATCTTTGCTTCTAAATTCGTTGTAAAGGTCAATATACATACTGTGATAGTCTTGTACATCGCGCTCGGAAAGTATCTCGTTGCCGGAAAATTCATCAAAAGAGGAAAGAATATTTTTAACTTTCAAAATAGCACCGTAGAGTTTGATAAACTCTTTTTGCAATTTCTCGCCCACAATGCGCTCTCCAATCGGGTATTTCTGCAAAATTTCGGCAATTAATTCTTCGTAACCTTTTACGGTTTTTCCGTTTTCCGTTTCATAACCATTGTAATAATCGGAATATGATTTGAGCAAAACAACGCCACCGGTTTCTTTGTCGCCAAATAGTGCAATGCTTTCATTGGTGGCTTTTTCGAGATTGCGGAAACAAACGATATTTCCAAAGGTTTTTATGCTGTTCAAAATACGGTTTGTACGGCTGTATGCTTGCAAAAGTCCGTGAAGTCGTAGGTTTTTGTCCACCCAAAGCGTGTTTAAAGTAGTGGCATCAAAACCGGTTAGAAACATATTTACTACAATCAGCAAATCAATTTCACGGTTTTTTACTCGTTGTGACACATCTTTGTAATAGTTTTGGAATTTGTCGGTAGAAGTATTGTAATTGGTTTTGAAGATGGTGTTGTAATCCTGAATGGCTTTTTCTAAAAAATCGCGGTGGCTTACGGAAAGATTGCTTGTGTCTTCAGAGTTTTCGTCCATTATACCATCTTCCAACTCATCATTGACACCAAAAGAAAAGATGGTGGCAACTTTTAACCGTTGAATTTCAGGTAATTCTTTCTGTTGTTTGTTAAATTCATCGTAATACAATTTTGCGGCATCAATGGAACTTGTTGCGAAAATGGAATTAAATCCCGAAACTCTTATTTTCTGCTTTATTTCCTCAACTTTCAACCGGTCGCGGGCAGAAACAACTTGCTCAATATTTGTTAATACGTTGTGAATATAAGATTTATCGTTTCGATAAGTTTTCTTATTAAATTTTTCAATAATATATTTCACAATATTACTAATGCGCACCGGCGCCATTAATGCACGTTCGCGGTCAATGTCCCATACTTTCTCATCTGCAATATTTTCTTCTTCTTTCATCGTAGAAATATAATCTACTCTGAAAGGCAGCACATTTTTATCGGAAATGGCGTCCACAATGGTATAAGTGTGCAGTTTATCGCCAAAAGCCTGTTCGGTAGTTTTCAGATGAGGATTGCCCGATATGCTTGCATTTACAGCAAAAATGGGTGTTCCGGTAAAGCCGAAGATGTTATATTTCTTAAAACTTTTAATAATGGCTTTGTGCATATCGCCGAATTGTGAGCGGTGGCATTCATCAAAAATAATTACCATTCTTTTAAAAAAAATCTCATTATTTGTTTGAGGTTTCTCGCTTCTCTCGAAATGACGCTTGCTTTTATTGATATAAATTGCAAGTTTTTGAATGGTGGTAATTATGATTTTGCTATTTGGAGCAGCGAGTTGCTTTGCCAAAACCGATGTACTTGTGTTGCTGTTTGCTGCGCCTTTATCAAACTTGTCGTATTCTTTCATGGTTTGATAGTCAAGGTCTTTTCTATCCACTACAAATAAAACTTTGTCAATGTAGGGCAATTTGCTTGCTAATTGTGCGGTTTTGAAACTTGTTAGTGTTTTTCCGCTTCCGGTGGTATGCCAAATATAGCCACCGCCATTAATTGTCCCGAAAGTTTTGTAGTTGTTTGATACATTGATACGTCCCAAAATTCTCTCTGTAGCAACAATTTGGTAGGGACGCATTGCCAATAACTCTTTTTCGGAAGTAAAAACGCAATATTTTGTTAAGAGGTTGAGTAAACTGTGTTTGGCAAAAAATGTTTTTGAAAAACCTTCCAAGTCTGTAATCGGCTTGTTGTGGGCATCTGCCCACCACGATGTAAATTCGTAAGAATTGGATGTTTGTTTTTTGGTATTGTTTGAGACGCACGGCCGTGAGTCTCTGCAATGCCGTTTTCGTGTGGTATTGCTGTAATATTTTGTTAATGTTCCGTTTGAAATTACGAAAATTTGCACATACTCAAATAATCCGCTGCCTGCCCAAAAACTTTCACGCTGATAACGGTTAATTTGGTTAAACGCTTCTTTAATGTCCACCCCGCGCCGCTTCAATTCGATGTGCACCAATGGCAAGCCATTTACTAAAACCGTAACATCATACCGGTGGCTTCGACTTCGCTCAGCCACCGGTATATCAGTGCCTGTTGAAGTGGAATACTGGTTTATAACCTGTAATGAGTTGTTATGAATATTTTGTTTATCAACTAAGTAGATGTTTTTTGTTGTACCGTCATCGCGGGTTAGGTTTTTAATGTAATCTTCTTGAATAGTGCGTGTTTTTTCTTCTATTCCTTCGTTGGCGTTGGCAAGGTATTGATTGAAAAAACGATTCCATTCGTTATCGGAAAAACGGAATTTTGTTCGAGATTCCTCACTCTGTTCGGAATGACGGGTGTTTTGCAGTTTTTCTAATTGGATACGCAAGTTTTGTACTAAATCTGTTTCGGAATGGATGGGCAAGTGTTCGTAACTTTGCGTTTTAAGTTGTTCAATAAACGCTTTTTCCAATTCGGCTTCCGATTGGTATTGTTTCATTGCCCTGTACTCCATTTCGTATTCGGCAACGATAGTGCTTTCGGGGTTTTAAGTATTAGGTCGTATTTCATTCATTAAAAAATTAAAAATTAAAAGAGATTATAAGTTGAATTTGTTTTTTAGGGTTATTATTATTTTTCTTGCTATTTTGGATGTTCATATTTTGCTTCCGTCCTAATTGCAATCCACACCGTCATTGCGAGCCGCAGGCGAAGCAATCCATTGTTGTCCTTTGTGGATTGCTTCGGGCGTTCCGCCCTCGCAATGACGGTTACCATTCTTTTACTTCTTCCCATAAATCTTTCCAATCCGGGTTCATATTTTCTATCATCTTTATCTTGTTTTTTCTGTTGCCTGCTTTTATTCTTTTCTCTTCAGCAATAGCCTCTTCAATTCTGTGGAAACCTTGATAATATACCAAGAGATGGCAGCCGTACTTTGCAGTAAAACTTGTTGGGATATATCCTGTTTTATGCTCATACACACGCCTTTTCAAATTTGCCGTAACACCGGTGTATAATGTTCCGTTTCTTTTGTTTGTCATAATGTAAACTGCTCCTCCTCTTATCATATTGTTATGTTTTTATTTATTTCTGACTTACTCTTGTTTTCTTTACTTCATTGGATTGCTTCGGGCACACCGTCATTGCGAGCCGCAGGCGAAGCAATCCATTGATGCTCTTTGTGGATTGCTTCGGGCGTTCCGCCATTGCGAGCCGCAGGCGAAGCAATCCATTGTTGTCCTTTGTGGATTGCTTCGGGCACACCGTCATTGCGAGCCTCAGGCGAAGCAATCCATTGTTGTCCTTTGTGGATTGCTTCGGGCGTTCCGTCATTGCGAGCCGCAGGCGAAGCAATCCATTGATGCTCTTTGTGGATTGCTTCGGGCGTTCCGCCCTCGCAATGACGGGAATGTCAATAACTTATTCCTGTAATATTCATATTGTTGTCGTCTTGCTGCAATTTCGGCGGGAATACCATCGGTGGCTGAGCCTGCCGAAGACACTAATTTTTCAAATTTGTCTAATATGGCTACGATACGGTTTTGCTCATCAAGTGGCGGAATGGGGATTTTAATATTTTCAATAACAGAACGCGATAATCTTGGCACACTTGCTTTTCGTACTTGTGATTTTAAAAAATCTTGTTTACAAAGCAATAAATAATACAAAAATTTTCCATGTAATTGTTCTGAGCAATTAAGATAAAGACAATCGTCAGCAGCCCAAAAATCTATATTACTATAGCCGACTTGACCTGCCGCGCCACCCACAATAACAAAAGTAGTTCCTGCATTGCAATTCTTTTTGTTGAAGTATCCTAATGGTGTCATACAATTTTGAAAAACTGGATATTGTCCTTTTTCTTTAAGTTGATTTTTTACCACACGAATACCGCGTGATGTTTTGCATATTTCATTGATTGTTAGCCATTTACACCTCACCCCATTTACATTATTGAAAGTGAGCAACTTAGAGCGGTAATGTTCATATTGCTTCTTTCTTGCTTCCAACTCTGCTTCCAACTCTGCTTCCAACTCTGTAAATTTATCTAAGATATAAGTAATTTGTTTCTGAATTTCAATAGGTGGAATAGGAACAAGAACTTTTTCCATTCTTTTTTTTGAAACATTAAAACGTGTAACACCGCTTGCCGTTTGAGTAATTTGTTTTCGTAAGTTGTCGCCTCTAAAAAGATATTTCAAGAAATCAGGCAAAAACAAAGTTCTGTTATTCAATCGAAATCCAAAACAAAAACTATTCAAATACAATGGCTCGCCAACCTGTTTTGTCAAAACTGATGACATTCCGCATTCTTCTGGAGTTTCAGAAGAACCTGTAAATAACACATCGCCAAACTCAACCTTATTTTGATTTTCGTTTTCTCCAACCTTAACAAAATCAGCTATCTCTGTATTGACTGCAATATTTGAAAAAACATTCATATAGGTTACGAATTTAGCATTGCCATTTGAAAAATCATTTTTGTTTTTTCCGTTTAGACCACCATAGAAATATCCCAAATCGGATAGTTTCTTAAATTCCACACCATTCGGGCAAAGTTCTGCAATCATTTTTTCAATTTTATTCATAGTTTAAATCTTTCTTTTTTGTTACTTTTCCATTTTGAAAGTATGTGTATTGTGGGGTATTTCTTTTTAACATTACAAATACACCAAGGAAATAATTGTATAAATTGTTGGCATTAGGGTTTGTAAAATCCATTAATTTTATGAAATCATTTTCAATATCTCTTCTTGTGGCTTTTAACTCTAAAATCATTGTATTTTCGGAATTGGAAAGCCGTTTATGTAAAATAATATCCGGCAGTTTCCCATTAATCGAATGGTCTGTTCGTTTTACCCTTTCACCATTCTTATTGTACTCACCATCTAAATTATAATGTGCAA
Source organism: Bacteroidales bacterium (assembly GCA_031253655.1). GTDB lineage: Bacteria > Bacteroidota > Bacteroidia > Bacteroidales > WCHB1-69 > WRNX01. The sequence goes on from JAIRVY010000046.1 coordinate 17,421, forward strand.
GTGCTGTAAAACGATTATCATTTTTCAATAAATCTTGCATATAATAATAAATCCTTGCCACACTTGCTCGTTCCATACTGCGGTCAATTAAAGTAAAATCTTGTTGATAACATTTTTCAACGGATTCTTCCAATAAGGTAAGCAATAGTTCTAATTTATTCATTGTTCCCTCCTTTTTCACTATTATATTCGTTTATCCACTCTTTTAGTTTGTTTTGCATCAGTTCTTTATTGGGCAGGTAGAGTGCATATTGGGTAGCATAAATATTCGCATTTTCGGGCAAAGTGAGTTCAACTAAGGCTTGGTTTGCAGTTTTGCAAAGCAAAATACCAATAGTAGGGGTTTCGTGCGTTTGTTTGATATTTCTGTCATAATAATTTACGTACATCTGCATTTGCTCCAAGTCTTTGTGTGAGAGTTTTTTAGTTTTAAAATCAATCAGTACATAAGATTGTAAAAGACGATTGTATAAAACCAAATCTAAAAAATAATGTTCTTCATCGAATGTGAAACGTTTTTGCCGTGCTTCAAACAAGAACCCTTTACCCATTTCAAGTAGAAATTTTTGCAAATTGTTCAAGATACAGTTTTCAAGATCACTCTCTGTGTAAACCGCTTTTTCTTCCAATCCGAGAAATTCCAAAACGAGCGGATTATTAAATAAGTCTTTTGGCTTTTCTATAATTTGCCCTTTTTGAGCAAGGCGCATCATCTCTTTTTTGTTGCGACTCAATGCCAAACGTTCATACAAACTGCTTGCGCATTGTCGGGCAAGTTGCCGAACGCTCCATTGTTCTTGTGTTGCTTCAATTTCATAAAACCGACGGGCTTCCGGATTTTCTATCCGCATCAAAACAAGGTAATGCGACCAAGAAAGTGTAAAAGGCAATTTCGCAAACACTGTCTGCGAAATTGATTTTGAATAAGTTTGATAAAAAAATCTCATCTGTTCAAGATTTCTTTCAGAAAATCCTTTGCCAAATCGTTCTGTTAATCTTTCAGAAAGTTCTTTCAATACGGCTTTTCCGTACTCGGCACGTTGCGCCCCTTGTTGCTCATCTTCCACAATATAGCAACCAATTTCGTAATAGGCATAAACCATTGTTAGGTTAACTGCTGTTATCGCTTTTTGCCGAGCTTGCTCAACGATTACGGAAATTTTGTCGTACAAATCTCCAGTATTCTGAATTTTCCCGGTAGTATCTATCCCATTCATCTTTAAATTTTTTGATTCTTAATTTTTAATTGAATCTTCTCCTTCCAAATCATTAACAATTTCATCAATCGCCTTTCTTAATTCATCTTCCCTTTTCACGATTTCCGCAATTTTAGCATTGAGTTTTTTAATATCTATCACTTCGCGGGTGTCTTCCTGCTCCACGTAAGAGGAAACGGCAATATTGTAGTCGTTGGCGGCAATTTCTGCATTGGGAACAAGGCGAGCGAAATGTTTGTAAGCGTCATTGCGAGCCGCAGGCGAAGCAATCCATTGTTGCCCTTTGTAGATTGCTTCGGGCGTTCCGCCCTCGCAATGACGGTTAATATAGGCATTAAGAATTTTCTCTATGTTTTCATCCGATAATTTTTCTTTATTTCCGCTCTTAACACTCTCTTTTGAAGCATCAATAAAGAGCGTGGCATTGTCGATTTTCGATTTTTTTAGCACAATAATACAAGTGGCAATACTTACACCGAAAAACAGATTTGCCGGCAGTTGAATTACGCAATCAACATAATTGTTATCAATCAAATATTTGCGAATTTTCTGTTCCGCACCACCACGATAGAGCACGCCCGGAAACTCTACAATTGCTGCCGTTCCATCGGTAGCCAACCAAGAAAGCATGTGCATGGTAAAAGCGAGGTCGGCTTTCGATTTCGGCGCCAACACACCGGCAGGCGAAAAACGCGGGTCGTTTATTAAGAGTGGATTCTCATCTCCTGCCCATTTGGTAGAATAGGGAGGATTAGAAACAATTGCCTCAAAAGGCTCATCATCCCAATGGTGCGGTTCAATCAGCGTGTCGCCGTGCGCAATATCAAATTTTTCAAAATTGATGTCGTGCAAAAACATATTAATACGGCAAAGATTGTAAGTGGTAATATTTATTTCCTGCCCGTAGAAACCTTGCCGTACATTTTCCTTGCCGAGAACTTTTGCGAACTTTAACAGTAACGAGCCACTACCACAAGCAGGGTCATATACTTTATTCACTTGTTGTTTGTAATTAACACTTCGGCTACGCTCGGTATCCGAAGTTGCATGGTTGTTGAGCGGAGTCGAAACAACAAGCGTTAGTTTTGTAAGCAGTTCGGAAACTTCTTGCGGAGTAAAAAATTCGCCGCCCGATTTTCCGGCATTGCTTGCATACATAGTCATCAAAAATTCGTAAGCATCTCCAAAGGCATCAATGCTGTTATCTTGAAAATTACCAAGGTTCAAATCGCCGATGGCATCAAGGAGTTTTACAAGAAGTTCGTTGCGTTTTATCACAGTGCCGCCAAGTTTGTTGGAATTCACATCCACATCATCAAACAAACCTTTCAGGTCGTTTTCGCTGTCGAATCCCATTGCAGAGCCTTCAATATGTTTAAAAACACGCTCTAAGGTTTCGTTCAGGTTTTGATCGGTTTTTGCTTTTATTCTCACATTTTCAAACAATTCAGAGGGCAGAATGTAAAAACCTTTTTCTGTTACGGTTTCTTGTCGTGCATTTTCAGCCATTTCGTCTGTAATCTTTGCAAAATTAAAATCCGTATTACCAGCAAGGTGCACTAAATTATTCAGATAATTTGTAATGTTCTCGCTGATAAAGCGATAAAACAAAAAACCGAGTACATATTGTTTAAAGTCCCAACCGTCAACCGACCCGCGTAAGTCGTTTGCAATTTTCCATATAGTACGGTGCAGTTCTGCGCGTTGTAGTTCTCTACTCATATTGCTAATTTTTCGGCGAAAATAGCATTTTATTTACGTTTTTCCTTATCTATCCCAATTCTCGCTTTAGTAGGAATTGTATCGTAAAAGATTCAAAAAAAAGTGAAATGACAGCACAATTTTGCTATATGGAAGGCGGAAAACGCGGCGGCTGTTCATTGACTTTTGAAGAATGCTATCATTTCCGAAAAGGAATTGCTGCAAATGGATAATAATATTGCATTAGATTACCGAAAAAAGCAAGCTTATTTGAAATGATTACCGTAAGTAAAAAATACTATTTTTGCGGCATCTTTTTAGCATTTATCAATGTAAGCTATTATATTAATAATCAAAGGAATGTATATTTTCGGTTGGATAATGGTGAAACATATAAATTATTGAAATAAAAATCTTGTTAAAAAAAAGCAATAAGTATGAAAAAAATTACCCTTTTTATCTTTGCAATCTTGTTCATATCCTTGAACACATTTTCGCAAATCCAACACATTGTTGTTGGAAAAAATTATGTGACTCCCAACGAGGTAACTTTAGTTGCCGAGCGTGGAGTTTCCACTACCATTAAATTCGATTTGAACGAGTTGGATTTGATTGAAATTGCCACCGATTACGGAAAGGCTAATATTATGATGTCGGCAAAAGCGCCGGTAATGCTTTGCGAGGGAGCTCCCGATCTTATTTATTTGCCTACAGCCATTATTATTCCCGATGTTGGTGCGGCAGAATTGGATATTTCGTATGGCACGTTTACCGAAATTGAAAACATTGAAATTGCCCCTTCAAAAGGTAATTTGTCGCGTAGTATTGACCCCGAAACTATTCCTTATGTAAAGGGCGAAGTGTATAGTATTAATGATTTTTTCCCCGGAAACTTAGCTAAAATAAACGAAACTTTTATAATGCGTGATGTGAGGGGATTATCTCTTTTTGTTTACCCTGTTCAATATAACCCTGTTACCAAAACTTTGAGAATTTACTCCGAAATTACGATTACGGTAAATAATACTGAAAATGAAGGTGAAAACGAGTTTACTACCCAAAAAAGACACGAAACCATTGACCCCACTTTTGCTCAAATGTATGAGAATATGTTTCTCAATTACAACAATCTAACCAGAGGTTTTCCAACCGGCGAGGAAGGAGAACTGTTAATTATTTGCGCCCCTACTTTTATGGATGAAATGCAGCCCTACATAGATTGGAAACGTACCATTGGGCGCAAAACTACTATTGTTTCAACAGCAGAAATATCGCCACTTACTCCTGCTAATATTCAATTATTTATAAAAAATTATTATAACACAGCAGGTAATAATTTATCTTTTGTGCTTCTAGTAGGCGGCAGTGCTCTAATACCTCCTGTGGGTACCAGCAATCCACGCTCTGACATAAAATATGGGCAAATTAATTCCGGTAATTACTTAGATGTTCTTATTGGAAGATTTTCAGCAACAACCAATGCGCATGTAAAAACCCAGGTGAACAAATCTTTACAATACGAACGCGATTTGAATACAACAGATACCTGGATAACCAAAGGGATTGGATTGGCTGCCAACGAAGGTAGTGGAGGAGGACATGATGGAGGTGAAGCAGATTACGTGCACATGAATAATATAAGAAATAGGATGTTGACTTACGGCTATACAACCGTTTATCAGGAATACGCAGGTGTGGGTAGCGGAACCAACAATGCCAGCATATCAGCACGCTTTAATTCAGGAGTAAGTATTGCAAATTATTGCAATCATGGCAGTCCTACGGCGTGGACATTTAACCCGTCGCCAACATACAGCAATACAGAAGTAAACGCACTCACAAATGCGAATCAACTTCCATTTATTTTTTCTGTAGCTTGCAACAACGGAGAATTTGGCAGTTGGCAGTATAATAGCGGCGGTGCCGTTTGTTTTGCTGAAACTTGGTTGCGTGCTATAAAAGGTGAACAACTCACAGGAGCCGTTGCTTTCTTAGGTGCTACTATTAGTATAAGTTGGCTCCCTCCTATGACAGCACAAGACGCATTTTCAAATATTATTTTGGATCTTCCGGTCTATACGGGAACACAACCCGGTATAAAGAGAACTATTTCAGGGGCGATGTTAAATGCTACTCAAAAAATGATTATGATTCACGGTAACAGCAGTTTAAATGACTACCATTCGTGGTTAGTTTTTGGTGACCCCACGTTGATGTTCAGAACAAAAACCCCACAAGAGATGGTTGTTAACCATTTACCCAATCTGTCTCCCGGTACAAACCAATTTTCTGTTGAATGCGATGTGGTAGGCGCTAACGCAACCATATCCTACAAAAATGAGAACAATGAAGTAATTATTTTAGGAACTGCCCTTGTAAATGACGGCACCGCAAACATTACTTTTACTGAACCTATAGCAGACCAAACCGAATTTACGCTGGCAGTTACCGGTTTCAACAAAGTTACCTATGTTACTACCTTAGATGCGACTCCCCCCGTACTATATGCCCCAGAAAAACTTACTCATATAATAGAGAAAGCCAACAACGTAATTTTGAATTGGGACGCGCCCGAAGGTAAAGGTTTAACTCTGAAAGGATATAATATGTTTAGAGATGATGAAAAAATTAACGAAAAACTCGTTGAAGAAACTACATTTACTGATATTGTTCCTGCAAACGGCGAATATAAATATGAAGTAACTGCAGTTTATGGTACAATGTTAGAAAGCGATCCATGCGAACCTGAAATCGTTTCTATTAACGGAATGTGTATTCCTATTAGCAGTGATATTACTGTTACCCAAATCGAAGGTGTAAACATTCTAATTTCGTGGGATGCTCCCCAATATGAAGGCACGGAACTTGTCGGATACAACATTTACAAAGGAGATGAACAATTAAATACAGAGATTATTCCCGCCACATCGTTGAACTACTTTGATGAAATAGAACCGGAAATAGAAGTTTGTTATCATATAGAAGTGATATATAACGACTGCGAAGAATCATTAAAAACAGAAAAAAAATGTATCACATTAGTTTCAATAAAAGACCTGCATGAAGAACAATCCATCACTGTTTATCCTAATCCAACGAGCGGAGAGTTTATTATTACAAATTATGAATTACGAATTACGTGTATTGAGATGTATGATGTTTTTGGTAAAAAACAAACAATCTCAAATCTCAAATCTCAAATCTCAAAATCTGAAATAGAAATCAACATCTCCCATTTAACGTGTGGAATTTACTTCCTTAAGATTGACACCGTACAGGGCAGTGTGATGAAGAAATTAGTGAAAAATTAGAAATTAATAATAATAATTAACAAACGTTTAGACTGAAATTTTAACTTTATAAATATCATTTTTATGAAAAAATTTATCTTCTTTTCTGTAGCAATTTTTGCTTTTGCTACGAGTTTATTTGCCCAAAACCAAATATTAACAGTGGGCAACAACGATATCGCGATGAACAATACGGTTCTGTTATTGTCTAATGACAATCAAACTATTATCCGCTTCGATGTGAATCGACTGGATTTGGTTGAAGTGGCTACTAATTACGGTAAAGCCTCAATTCCCTTATCAGATAAAGCGCCGCTAATGCTGCAAAAGGGTTTCCCCGAACTATTCTTTCTTACCTCCTCATTCATTATCCCCGACAGAGGAAACTCTGAATTAGAAATATCTTACGGCAGTTACATCGATTATGCAAACATCGAAATAGCTCCATCGAAAGGAAATCTAACTCGCAATATTGATCCAAAGACAGTTCCTTTTGTTAAAGGCGATATTTATCAAAAAGATGGCTTTTTCCCCGGAACTCTCGCGAGTTTGAGAGAGCCTTTTATCATGAGAGATATCAGAGGACAATCGGTGGACGTGTATCCAATTCAGTATAACCCTGTTACAAAAACTTTAAGAGTTTATTCTGAGATTACAGTTACCATAAACAATACGCGAACTACCGGCAAAAATGAATTTACTACTCAAAAAAGACACGCCACTATTGATCCGGAATTTAGTGCGATGTACGATCGTATGTTCATTAACAGTTCCGTACTTCAGCATCGCGGTCACCCTACCGGAGAGGCTGGCGAGATATTGGTTATTTGCCATACTCCCTGGATGGACGAAATGAAACCCTACGTGGATTGGAAACGAACCATGGGACGCAAAACTACCTTGGTTTCTACTGCAACAACCGGAACTACAGCCACTGAGATAAAAACGTACCTTACCAATTATTACAACAACCCCGAAAACAATTTGGCTTTTGTACTTCTTGTTGGCGATGCGGCACAAATACCATCTATAATGTTTACAGGAGGTTCTCCGTCTCCAGCGCCTGCTGATGTATTATTTGGAGATCTAACCGGCGATTACTATCTTGAGTTTTTGGTGGGTAGAATGTCATCCGAGAGCCCAGCACATATTCAAACTCAGGTGCAACGTACTATCGCTTATGAACGAGACCTAACTACTGCTGACACTTGGTTAAGTGCTGGGATTGGTGTTGCTCGTAACGAAGGCGGCGGCAGCAACGGACATGATGGTTACGAGGCTGACTATCAACACATGAATAATATCAGAACCCGAATGATGAATTATGGTTATGACCCTGTTTGGCAAGAGTATGATGGTACTTGTCCCGAAATACCAAACACAACGGCAGCTCTAATTAATCAGCGAGTTAATGCCGGAGTCGGCGTCTTGAATTATTGCAACCACGGTTCGCAAACCGGTTGGTCTGTAGCAGGATATTCTATTACAAATGTAAACCAATTACAGAACGCAAATAAATTGCCCTACCTCTTTTTAGTAGCCTGTAACAATGGAGAGTTTCATACAGGTTTATGTTTTTCTGAAGCATGGATGCGACATACTTACAATAATCAACCCGCCGGCGCTATTGCAGTACTGGGGGCTTCTATTGTTACTGGTTGGAATCCACCAATGACAGGCCAAGATGAGTTTGTAGATTTATTTATGAATATTACCCATACTGCTAATGGAGGACAGACCTACGGTTTACCGGGAAAAAATATAAGAACTATGGGCGGTGCTATGCTTAACGGATCGCAAAAAACATACTTGATTCATGGCAGTAGTGGATTGAATGACTACAGATCATGGACTCTTTTCGGTGACCCATCAATGAATTTCAGAACAAAAACTCCGCAAGCGATGACGGTCACATATTTGCCGGTAATCTTTATCGGAAATACATCGTTATCTGTTAATTGTGATTCAGAAGGTGCTGTTGCTGCCCTTTCATATATCGACAATAACGAAGTTATCATAGTGGGTACGGCTGCCGTTTCGGATGGTGTGGCAGAGATTAATTTCGATATACCTGTAAACGTCCCGATGGATTTAAATCTTTGTGTTACAGGACATAACAGAGTGACCTATATTGGTGAAGTATCTGTTATTCCCCCAACCGGTCCGTATGTAGTACATCAGGGATACAGTGTGGTGGGATCAGATAAACTTACCTATTTATCTACAAATCAGGAAATAGAAGTTACATTGAAAAACGTAGGTATCGCACCAACATCGGGAACACTCATTGCTAATATCTCTTGCACAGACCCGCAATTATCCATAGTAACAGGGTCAACGCAACTTACTTCCACTATTGCCCCTGGTAGTACTACCACTGTGAAATTTAAAATTACTGTCGCCAACGATATTATTGATGGTAAATCTTTCCCCTTGAATTTGGCAATTACCGGTGGTGCAGAACTGTGGGAAAGTACGCTGATTTTAAAAGCATTTGCTCCTGAGTTTAAATTGAGCAAAGTGTTGATAGAGGGTGCTGAAGATGGCAGTTTACCCCAAGGTTCATTAGCCACAATAACGCTTGTGGTGGATAATAAAGGAGGCGCTGATGCATTCAATGTGCAAGGTAAACTAGTAATTGACGATCAATATATTCTCATTCCCTGCGAAGATGGAAAAAGCAGAGCGCCCCAAAACTTACCCGCAGGAGAAAGTATGAATTTAGATTTTTTTGTAATAACCAGCCTTGAGATGCCCTCCGGTTACGAAGTGGACATGAAATTAGAACTTACTGCCAATTATGGACGTTCTTATACAGAGACATTTAAAGTCGCAAATACCGGTTCTGGAAATTTCTGTATTCCGGAATTATCAACAGGATGTACCGCTGGTGACAGATTTACTTCAGTGATACTGGTTAGAAATTCAGACCAGGTTGAATTAATTAACCATGCACCTCTATGCGGCACTCCAAACGGTTATTCAGATTATACCAACATAAAGGTTCCTGTAAACGCGGGAGAACAATTTACATTGAAAGTAATGGTTGGTTATAGTAGTCAAAATATGAAAGCATGGGTAGATGCTAATGGAAATAATATATTTGATACTTCAGAATTGTTGTGTCAAGGTTCTTGTCCAAATTCCGGTCAGGAATATACTTTCAATATTACCATTCCTAACGATTTCATTCCTGGAGAACAACGTTTCAGACTTCGTTGCACATACAGTACTGCACCAGCCGATGCGTGTAGCGCAGCTTCCTGGGGACAAACTCTCGACTATACATTTATTTTTCCAAATCTTTACCCTAAAGTTCAAAATGTAGAAGCTGCTTTAGATGGCGCAGATATAAAAATTACCTGGCAGGCGCCCATTGAAGGTACCCCCATCGGCTATAATATTTACAGAAATGACAATAATCTTAATGGCTCAACTCCGCTTACAGTTTTAAATTTCACAGAAACAAATGTTGAAAATGGGGTGTATGCCTATAATGTAAGAGCAGTATATGAAGGCAATAAAGAATCGGCTGCTGTAATGTCGAATGTGATTTGTTTCTTTCCAACTCTATGCGAAAAACCTATAAGTCTTTCCGGAGACTCCATTGGAAACAATGCTAAGATTTTTTGGGAAAAACCAGAAAATATTGATGGTGTTTTATTAGGCTATTACATTTATAGAGGTATTGACCAACTGAATGAAACGCCATATAATAATACCGAATATCTTGATGAAAATCTTGAAGATGGTACATATATTTATAAAATTTCTGCTGTTTATGAACATTGCGATGAATCGGAACTTACCGAAGGAGTCACTGTTGTTATTAATACTGTGGGAATTAAAGAGAATCAAACTTCTTCGATTAATCTATATCCGAATCCAACAAGCGGAGAAATTACAATTACGAATTACGAGTCGCGCATTACCAATATTGAGATTTATGATATTTATGGTAGAATTGTATTTTCAAATCATCTCATCGCCTCGCCAACAAGTCATCTCGTAAATGTGTCTCATTTACAATCCGGTATATATTTCGTGAAAATTTATTCCGAAAACAATGCGCCGGTTACAAAACGTTTGGTGTTGACTAAATAGCAATTTTTGTAATTTGCAGAATTAAAAAAACCAGATATTACTATCTGGTTTTTTTTTTTGAAACACACCTCAAGAGGAATGCTTTGCCCTGGAATTGAAGGTGTCAGTTTAATAGAAACTTTCGGCATCCTATTGATAATAAAAAAATATATTTTTGCGCAATATTTTATTCATCTTTATGAAGAAACTTCTCTTTTATAGCCTTATCATTACTTTGTGTTGCGGCTTTTCTTGCAAATCGCATAAGTACGACAACCTTCCTACACAATTGGCAGAGTTGTGTAAAAAAATTGATAAAAGTCCTAAAAACAGCGATTTATACCAACTTCGCGCCGAGTATTATTACCAAAATAACAACACGGACGAGGCACTGAATGATATTTTATACGCCATCAAGCTAAATGATAAAAAATCGTCCTACTACATTACTTTAGCAGATATCTATTTAGCAAAAAGGGAAACAGATTTGGTGGAAGATATGCTGAAAAAGGCAATTGCTGTGGATAAGAATAACGAAGCATATTTAAAATTGGCAGAACTTTATTTGTATCAATATATGTATGAGGAATGTGAAGAAATTATAGAAACCGCTATCCGTCAGCAAAACCATAATCCTAAAGCCTATCTAACCAAAGCATTACTGCTGGAGGCATACGGAGATACAGTCGGATTTATTAGAATGTTGCAACTTGTTATTGACCAAGACCCTCGTGAAGTGATTGCCTACAACGCTTTGGGAAACTTTTTTCAGGAAATGAACGATCCATTAGCCATCAGTTACTATAAAAATGCCCTCGAAATTACCCCCAACGACAAACTGCTAAACTACAGTCTGGGAAAATTGTATCAAGATTTGGGCGAATTGGATTTGGCAAAAGAACAATATCGAAATCTCATTACTATTGACCCCTACAGTTATCCTGCCTATAATAATTTGGGGTATATTGCTTTCTATTTTGAAGACAACTATGAAGAAGCAGTTCGTTTATACAGTAAAGCTATTGAAGTTAACCCCGCTTATTATCAGGCGTGGTTTAATAGAGGGTTGGCCTACGAATGGATGGACGATTACAAGAATGCACGTAACGACTACCAGCAATCGCTATCCATTAATCCCAACTATGAAAAAGCAATCAAAAACCTGAACAACTTAGATGCCCATAAACAATAACCGTATGTTGAATCCTAATCTAGATGCTGCCTCAGGGCGCCTGTCGGCAGCCGAAAAAGAGTTTGAACGCTCGGTTCGACCTTCCGATTTTGCCAATTTTTTTGGACAGGAACAGGTTATTGATAATATTGTGGTTTTTGTGAAGGCGGCAAAAGCAAGAAAGGAAGCCCTTGACCACGTGTTGCTTCACGGACCTCCCTGATTGGGAAAAACAACTCTCTCCCATATTATTGCCAATGAAATGAGGGTTAATATGAAAATAACCTCCGGACCGGTAATAGACAAACCCGGGGAATTGGCAGGACTACTAACCAACTTAGAACCCAACGATGTTCTATTTATTGACGAAATTCACCGACTCGCTCCTGTGGTGGAAGAGTATCTGTACTCAGCAATGGAGGATTATAAAATAGATATTATGATTGATACCGGTCCGAATGCAAGGAGCGTTCAAATATCACTGAATCCCTTTACATTGGTGGGTGCAACTACGCGCTCCGGGTTATTAACGGCACCCCTCCGCTCACGCTTCGGTATTAATTTGCGACTTCACTACTACGACCCACAAACTCTTTCCCGAATACTAAAACGCTCAGCCGGAATTTTGGGAGTATCCATGACCGAAGATGCAGGATTTGAAATTGCCCGCAGAAGTAGAGGAACCCCCAGAATTGCAAACCTCCTGCTGCGTCGCGTGCGCGATTTTGCCCAAATAAAAGGAGATGGTACTATTACCTACCAAATTACTCAGGTTGCCCTCGCTGCCCTCAATGTAGATGCACACGGATTGGACGAGATGGATAATAAGATTTTGCAAACCATTATCGAGAAATTTAAAGGAGGACCGGTGGGATTAACTACTATCGCCACGGCTGTGGGGGAGGATGCCGGCACTATAGAAGAAGTGTATGAGCCGTTTCTCATTCAGGAGGGATTTTTAATGAGAACCCCACGCGGAAGAGAAGCAACCGAAAACGCATTCAAACACTTAGGAAAAACAGTTCAAACCAATATTCATTCATTGTTTAATTAATAGAATCGCTATGAAAAAATTGCAAGATACAAATTACAAAATACAATTGAAATGTGGCAAGTTACAAGAGACAAGCAACAGATGTATTTCTTTAAAGATTAAATCTCTGATTTTTAAGTTTTTAAATTTCCTTTTTTTCTCACTTCTTCTTTCTCCTTTCTCCTCTCAGTTGTTTTCCCAACCCAATCAACACCAAAAACACCAGAAACCTAACAAATCTGTTTACCCAAGTGCAGAAAACAGGAAAGCCTATTTTTTGATAAGTTTCGGTCCAACAGTGGACTGGTTTGTTCCAACTACTAAAGAATTTACCCTTACCCGCCAAAGAGCCAAAGCCGGTCTTATTGCAGGACTTAGTACGGATATTGCCGTTATTAAAGATAGATACCTTTATTTCTCTACAGGATTAATGTTCAGATATTTACAGGGAGACCTTTCGTTTGCTAATAAATATTATTTCAGTAGCCTTATGGAGGAAGAACGTATTTTCCCCACAGTAAGAACCTTTCAAACTATGTATCTAACGCTTCCAACAGGGGTTAAGTTCAGAACAAATCCATCAAACGGATGCGTATTTTTAGGTAAATTGGGATTGTATCATAATTTTAAGATAGGAGGAAGTCAGTTCGACAATTTCATTCTTAGCAACGAGAGTGCAGCTCCCGAGTATTTTATTCGTACCCCAAAAATAATAAATAACGATGCCTCCCTGTTTGCCGAATCAGTGTATATCGGGTTGGGATTTGAATATGTTTTAAGCAAGAAAGCCCGCGTATTTGCCGTTGCAGACTACAACTGCCAGTTTAATTATTTCAGCAATAATGCAATAAACATCGTGCATAATAAGCAGTACAAGTCTGTTGTTCATTCTTTACATATTGTTTTCGGGGTAATGTTTTAAGTATCCGGATTTATTGGTTTTTAACGTTGCCGGCAAGAAGTTTGCGGCAGAATAGCCGTTTAATACTGCTAAGCGGGGTGATTGTACTGACATTTTTTTTTGATTTGTGAGATATCTAATAAAGTTATTTGTTGCGATACTGTTACGATTTTAACACAAAAAGCAACAACCTGCTGTTGCAAGTTATTGGTTTTTAATGAATTTCGTGGTTTGGAGCGGAAAACGAGACTCGAACTCGCGACCCTAACCTTGGCAAGGTTATGCTCTACCAACTGAGCTACTTCCGCGTTTGTTTTACACCTTAGTGTAGATTTTGTACCTCGGGCGGGAATTGAACCCGCACGACCGCAATGGTCACAGGATTTTAAGTCCTGCGTGTCTACCAATTCCACCACCAAGGCGCGTTTCAATGAACGTTTCTCAAATTGAGACCGCAAAAATAATTTTTTTTCTCTATTTTCGCCATCAATCTAAAATTTTTTATCATGAAATTATTATTATTAAGTAATTCAACAAATTACAAAGAACCTTACTTAGGTTGGTGTATGCCTCTAATCTCAGAATTTTTGAAAAATGAAAAGAAAAATATCCTCTTCTTCCCTTATGCAGGCGTAAAAGTAGGTGGAAAAAACCATCCTAATAGCTACGATATATATGCTGAACGTGTTTCTGGAATTTTTGACAAATTTGGTATTAAGGTAACCTCAATTCATCAGAAAAAATGCCCAATTGATGCAGTAAATCAAGCAGATGTGATAATGGTGGGCGGCGGTAATACTTTCCATTTGGTACACGAAATTCACGCACACGAACTTATTGAACCGGTGCGGAGAAAAGTATTAGAAGGAGCTCCGTTTATTGGGTGGAGTGCCGGTTCAAACGTTGCCTGCCCTACCCTGCGCACTACCAACGATATGCCTATCATTATGCCCAAGTATTTCCAATGTTTCGATTTTGTGCCTTTCCAGATCAATCCACATTACCTTGACCCATATCCGGAGGATATTAATGATATCATTCGTCATGGCGGAGAAACACGCCAGGATAGAATTGAGGAGTTTTTAGCAGTAAACACGCAAATAACAGTGGCAGGCTTGCGTGAAGGAACAGCTCTCTGGGTTGAAAATGATAAAATTACACTAAAAGGTAAGCGTAATTTGCGCGTCATGAGGCATGAAATGGATCCTTTTGAAATAGAGCCGGAGAGTGTTTTAGATTTTAGGTTTAACCTGCGTTAACCTTGCCAATCCCCGACATCTGGGCGCCAATTATTTAGGCATCAATTTAATAAACGGCAACATCATCTCTTCCAATGAGATACCTCCGTGCTGGAAGGTGTCTTTATAGTAGCTAATATATTGATTGTAATTGTTGGGATACGCGAAAAAGTCTGAACCGGTGGCAAAAATAAACCTGTGGGTAACCCCCTCTTTGGGTAAATAAATATCTTCAGGGTTTTTTACTTCATATACCTGATTTGCAGGATAGTCCATTGTTCTACCTACTTTATATCTCAAATTTGCATTGATAAACTTATCTCCCACGATTTTAATAGGCTTTGAAATTTTAATAGTACCGTGATCGGTAGTGATGAAAATAGGTATTTTCTGCGCTGATAAATATTTAATCATATCTATCAGCGTTGAATTTTCAAACCACGATTTTGTAACACTTCGGTACGATTTTTCATCATCTGCCAATTCACGAATCAGATCTACCTCTATACGGGCGTGTGAAAGCATATCAATAAAGTTAAAAACTACCACATTCAACTGATTTTGCATAAGTTGGTGAATATTATCCAACACTTTTTTTCCAAAATCAACATTTAATATTTTTGAAAAAGAGTATTTAATTCTTTTTCCATATCTTTTTAAATATTCTCCCAACAATTGTTCTTCAAATTGATTCTTTCCTCCTTCATCATTTTCATTGAGCCACATATTGGGGTATTTTTTTGCAATTTCCCCGGGCATAAGTCCAGCAAAAAGAGCATTTCTTGAGTAGTGGGTTGCGGTGGGAAGAATACTATAATAAATCTCTTCAGAATCGGTGCGATAATACTCGTTGATAAGTGGTTGAAGCGTTTTCCATTGGTCGTAGCGAAGATTATCAATCAAAAACAAAAATATGGGTTTATTGTTAATTGAAGGAAATAACTTATCTTTAAGGATAGTGTGTGAAAAAAGTGGTTTTTCTTTGCCTTTTCCTAATAGCCAGTCTTGATAATTACGCATCACATATTTACTGAAACAGGTATTTGCTTCACTTTTTTGGTCTGCGAGAATTTCACTTACACCAGCATCTTCAATTTTTTCCAATTCTAATTCCCAATAAACTAGTTCTTTATATAGTTTTTCCCACTCTTCAAAGGATAATCTATCTGATATTTTCATTGAGATATTACGAAAAGATTGCTGATAGGCTAATGTACTCTTTTCTGTAATCAATTTTTTATTATCAATATTTTTTTTCAAGCAGAGTAAAATTTGCTTTGGATTTACCGGTTTAATTAAATAATCGGCAATATGTCCTCCGATAGCATCTTCCATAATGTTTTCTTCTTCACTTTTGGTTATCATCACAATAGGAATATTTTGATTTAGTGTTTTCATTCTTTTCAATGTTTCTATTCCGGATAATCCGGGCATATTTTCATCTAAGAAAACAATATCAACAACTTGATTCTCCATTACTTCAAGAGCTTCATTACCACTAACAACAGGAATTATACTGTATCCTTTGTTTTGTAAGTAAATAATGTGGGGCTTTAATAATTCTATTTCGTCATCAGCCCATAAAATGGTTATTTGCATAGATAATTTTTTTTTAATGTATTAACGAAATTATTTCGAATTCATTTTACGCAAAATAAAATAAATATTTGCACATTTGTAAACGTTAACATTGTTTCCAAATAAATGTTTCCAATTGTAAACATTTAGAAATTTGCAAGTGTAAATTATCTGCGTTTTAGTAAAATAAAGTGAAGTATAATTATATTTTTATATATAATATGCTGATTTTCATAATAATTACATTAATTATTTAAATGTTTATATTAATAAAATATAAAAAAATATGAACTATTAACAATAATTATTAAATATCACATATATTGTTAGATTTCTGCAATTTACAAATACTAATTTACCTTAAAAATCATAATTTTATTAACAATTACAAAAGTGAATTATAAAAAATATATTTTTGCACAAATGTTAATGTTATTAGTTTAACAAATGTAAATATTTAAAAATATGATTGACAGAATTAAACAAGTGATGGAGTATTATAAATTAACTCCTGCATCTTTTTCAGAACAGATAGGAATTAACCGTTCCAATCTAACACACCTTTTTTCAGGAAGAAACCAACCCAGTTTAGAATTCGCAAAAAAAATACTACACTCTTATCCGGATATAAGGACAGAGTGGTTGATAATGGGCGTAGGCGAAATGTGGCGCAGTGCAGAAGATAAAGAATTTGAAATGAAAGTATTGCAAGAAAAAAAACTTCAAAATGTACCTCCAAACCCCGATTTGTTTTCAATATTGCCGTTAAAAACAAATTTAGACACCGTACAGCCTACTGAAAATGAGTTCATCGAAGAGAAAACTAATCAAGAATCTGTGCTGACAGTAAATTCACATTCTGTAACAAATAGTATTCCTAAAGAAAATAATTTTCCCCCATCTCCTACTCATCTTGCTACATTAAACAAAATAATATTTTTTTATAGTGATAATAGTTTTGAAGTTTTTCATCCCAAGTAATTTTGGTTGGAGTTATGATTTATTAATTTTCTAAGTCATTACTTCTGTAAAAAAACAATAACACCTGTCAATGAATCTTTACCCCTATTTAAACGCCGCCTCGCTCAGTCCTTTTCCTTTCAGAGCCAAATCGTTCATATAGTCGGGAATCATTTTTCCTAAATATTTGTCCACATATAGTTTGGCTAAATATTGCCCTAACATGAAGCCGTGTCCGCGCATTCCTATAAACAAACCATTCTCAGGGTCAACGATGTAGCGTGGCTCTACATAATATCCCGACCAAAATGCCTGAAACGTTACGCTGCCCAATTGCGGAATCCAATTGGTGAA
>JAIRVY010000051.1 GCA_031253655.1 Bacteroidales bacterium
TTGACCGAAGAACAAAAACGAGAAAACAAAGAAATATCCTCGTTTCGTATTCTTGTGGAACACGCCATTGGTGGTGTCAAACGATGTCGTATTGTCAAAGAGCGTCTTAGATGTACTAACTTGGCTTTCGATGATCAGGTGATGCTTATCGCTTGCGGATTGCATAATTTACGCATATCATTGAAAATTAATGCTATAATATTTTAATCTATATAATATCTAATGTTTTCTCCCAATATTCGGGCAAATTCTTTTAAATCTTGTGGGGTTACATGTGCTCTTGACATAATTTTAATTTTTAAAATGTTTATAAATATGTTAGTTAATTATCGTATTAAGCATTCTTATTCTCAGGCTTTTGTGGCTTTTGACAATGAATGTGACTGGCAGTTACTCCTTTTTGTACTCTATCGTGTTTTGCAGTCTTATAAAGGTTGCCGTCTTGATACCTGTAATCTGTTTGTTTGCCACCATCCACTTTCTCATATTGACAAAAACTACCTCCTTCTGACATCGCTTGGGTTATTTTTTTTATTTCGTCATCATTGAGTTCTACCTTACTGCCATCAGCAAGTTCTTTCACGCTAAAATCTATTCCGCAACTTTCATTACTATGAGAACCTGTTTTTCTTTCTTCTGATGTTACTTTCAAATTTTTACCGCTTTTCATGTCGCTTTTCATATCTTCCCTATATGTAGGACAACTCTCCATTGTCCTCTCATCAACGGTTGCTGTTTTTTTAGGTTGTTTAGTGCTATCAGCGGTTTTCGTTGCATCGGCTTTTACTGTGGCGGCTACAGCAACTCCTACTGTCGCTGCCCCTCCCAAATAATTTTCAACAATTCCTACTTTGTTATTTAAGAAAGGAATAAAGTCATTCATTACTTGTATGAGTTGATCAATAGGCTTTTTGGTCTCTTCAAAATCTACTTTAAATTTTTCGGCTACCGGATCATTCCAATCATAACCATCTAATTTTTGTCTTGTTGAACTTTCAATTTGTTCAAACTTTTCGATGTTTTGTCGCAATACTTGCACAAATTCTTTTAGATTTTCGGGGGTTACGTGCGCTTTTGACATATTAAATTTTATTGTTAATTATTTCATTTAAAAGAATACTGCAAGCATCTTCCAATAAGTCAAAAACCTGTTCGCAATCTGCTTTACCTTTATTATACGGATCTGGAATGCCATCATAATCGTACTTTGATAAAAAATCACTCATTAAATATATTTGCTTATTTTCTATTTCCGAATCAACCTCAAGCCATTTATTTAAAATGTAAACATGGGAAGCATCCATTCCAATAATATAATCAAAACGTTTAATGTCTTCTGCTTTAAGTGGTCTTGCATGGTGGTTCAGCACATAACCTCTTTCAATAGCACAATTTCGCATTATTTCATAAGGTAATTCTCCTTCTCGACAGTTTGAAATACCGGCAGAATCAATAAAGAGGTCATTTTCTTTTCCCGCTCTTCTTGCCAAAGTCTTAAAAATCCCTTCTGCAGAGGGAGAACGACATATATTAGCTGTACATACGAATAAAATACTTTTCATAACTCATTATTTTCTACGTATTCCCATTGATTCCAAAAACTCTTTTTTTGCCTGTTCTTGTTTTTCTTTCCGTTCCTGTTCGTTTATTGGATTTCGACCGCCTTTGCCTCCTCTTGGCAGCACATCCGGTTTGTTTGCATTAATCAATACCTCCGAGCGTTGTTTTTCCAAGCGTTTTAGCCTTGCATATTCATCTTTGAGAAAAGTAATGTTTCCTTGAAGAAAATCTATAATCTCTTGGATAGTGCTGATTGATAAATGAACAATGTAGCTTTTTATCATCTCTTCCCGTTCGGGCAGCCACGTCTTTGTTTCTGCATCGTATTCTTTATACAATAGTACGATAAGTTTTTGCAGCTCCGATTTCAACTCCTCCACTTCTTCCAATCTATTGAAAAAAGTGACCAGGCGGTCTTGAAAAAATGCACCAACTTTATATTCCCAAAGATTTCCGACTATCTCTTTTTTAAGAGCCGGATAGAGATCGAAATAAGGCTCAAACTCCTCTAATTTGTCCTTGTATGCTGTTAACTCGCTCAAAAGTTTTTTCTTTGTATGCGCTACTTCGTATGGCTTTTCAGAGGTTTTTAGCATCTGATAGGCAAGCTGTGTGTATGATGTGTCAAAGGGTATTGTGTTCATTTGCATAATATTTCTATTTCTATTTGTTAAAATGATACATTAATTTAATATGCTTCTTCTTCTATTACATACTCATATTCTTCTTCAATATCAAATATCCAAAGTGGGCAAGTATTAATGCTTTCTCCTGCAATATATACTTTGTTGTTGACTACAACAACTGACATTGCTTGATAACCTATTTCATCTTTAATGTATTGATAAACGCCATTTTTCCATAGCGCAGCTGTAGTTGCACCACATATTCCTACCACATACACATCGTCATTTGAAACAGCAACAGAATGAGCAGAATTGTTGTTACCGGCACAGTTAAGTTGTTGAATTATACCATTTTTCCATAATGTTGCAACTCTGCGTTCTTCACCTGCCACATAGACATCGCCATCTGATATGAAAATTGAATTTGCTTCACTTAAATCCTCACTGAGTTTTTGTGAAACACCGTTTTTCCAAAGTGTGGCTTCTCTATCAGAATAATCTCCCTTGCAGCCAACCACATAGACATCTCCATTTGATACAACAACTGAATTAGCACTGCCTTGCGCATTACTAAGGTATTGTGGAACGCCATTTTTCCAAAGAGTTGGTTTATCATTATCAACTCCTGCTACATACACATCGCTACCTGCTACAAAAACTGAATTGGCTTCATTCCCGAGAGCCACGCCGCCGAGTTGTTGAGAAACACCATTTTTCCAAAGTAGTGCACGGTTCTGTTCGCGTTCTGTTATTGCTACATACACATCGTTGCCTGATACAAAAACGGATTTAGCAGAATTAAAATTTCCTACTTTTCCTATGCTCTGCGGAACTCCGTTTATCCAAAGAGTTGGACAATTTGTTGTGGAACTACCTTTGCAGATATGCCCAGCCACATACACGTCGCTGCCTGATACAAAGACAGCATCGCCACTGCAATATTCTTTATGGTTTTTGAAAACAGGAGAAACTAATAAACCAAACAACAATATCGCACCTGCAATTATACCGATAATCCACTTAGATTTCAGGAACCATTTGTTTCCATTGATATTCTTAATATCTTCGCGATTGGTTGTAGGCGTTTCGTGTTGAATAAACTGTTTTTTAATTGCTTCAAGTTCAGCACGTCTTGATGTACATGTTGCTACTAATTCTTTATCTGTTTGCTGTATTATGGGTATTTGTTTATTATCATCTGTCAAATTCGCCATAAACTCCTCAACTTGCTGATAACGTTCTTCCGGTTTAATATTCATCGCCTTCAAAATAGCGTTATTGGCGTGTGCCGGAATGGCTGCATTATGCGAAACAGGTTGAATGAGCGGGTCTTTTCCTTCATTAAAAATGGTAGATTGGCGTTCAATACTGTCGTCAGGCAAGTACCCGGTCATTATAAAATAGCCAACCGCGCCAATGGAATA
>JAIRVY010000161.1 GCA_031253655.1 Bacteroidales bacterium
AAGTAGCGGTACCACTTGCTATCGGTTTGGCATAACAAACCGGGGCATCGCCCGAACCAACAAGACCGGGACCTGCCCAGGCATAAACCATATTATTTTGACCAGGAGCAATATTAGCAGTTAACTTAACTGTTTCGCCCAAACAAATAGTAGTAGGATCAGCGGTAATGCCAATATTAGACAAGTTGCCTACATAAACAGGGAAATTGTCACTTAAAAGACCACAACCTTTTGAATTAGAGACTTTTACAGAATAGAGATAAGCAGCCTCACGATTGGCTACGCCTATTTCCGAATAAGCTAATCCGCTTACAGTTCCGGGAGCGGCACTATCATCTTTAAACCATGTTAAAGTATATGTACCGGCCGGCTCAACTAATGCTGTTAAATTAATAGTAGCGGTTGCGCCACAATATAAAGGAGTACCGGAAATAAGAACTTGATCCGGAACAGGTAAAACTACAATTTTTACTGTATCTGCGATATACTCACAGCCACTCGGATAATCTAAACGTACTGTTACATAATGTGTTCCCGGAGTATAAAAAGGAACATTCAAATATCCCAAACTTTGTCCGGGAATCTCTAAACCATTTATCCACCAAGAGATTGTTGGTGTTCCGTGGTTTTGAATATTTGCATCAGTACCTAGAGCAAAATAGACCATACTTCCGGGACAAATTGTATCGGAAATTGGAGGAATAATTTTTACCGCCACTAGTTGATTTATTTCTGTTATAGAAAATTCAGTAAAATCTGGATTACATGCTTCGTTCATCATTTCCGCTTTAACATAGAATGTTGATGGGCTAGTAATAATTTCTTTATATAAGAAAACTCGTTTGTTTACATAAGTAGTATCAAACGCAACTTTGGCATTATTATACCAAATATATCTGTACACTTCAGCACCAAACGCATTAACAAGATTAGCGGTTACTTCTACTGCACCATTTTTGCAAATGGTATAGTTATCAACCGAAAACACTGGTTTTGGGAGTGTTTGGAATTTGTGCACAGGTGAGGGCACCATTTCACAGTCTTCTGATGAGATCTCCACAATGAATTCTGTTTCACCTATTGGTTCGCTCACTATGAAAGAGTAAGTATGCCCGGTAACCCCCGTGTACTGCCCATCCCGTTTCCACTGCAAGGTATAATCTACATGCTGGCCACTGGGTACGGCAGTTAGGATGATTGCCTCACCCAAACACCCCGATTCGGGTCCTACGATAGTTACTGTGTGAAGATTTCCACCTCCACTTTGTGCATTTACATGACTAAATCCCACAAAAAGTAGGAAAATTAGAAGAAAAATCGTAAATTTTTTCATCGTTTAAAAATTTAATTGTTACTATTTATTTTGTTTAATTATTTTTTTTATTTTGTTATTACACAATCAATATCAGACAATTACACCTTGTCTGTGAGGTTGGTTTTTCAGTTCTTTTTTAACTTCATAGATACTATTTTACATATTATCCAGTGACTTGCAAAAATAAATTTTTTTTAATACAAATAATTAGAAGCATATTTTTTTATTTTTTTATTCGCATTCCATAAAATGAGCGATACACAAAAATTAGTCCTACTATTAAAAAAAACAGTCCGATAATAGGTGTATAATCAAAGGTTTGAGCGATTTTTTCTATCACATTAGATTCATGGGCGGTAAAATTGCCCTGCACGTCTAACCAGCCTTTTGCTTTCAGTTTTAAGTGAATAGCGATTTCTACAGCTAGCAATCCGAATAATGTAGAAAATTTAATAATGGGATTCATTGCCACTGAGGTTGTGTCTTTATAGGGGTCTCCCACAGTATCTCCCACTACTGCAGCAGCATGCAGATCCGTATTTTTTTCTTTCAAATCTACTTCTACCACTTTTTTTGCATTATCCCAGGCACCGCCTGCATTTGCCATGTACATCGCCTGAAACAATCCGAATACTGCAATTGAGATTAAATAAGAGACAAAGAAGTTTGGATCAAAAAAGGCAAATGCTAATGTTAATGAAAAAATTACAATAAAGATATTCCACATTCCTTGTTGAGCGTATTGTGTACAAATTTTCACAACGGTTTTAGAGTCGTTAATATCTGCTTCCTGTTTATCCAAATTCAAATTTCGTTTAATAAACTCCACGGCTCGATAAGCACCTGTGGTTACAGCTTGCATTGATGCGCCGCTAAACCAATATATTACAGCACCGCCGGTAATAAATCCAAGAATTACCGGGGCATCGGTTAAACTCAATTGTAATAATCCTAAATTTTTCAACAATAATATAATGGCAAAAATCATAGTAGTAGCTCCTACTACAGCGGTACCGATAAGTACCGGTTTTGCTGTAGCCTTGAAAGTATTTCCGGCGCCATCGTTTGCCTCTAAGAAATATTTTCCTTTTTCAAAATCGGGTTTGAAGCCGAACTCTTTTTCAATTTCATTGCCTATGTCATCAATTTTTTCAATTTGCGAAAGTTCGAACACCGATTGGGCGTTGTCGGTTACCGGTCCGTAACTGTCCACTGCTATGGTAACCGGTCCCATTCCGAGAAATCCGAACGCAACCAATCCGAATGCAAAGATGGAGGAATATTCGCCAAAAACATCTAGCCCGTGAGCAGAGACAACAAAAGCAAATACCATTAGACCCACCATTACAATTCCTTTCCAAAATGCGCTAAAATTTCCGGCAACCATTCCGGAAAGAATGTTTAGGGAGGCACCGCCTTCGCGCGAAGCCGTTACTACTTCCTCCACGTGTTTTGAACGTGAGCTGGTAAAAATTTTGGTAAATTCGGGAATTATTGCCGCAGCCAACGTTCCCAAACTTATAATGGCAGAGAGTTTCCACCATAAATCAGGATAATTGGCAATTTGGCTGTTGTCTTTTAATAATATATAGGAAATAATATAAGTAACAATGATAGAAACAATGGAGGTTATCCATACCAAAGAGGTCAGGGGTGCCTCAAAATTGAAATTATCCGCATTTTTGTATTTGGATATTGAAATTGTCTGATTTATTTTATAAGAAAATACAGATGTAAAAACCATAAGAATACGCATGGCGAAAATCCAAACGATTAATAGCGCCTGAATTTCCGGGTAAAATGGCATACAAAGCACCAAAAAAGAGATTAGCGCCACACCTGTAACTCCATAAGTTTCAAAACCGTCGGCTGTAGGTCCAACACTGTCTCCTGCATTATCCCCTGTACAGTCGGCAATTACGCCCGGATTTCTGGGATCATCCTCGCCGATTTTGAAAATCACTTTCATCAGGTCGGAGCCGATATCGGCAATTTTTGTAAAAATACCACCAGCAATACGCAATGCGCTTGCCCCCAGTGATTCTCCAATAGCAAAACCAATTAAGCAAGCACCTGCACTTTTGGCATCCACAAAAAGTAAAATAACCAGCATTAATATTAATTCTATGGTAATTAATAATAAGCCCACACTCATTCCGGATTGAAGCGGAATAGAAACCACATTCCACGGTTTTCCCTTCAAAGAAGCAAAAGAGGTTCGGCTATTGGCAAACGTATTGATTCTGATTCCGAACCATGCCACTGCGTAGGAACCTGATATACCAAGCACTGTCCAAAGCAATATGGTCAAAACATCGCCGACTCCTTTCCCGCTTAAAAAGCCGAAGTAAAAAATAATGGCTGCCCCAATAATCGCAAATAAAATCAACAAAAACTTTCCTTGCTGTAACAGATACGTTTTGCAGGTTTCGTATATCGTAGCCGAAATATTTGCCATAGATTTATGTACCGGATATTTTTTTATGTTCACTGCTTGAAATAATCCGAAAATTAATCCTAAAAACACGATAATAGATCCCCAAAGTAAAAGTGACCATCCGGAAACGGCTCCATCGAAAAATGTAATACTTTTAAAATTTGGGAGTTCTAAATCCGCTTCACCCGCAAACACAAAAATGGGCGTACACAGTATTAATAAAAGTGCTAAAACTTTTTTCATAGTAAATTATTTTGATAACAATAAAATTTTTGTTTTGAAGAGCGCAAAGATAGAATAATATAATTAAGATAACTTGCTTCCCTTTTTTACACAAAATAAAAAAAATCTCTTTCCGTTTACTTAGAGAACCTTTAATAACTCATACAATGAAATTCAAAAACCTAATTCTTCTTGTAATATTTTTATTAACATCAACTTGCACTTATGCCACTTATCTATTTATCCCTATGGATTTGGAACAAAAGAATCACCTGAAAGCTTACGGGATTGCTTTTTTTGCCATTAAAAAAGAGATTGATGTGAGTTGGTTGCTCAATTATCGTGGTGGAAGTTTCATGCACCTCTATAACTCAACTTTTGAAGATGAGTGCGTGATTCGCGGCATTTCCTATCAAATAATTGCAGATGTACAGGCTGCTGCTATTTTGAATGAAATTGCTGCAACCGAAAGCAATATGGACGAAGTTAAATTAACCAAAGCGCCCAAAATTGCTGTCTATTCCCCCAAAAGCAAATTACCCTGGGATGATGCAGTTACATTAGCATTAACTTATGCAGAAATCCCTTACGATGTAATTTATGATGAAGAAGTTATGAATGAGGCACTTCCCAAATACGATTGGTTGCATTTGCACCATGAGGATTTTACCGGTCAGTACGGAAAGTTTTGGGGTGCTTACCAAAAAGCCGCCTGGTATATAGAAGATGTTAAAACTCAAGAGGCTACAGCAGCTAAATTAGGGTTTTCAAAAGTGTCGCAAATGAAATTGGCGGTGGCAAAAAAAATTCGCGATTTTGTAATGGGTGGAGGATACATGTTTTCCATGTGTTCGGCGCCGGACAGCTTTGATGTGGCGCTCGCCGCAGACGGAGTTGACATTTGTGATGTGCCTTTTGACGGAGACCCGATGGATCCGCAGGCACAACAAAAATTAAACTATGACAACTGTTTTGCCTTCACTGATTTTAAATTGGTAACAAATCCTTATACTTACGAAATATCAGACATTGACGTGGATCCCACTATACACATTAAAAATAAGAAAAGTGATTTTTTTACATTGTTTGAATTTTCTGCAAAATGGGATCCTGTACCTACCATGCTTACTCAAAATCATCAAAATGTGATTACCGGGTTTATGGGACAAACTACTGCATTTAACAACAATCGTATTAAACCGCACATTGTAATTATGGGAGAAACAAAGATTTTTAACGAAGCCCGTTATATTCACGGTATTTACGGAAACGGCACCTTTACTTTTTACGGAGGCCACGACCCCGAAGATTATCAACATTATGTAGGTGATCCACCAACAGACCTTAATCTTTTTCCCAACTCGCCGGGATACAGGCTTATTCTTAATAATGTTTTGTTTCCCGCTGCAAAAAAACAGAAGCAGAAAACCTGAAATGCGGTATGCGGTTAGTGGTGTGCGGTTAGCGATTCAAAGTTCAAAAGTTTAATAATTCTTACGGTCTTACTCTCTTACACTCTTACGGTCTTTAACATTATATCTCCCTTTCCGAACAAGAATAAGTGTTGTCGCCATAATGCTAATAATGACCAACGGACCGAGAGTATTCAACAGAATATAAAAGTTTTTCTTTTTCTTGACAGCAATGGGGTTCAGTATTCCGATTTTGAAACTTTTTGAACGAATTTGCAGCAAATTATCATCTTCGCTTAAATAATTGACACAATTGAGAATAAAATCTGCATTATCGTAATTTATTTTCGCATAATAATCATAGCCTGTGGGATAGGGTTGTTTGTTTTTAAAATCATAATAATTACGAATCATATCACCATCGGAAATAAATATTTGCCTTGTTTCCTTACTTTCGGTTTTATAATCAAATTCTTTAATAGTGTCAAACTCGATAGGCAGGATACCTTTAAAAGCGGAGGTAAATTTTCCTTCCACCAATACTGCAATAGGCTCATACATTCGGTTAAATTCTTCTAAATTCGGCTGTGTTTTTACTACATTCAAAGTAACTATAGCAGGGGTGGGCACTACTTTCGTTTTTTCAGAAGTAATGGCTAAAACTGTTTTTTTAATTTCAGGGTTGGTACCTACAAAATCAATAGTACTAGCAAAATCAACTTTTAAAGATTTAATTTTTCTAACAATCGGATGTGTTGTAAAATTTACCACTACAGGCATATAGGGGAATGCCCAAAGTTTGAACTGAGGTTGATTTCCTACCATTCCGGAAAAAAGAGGGATTGCCTGACAATTCAAATCCTGAATTAAATTTGCATTAACACGAACGCCATATTTAAAAAACAAACTATTTAACCGCAAGTAGTTTTCAGTTGCAAAGAACTCATTAGTGTTTCTCAAACTGTCCACCGAAACATTGGTAGCATCAATAAGCCAAAGCACTTTTCCACCATTCATAATAAATTGGTCTATCACATATTTATCAATATCAGAAAAGGGTTGTGTGGGTTGTGCCACAATTAATACATCATATTTATTACCGTAGGTTCCGATTTTTGCTTCAGCGGAATCTTTCAGATAAATATGTCGTAAACTATTGATTTTATTATCAATAGTAACTCTTTCAACGGTATAATATCGTTTGAGTTGCCACTCCATCCAGGAGGTAGCCATTCTGTCAAATTCGCCGTGTCCTTCTAAAAATGCCACTTTCTGTGCAAAAACGGTAGTAATATTTCGGATAGCTGAAACTAGATTATACTCTAATTCCTGAATAGAAAAATCGAGCCAATCTTTGCCGTTTGGATCGGAAACCACCAATGTAACAGGGTACTCTTTAGAGCGATATGTAAAAAAAGCGCCCGGAACAACCCACGTTGTTGAATAATCTTCTCTTGATATAGGAATAGGATAAAGACCCTTTTTATAGAACTCTCCATAAATGGAATTTATCTCCTCCTGATTTTTACCTGCTACAGGGTCAATCACTTCAAATTCAATAAGGGGCGAATATCTGCTAAACTCTTCCAATATCTCTTTCGTTTTTTGAGCAAAAATTTGAAAATCTGCAGGATTATTTTTCCCCTCTAAAAAAACTTTAATAAAAATTTTGTCAGGCAACTCCTTTAAAAGCTTAATAGTAGATTTTGCCAGCGAATTTCTTTTTTCGGCAGTTAAGTCTATTCTTACATAGAAAAAAGAGAAAATAATATTTAGGGCAAGTAAAATGAACAAGCTTGATGTCAGTGTAATAATTGCCGAACGTTTGTATTTAATTTTATTTTTCATACGAGCAGATTAATAGTTACCATTTGCGACTGACCAACGTAATGCGTGTAGCAATAAGAAAGAGTAGAATAACACTTGCAAAATAGAGGAGGTCTCGTGTGTCTATCACACCTCTACTGATAGAATTATAATGATAATCTATTCCCAAAGACTTGATAAAAAACCCCATATTACCCAATACTTCGAATCCGTAAATAAATTCAAATCCGAAATACATGATAAAACAAAGTGGGGCTGCCACCACAAAGGCTACAATTTGATTTGAAGTGATACTTGATGAAAATATGCCTATGGAAATATAAGTAGCTCCCAAGAAAATGAGTCCCAAATAGGAACCCCAAGTACTTCCCAAATCAATGTTTCCTGGTGGTGAGCCTAAGTTATAAACCGAAATCACGTATAATAATGTGGGTACTAAAGCGATAACCAACAATGTGAGCGAGGATAAAAACTTGGCGGCAATAATATGCGAATCTGTGAGCGGTTTGGTTAAGAGAAGTTCTAATGTGCCGCGATGTCTTTCCTCGGCAAAAGTTCGCATAGTTATTGCAGGAACTAAAAAAAGAAACAAAAATTTGGAAGTATTGAAGAGCCCCTGCAAACTTGCCAAATTAGAAAACAAAATGTTATTAATATTGGGAAATACCCAAAGAAACAATCCGGCAATAATTAAGAAAACTCCTATAAAAATATAGCCGATTAGTGAACTAAGATAAGATTTAATTTCCTTACGGTAAAGACTATACATGCTTCGGCCATTTAAAATTTCAGCGGCAAAGATATGATTTTTTTCGTGCATTGGCTAAATCTTTTTTTTTAGTGCTGGAAAAATCTTGACAGTGCAAAAGGGTTATTTTTGCAGTCAAAAAAGCGTATGAATATTACAGAAAAAATAGCCCAAGTATTAGTTCCCAAA
>JAIRVY010000020.1 GCA_031253655.1 Bacteroidales bacterium
AAAAAGACACCACTTTTAATGTGTTTTGGGTGGGTTTGCTCCGGAATATCCGTTTTTATAGTCGATTTTTGAGATAAAATCAAACAGAATTTACACTGTGTTTTGGGTGGGTTTGCTCCGGATTATGCATCTTTATTAAATGATTTTTTTGTTGATAAATCCTTCTACATAATTCGTTAGTTACTCCAATATAAAGAGTTGTTTTATTTTTGTTTGTGAGAATATAAACATAACCTCCTTTAGTCATCTTGAATTAATTTTGCGACAAATAAACATTTTTGTAAAACACCAAAATAAAAAATAACGCCTCAAACTAATTTTTTACCCTTTTAATTTTATTGGAAAATCCTAAGGTTAAGGTTTAAACCAATTTATCAAGTTACAACTAAATATTATTTAATTTCCAAAATTTTCCATTTTTTTCCACAGAATAGTTTTTTTATGCAAAGAAAATACTATTTTTGCTCTGAAATCAGTAGAAATGGCACATTTTTTTGAATATTAACAGATTAACTAAATTATTTTACTTTATTGATTTCAAAGAATTTAATTAAAAACCGATTGTTAGTAAATATTTTCATTCCAAAAAATTCCACACTGAAAATCAATATTTTAAATACAAAAATTACGATAGTAGGAAAAAATTATTAACAATCTGGAATTGATAAACATATTATTTTATTTTTGTCGCGACAAAAGACAATAATAAAAATGTCGAATTTAGATTACTATTTTTGGGAAATGACCATTGAGAAGTACGGAAGGCTCAAACTCCCCACCGGATTGCTCAAATTATTGCATGAAAATGAACGACAACGTTTTTTTGCAACACACGGCTTTGGGAATCATATCATGTTGTGGACGGAAACTGCTTTTCGGAAAAAATTGGATTTCTTAAATTCATTAAACAGGAACGTAATTGAAAACAAAAGGTACCGCAATGCTTTACTCCGTAACATGGCTTTTGTGGAATGCGACAGCCAAAACAGGTTGGTCATTCCCAAACCATTAATGGAATATTATAAGATTGAAAAGGATGCAGTGTTGGTGTTTGATAATGGTCAAATTGAAATTTGGAATGCCTTAGAATTTAATACAGAATTTAATATACCACCGAATGAATTGAATATTTTGAACGAGAAAATTTGCAATACTCACGAAACTAACTCTTTTGAAAACTTTTAACCACAGTATAATATATGTACCATCAACCCGTGCTTCTGCACGAAACTATCTCGGGACTTGTTCATAACCCTGACGGCGTTTATGTTGATGTTACTTTTGGAGGCGGCGGCCATACCCACGAAATTCTGAATATCCTCTCGGCTAATGGTAGAGTAATTGGTTTTGACCAGGATAAAGATGCCGCAAAGAATATAATTTCAGACTCCCGTTTTCAGTTCGTTCAAAGCAATTTTAAACACCTCAAGAAATTCCTGCAATTTTACAAAGCCTACCCCGTAGATGGTATTTTAGTCGACCTCGGCGTATCTTCCCACCAGCTTGACGAGCCTTCTCGTGGATTTTCTTATCGCTTTGATAATAAATTAGATATGAGAATGGATTCGCAAAAAGGAATTACTGCCGCCGAAATCATTAACACTTACCCGCATCAAAAAATGGTAAAAATGTTGTTTTCTTACGGAGAAGTTCAACATGCCCACAAAATTGCAGCACTTATTGATAAGGCAAGATTGTTGAACCCAATAAAAACTACCGGAAAATTAGTTGAAGTAATTACTCAGGCGCTTCCCAAAGGAAAAGAAAACAAAGTGTTATCGCAAATTTTTCAAGCCCTGCGCATTGAAGTTAATTCCGAATTAGAGGCATTACAATCACTTTTGGAACAATCTATAGCTGCACTGAAATCGGGGGGAAGAATTGCTATTATCTCCTATCACTCTTTGGAAGACAGATTGGTAAAAAACTTCTTCAAAACCGGAAATATTGAAGGCAAACTGTATAAAGATTTCTACGGAAACCCTTTAACTCCTTTCAAACTCATTACCAAAAAAGCAATAATTCCCACTGATGTTGAAATCGCCCAAAACCCAAGAGCTAGAAGCGCAAAACTACGAATAGCGGAAAAACAATTGCGAATTATGAATTACGAAACTATTGAACTCTTAACCTTTTAAACTTAAATGTTTTATGAACAAATTTTTTAAATTTCTTAATGGAGATTTTTTGCAGCATACAAGATTGCAAAAGTGGTACCCTTATTTGTTGCTACTGCTCTCATTAGCCGTAATCTCAATAGTAAATGAAAAAATTATCAATCGTAAAAACAAACTCATTCAAAACAAACAATATGAATACAAAATGGCACTTAACCAGCTGAAAGAGAACAATTACTATTTACCGTATCATCAAAAGAAAATTATCAGAGAAAAAGCAAAAAAACGGGGATTCATTGAAAATCACGAAAGTATGTATAGAATAGTGATAAAAAATTAGATACAGAGATACTGTAACGATTAGATGATTATTATACTTTATATCTTAAACTTTAAACTAAAAGCATGTCTGATTATAAAAAATCGTTTAGAAGAAGAGCCTTTTTGGTGTATGCCTTAACCTTGCTGGTTGGGGTGATGTGTTTGGTTCAAATACTGTATCTTGCTATTTCAAAACGTCCGTTGTTTTCGGGAGACCCGAAATATTGTTTAGATAAAACACAACCCGACTGGGAGAAAAATCCACTTACCAACGACCCGAACTGTCGGTGTGTTGTTACCGTGAACGACCTTATTCCCGCCCGTGGCGATATTTATGATGACACAGGTAATATTTTGGCAAGCGATTTCACGGTTTTTGATGTAGTAATTGATGGTCGCCAGCTAAAGCCGGAAATTGTTAAAACCAAAAAAGGAGACTTTGTAAACGATACTCTTTATGCAACCTCGGAGATAAAAATAGCAAGAAGCAACAGAGCTGATGTAAACAAACTCATTAATGAACTTTCCGATAAGTTATATTTTCATTTTAAACATAAGTTTGAGCATTCGAAGGAGTATTATCGTAAGAAATTAACCGAAGCGATTATTGAACAGAGAAATGTGGACATATTAAAATCTAACTTAATCAGCGAGAAAACGTTAGTAACCTCTGAAGATACGGCATTTATTAGAAAATTGCCCTTATTTCAGGATAAATGTAGAAAAAAGTGTATCGGTTTTCCGAGTTATTTTAAGAGGATTTACCCTTATGGCGAGTTAGCGAAGCGGGTGGTAGGAACTGTCCCGCCGGGTGCTCCTAGCGGGTTGGAAAAAACTTTCGACGACTGCCTCTCCGGCGCAAAAGGAGCTCAAAAAATGCTCTACATTGACGGCATTCGAGTACCCTCTGAAAAATTTTCTAATCCCAATGATGGCGCAAATATTCATACTACCCTAAATCTAAGAATGCAAAATATTGTGTATGAAGCACTAATGGATAAATTATACCAAAAAAATGCCCAATGGGGATGTGTGGTTTTAATGGAAGTGGAAACAGGCAATGTAAAGGCTATGGTGAACTTAAAAAAGCACACTAACGAAAAAGGAACTACCGGGTATTTTGAAATCTTTAACTACGCTTTCCGCCAAGAGTGTGAGCCGGGCTCAACCTTTAAATTGGCATCGTTGTTAACTTATTTGGAAAAAGTTCAAAATGATACGGCAAAATCTTACCTGCTTTGCGGATGCGACATTGCCAAACATTTTACTAAAGACAGTAAGAAATTCAGAACTACCTGTGGAATAGCAGATATAGGAGACTCTCGTCACAGATACGGAAAACCAATTGAAATTTTCCAACGCTCGCTGAACGAAGGCACCGGCACGATGATTTTCGATGCACATAACAACAACTTTCAATCTTATCTTTCTGCTTTAGACTCTATTGGGATTACTATACCCTTAGAAACACAATTGGGCAGGGTGGGTGCTCCGAGAATTATCCGTGATGCAAAATCGATGCGCACATTCTACATTACTACCTGGGGAGGTTTTAATATGGCTCCTATTCAAACACTTACATACTTCAATGGAGTGGCGAACAACGGAAAGATGGTATGCCCGAAATTTGTCAGTTATATTACCAGCCAGGATAAAGTGGTAGAAGTTTTTCCAACGGTTGTACTTAAAGAACAAATGACGCGAAAAGATGTAATAGAGCGCGCCAAAAAATATTTGGAAGCCGTAGTAACCGGACCTAACGGAACCGCGCGAATTTACAGAGACTCTATCCCACACTTTGCAGGAAAAACAGGAACGAGAGATATTCTTGTTCAAGGGCAGGACGGCAAATGGGGATACTACAAAGGCAGAAACAGTATATCGTTTTGTGGATATTTCCCCGTAGAAAAACCAAAATACAGTATGATTGTGTATTTGTATGATGTGGAAGGTATGAGCGCTACCGCAGCACAACTGTTTTACACTATTGCTAAACGAATTACAAGCGAAGAAACTACAAATTTGCTGAAAGAAGTGGATAAAAGCAAAGGAATAATAAATTCTCAATATTTAGGCTTAGGGAGATGAGGTAATGTGCTAATGGGATAATAGGTTAATTATATAAGTAATATTTGAATGAAAAAATTAAAAGTATTTCTTGAAAACTTGAACACAATTCAAATCATTGGAAATAAAGATATTTCAATATCAAATATTCAATTCGATTCAAGAAAAGTAACAGAAAAAAACACTCTGTACGTAGCGCAAAAAGGAATAAATGTTGACGGTCATCAATTTATAAATAAAGCGATTGAACAAGGGGTGACCGCCGTTGTTTGTGAAACTTTGCCGGAAAAAATAAACGAAAACTGCACCTATATGCAGATAGCAAATGCGGCAACCGCGCTGGGCGAATTGGCTTCTGCCTTTTACGATTTTCCATCCAAAAAGATTACATTGGTGGGCATTACCGGAACAAATGGGAAAACAACCACCGTTACGTTATTGCATAATTTGTTTATGAAAATGGGCTACCCTACCGGGCTAATTTCTACAATTGTTAATAAAATTAATCATACTGAAATTCCTGCCACCCATACTACTCCCGATGCCTTGGCACTGAATCAATTACTTAATGATATGGTGAATGCCGGCTGTCAGTTCTGTTTTATGGAAGTCTCTTCCCACGCAATTGTGCAGCAACGTATTGCAGGAATACATTTTGCAGGAGGTATTTTCAGCAATATTACGCACGACCATTTGGATTTTCATCAAACGTTTGCGAACTATATTAAAGCAAAACAGCAGTTTTTTGAGATGTTGCCCAAAAATGCTTTTGCCCTTATCAATATAGATGACAAAAATGGTAAAGTGATGGTACAAAGCGCAAAAACTAAAGTTTATACGTATAGCTTGCGCACCGGAGCCCATTTTAAAGGAAAAATTGCGGATAACAGTTTTGAAGGATTGACCTGCCAATTCAACGGAACGGAGGTTTATTTTAAATTGTGCGGAAAATTTAATGCCTACAATTTATTGGCAATTTACGGAACGGCTTTGCTATTGGGAATGAAAGAAGAAGAAGTATTGCTGGAAATGAGCAAGTTGGAAGGCGCAAGCGGACGTTTTCAAGTACTTCGAGACTACAGAAACCGTACATTTATTGTGGATTACGCTCACACGCCGGATGCGCTCAAAAATGTACTTTCCACCATTAAAGATATCACGCAAAACAGTGTTGAAGTGATTACGGTTGTGGGTTGCGGCGGCGACAGAGATGCGTTGAAACGTCCTATTATGACAGAAACAGCGTGTGCGTTCAGTAGTAAAGTACTTCTCACTTCCGATAACCCACGCACGGAAGACCCGCACAAAATTCTTGCCGATATGGAAACCGGTATTCCCGTTGCTTTTAAGCAACGGGCGCTAACCATTGAAAACCGCCGCGAAGCGATTAAAACTGCCTGCCATTTGCTTCCGGATAATGGGGTGCTTTTGGTTGCCGGAAAGGGGCATGAAACTTATCAGGAAATTAATGGAGTGAGACATCATTTTGATGATGTGGAGGAGATAAAATCAATTACGAATTATGAATTACGAATTACGAATTAAGAATAATAAGAAAAAAGAAATATGCAAATGACTAGTTGTAAAAAATGTAAAGAGACCGTTAATTGGAATTATTGTCCAAATTGCGGACTATCTGTACATCTGAAAAGAATTGATGGACAGTATTTTATTCGTGAAATTAGAGACTTCTTGCACGTTAATAAAGAAATGCTACATACTATAAAAAATGTACTTATAAGTCCAGGAAACAGTATCAGACAGTTTCTAACAGAAGACAGGTATCGGTTTGTAAAACCAATTTCGTTTGTAATTATCACTTCGTTAATTTACACACTTGTAAATTATCTTTTCCCTATTGAAGTAAAAGAAAATACCTTTATTAATCCTTTTGTAGAAATCAAAATTGAGGGTGTTCCTATGACAAACCTTATTTTTAGTTGGATGAGAGAAAATTTTGCTTATTCGAACCTTCTATTAGGAATATTTATGGCATTTTGGATAAAAATAGTTTTCAAAAAATATAGTTACAATTTTTTTGAGATATTAATTCTTTTATTTTTTGTGTCGGGAATATCTACGTTATTTCTTTCTGTTGGTATTATTCTTCAAAGCTTAAGTCATTTGGGTTTTGTACAAATATCAAGTTATGTTTCAGGGATTTATCTGATATGGGCAGTAGGACAATTCTTTGATTGGAAAAAAGTAGCAAGTTACACAAAGACATTCTTATCTTATATCTTTGGAGGAATAATATTTGTAGCATTAGTGGTATTGGTTGGAATTTTAATTGATTTTATAACAAGACATTAAATAAATAATGAGCATTGAAAAAAATATTAATCGTTAGTCAAGGACATAAAAATTAAAAAAATTGAAGCATTTTATTTACATATTATTATTATTGTTTTACGCTTGTACAACCTCTTCCGAGAGTTTCTACTTGCAAACAGGTGATTTATTATTTCAAGTGGGTAAAAGTTCTGAACTAAACGAGGCAATTGGTAATGTGACTTTTGGCGAAAGTAATATCCATTACACACATGTGGGTATTGTGTTGGTTGAAAACGATACAGTATTTGTAATAGAGGCAATATCGCCTGAAGTTTGTAAAACACTTTTAGATACATTTTTGCTTCGTTCGGCGAATCTGGAAGAAAAACCGATTGTGGCTGTCGGACGACTAAAACAGGAATACCACGATATTATTCCGCAAGCCATTGTTCGTGCAAAAAAACTGTTGGGAAATCCTTACGATTATATTTATTCGCCAGATAATGATGCTTATTATTGCAGTGAATTAGTTACAGTTTCATTTCTAAACAAGCAGAATATTCCGATTTTTGAAACGATACCGATGAATTTTTGCGACACAGACGGAAATATACCTTCCTACTGGATTGAACATTTTGAAAAATACAATGCCGAAATTCCTGAAAATCGCCAAGGTTCAAATCCCGGTGATTTGTCTAAATCGGATAAAATAGACATTGTTTACCTCTATTTTAAAAAAGATGAATAATAACAACAAAAATATGACTGCCGAAACTCTAAAAACAGATAAAGGCGAAATAACGCTCAATGATGTGCAAGATAAAATCATTACAGTACAAGACAAAAATGTGCTTTTGGATAGCGATGTAGCGTGGCTGTATGGCGTGGAAACAAAAGAAGTAAACCAAGCAGTTAAAAATAATCCGGGAAAATTTCCCGAAGACTACATTTTTACTGTACAAAGCTCTGAAAAACAGGAACTGGTCAAAAATTTTGACCGGTTCAATAAATTAAAACACTCAACAGTTTTACCAACAGTCTTTACCGAAAAAGGATTATATATGCTCGCCACCATTTTAAAGAGCGAAAAAGCAACAGACACAACCATTGCTATCGTGGAGGCATTTGCTAAAATGCGTGAATTATCTAATATGGTAGCTGAACTTGTAAAATCGCCCGATGATACTCAAAAGCAGGCTATTGTAATGCAAAAAAGTAGCGAAATATTATCGGATATGGTTACCAAAGAATTACAAATTACCGGCACAGAAACAAGTTTTGAAATTAATTTGTTTTCTGCTATAAATATTAAACATACTATTAAAAAAGAAGTAAAATAAATAGTATTTAAAAACAATAAAACATTGAATATAAAATGAATAAAAACAAAAACAATCAACTGCAAATCCGCAACAGCACTGCTGAATTTTTGATTTTTACTAAACAAACAAATGCCGAAGGTATTGAAGTGCGTTTTCAAGACGGTACGGTATGGCTCACACAACGGCTTATGGCTTTACTGTTTGATTGTAGCGCAGATAATATTTCGTGGCATTTGAAAAATATCTTTGCAGAAGGCGAATTGGATATAAATTCAGTTACCGAGGATTACTCGGTAACTGCATCCGATGGTAAAAATTACCGAACCAAACACTACAA
>JAIRVY010000090.1 GCA_031253655.1 Bacteroidales bacterium
GCGAACAATATTTTGTGCGGGTTGTATGGGATTTGCAGAGAAAATTACGAATTACGAATTACGAATTACGAATTGGAAGAAAGTAAAAATTCCTCACCATTTATGGAAGGGTGGCAGCCGAAGGCTGACGGGGTGGTAAATCAGAGTTCATCTGCTCAATCAGAGTTATCCGAGCTTCAAAAAGCATTAGCAAACATTACTCTTGTTCCCAATCCCACCACAGGAGAATTACGAATTACGAGTTACGAATTACGAATTGATGAAATAGAAATTTTCGATATTTATGGCAAAAAAGTGTGGAGCAAATTTCCCTCCGTCATTCCGAACGTAGTGAGGAATCTAGAACATTACGGACAACAAACTGACGGGGCGATTATCAATATTACAGTCTTGCCGGCTGGTATCTATTTTGTGAAAATAAAAACAGAGGTGGGAGAAGTAATAAAGAAAGTAGTAAAAAATTAGAAATTGAACAATTAAACTATTGAATCATTGAACTTTAACAATAATCTATTGATATTTAATATTAAAAACCTATACATTATGAAAAAACTATTATTATTATTCGCAGCAATTGTACTTTGTTTTAGTACATATAGCCAGGAAATTTCTAAAATTGATGCGCAACTCAGAGAAGAGATGCAATTAAGAAACGATGGTGAGTTAATTAGAATAAACATTCTTTTTAAAGCACAGTACGATCAATCGGAGTTAGGATCGAAAGCTTCTATCTACCGATTGAAAGAAGATAGACGTTCTTTCGTTATGAATGAATTAAAAAGACATTCTAAAGAAACTCAACAAGAGGTAATGAGTTATTTATATAATTATGAGCGCTATAATAGCGTTAGTGAAATAAAACAATTCTGGATTTTTAATGGGATCACTTGCATTGCTACCAAAGAAGTTATTAATGAATTGTCCTACTTAGATGATATTCTACTTATTGGCTCTGATAATGAGATAAATATGCTACCTCCGGTTTTGAACCCTCAGCCTGCAGAGCCTACACGGGAGTTAACTTATAATATTACAAAGGTGAAGGCAAATAAAGTGTGGGATGAATTAGGATATGAGGGAGAAGGCGTTATTGTAGCCGTTTTCGATACAGGGGTTAACTATGATCACAACGATCTTAAAACTCACATGTGGATGCATCCTGATTTTCCGTATCATGGATGGAACTTTGCTAACAATAACAATAATCCGAAAGACGACCATTATTATAATTTCTATGGTAATATTAGCCAGGGACATGGAACCCATTGTGCCGGTACGATTGCGGGTAATGGTACTTCAGGTTCACAAACAGGAATGGCACCCAACGCTACTATTATGGCTTTGAAAGTATTAAATAATCAAGGAGGCGGACAACCTTCCAGTGTTGTTGCTGCTCTGCAGTTCGGAATTGAACACGGCGCTCATGTATTCAGTATGTCTATTGGTTGGCCCCAATCTGATGCAGGTGGGGCTACGCGAATTCAGTATAGAACCACAATGGGAAATGTACTTCAAGCCGGCATTGTGGCATCGGTTGCCGCAGGTAATGAAGGAGGAGGTACGCCTTATGTTCCACAGAATATTAGAACTCCCGGAGATTGTCCTCCACCATGGTTGCATCCCGACCAAACAGTGCATGCAGGGGTCTCTGCTGTTGTTTGCGTTGGAGCAACAAATACAAACGATGTGGCAACAAGCTGGTCTTCAAGAGGACCTGTTACTTGGCAATCTTCAACTCCATTTAATGACTATCCCTATAATCCCGGAATTGGATTAATTCGCCCTGATGTTTGTGCTCCCGGTGAAAATATTAAATCTTGTATGTGGAATAATAATGCCGGTTACCAAAGTATGAGCGGTACTTCAATGGCAACCCCCTGTGTTGCAGGAGTTATGGCACTAATGCTCTCAAAAAATCCTGAGCTTACCCCTGCACAGATCTGTGAAATATTGGAAACAACTGCCGTGCGTCTGCCCAGTACATCTTCACCGAAAGGAAATACTTATGGCTCCGGTAGAATTGACGCTTTTGAAGCAGTATCCTTAGTACCCGAATATATCCATTGTGATACTGTTTCTAATTTGAGTTACACCTTAGAATATGACAAAGTGGTAAGACTGAAGTGGGATAAACCTGAGGTTTACGATGAGTTATTGGGATATTATTTCTTTGTAAACGGAACACAAATGTGTGGGTTAATTCCCCAAGAAACCTACACTTATTGGGCGTATGAAGAAGATGAATATAAATTTTGTATTAAAGCAGTTTATGAAGATTGCGAATCAGAATATGTTTGTAAAATAGTAAATGTGATAAGTATTTGTGAACCCGCAACAGCCCTAACTGCAAATGTAACCGGAAATAATATTTTGTTATCCTGGAAAGCACCCAGTTTGACTTGGGAGGTTTTACAGTATAAAATTTATTGTGATAATGAGTTCTTAACTGAAACTGTTGAGGATTCTTTGTTGGTTGAGGGAACTGCCGGAAAACACATTTACTCTGTTGAAGTTGAATATAAGAACGAGTGTATTTCCGACACAATCTCTATCGAAGTGTTGGTTTTGGAAGCCCCTATTAATTTAACTGCAAACTCACAATCCGGTATCATTGAGTTATCGTGGGAATATGATGATAATTCTATGTTTTTCAACCTTTATAGAGATGATAAAAAAATTACATCAGATATTATAGA
Source organism: Bacteroidales bacterium (assembly GCA_031253655.1). Taxonomy (GTDB): domain Bacteria; phylum Bacteroidota; class Bacteroidia; order Bacteroidales; family WCHB1-69; genus WRNX01. Next base: position 2,697 of record JAIRVY010000090.1, read on the forward strand.
GAAGCATTTTTCGGATTTAGAAGCTGAAGGAGGTGTAGAACATTGTTACAATGTGAAAGCTACCAACAAAGAAATTGAATCAGCCGCTTCAAATGTAGCCTGTGCAGCAATTATTGGAATAGAGGAATATTCCAACTCTTTGAAAATTTACCCAAGCCCTTCAAAATCTATTGTTAATATTGAAGGTGAACATATTGAAACTATTACAATTCATAATTCCCTAGGGCAAATCGTAAAGTTTGTTCATTCTACCGGAAATCACAATAGTATTGATGTTTCAAACTTAGTGCCAGGTAGTTATATTTTCACTATTCATTTCACTAATAATTCAACCGAAAATGTAAAAATAATTGTTCAATAACAAACACAATATTCTCTTTAACCACTAATCACTAATTATTAATCATCAATTACCAAATAATTATGAGCGAAGAAACCATCAAATGTTTACAAACCGCCAAAGGCGGAATGACCATCGTGCTTAATTTTTTCGATAAGGAGTTACAAAAAATACGCGCCGGTAAAGCCTCCCCACAAATGCTGGAGGGATTAAAAGTGGATTATTACGGCAATCCCACTTCTATAGAGCAGGTGGGAAATATCAGTACACCAGATGCTCGTCAAATTGTGATTCAACCTTGGGAAAGAAGTATGTTGCCCGTAATAGAAAAAGCGATACTGGCGGCTAATCTGGGATTTACTCCGCAAAATACTGGCGAATTTATCAGAATTGTAGTACCCACGCCTACTGAAGAGCGCAGAAAGGAATTTGTAAAAAAAGCCAAACAGGAAGCGGAACAGGCAAAAGTGAGCATAAGAAATCTGCGTAGAACAGCCAACGAAACCGGTAAAAAATTAAAAGACTCCGGCACTCCCGAAGATGATGTGAAGAAATTAGAAACCGAGGTGCAAAAAGCCACCGATGAGTATATCGAAAAAATTGATAAAATTTTGGTTGCGAAAGAAAAAGAGATAATGACGATATAAATGAAGGAAGATTGGTAAGGCTTTTCAGAAAAAATGGGTTTAAGTCGCCCAAATTATTAATTAGAAAAATTAGAATAGTCCCATACGTTTAAAAATTTGCATCAACTCTTCGTTGGATTTTACTTTCACTTCTCGGGCTTTGCTACCCATTGCATGTCCTACAATCCCAAACTCTTCCAATTGATCCATTATCCTTCCGGCACGGTTATAACCAAGTTTCATCTTACGCTGAATCAGGGAGGTAGAACCCATTTGTGTTTGTACGATTAATGTTGCAGCTTCCATAAACATTTGGTCAATCTCTCCGGTGTCAATTTCTTCCTCTGCATTTCCTTTTCCTTTTTCTTCCAAAATATATTCGGGTAATAGAAATGGTTCAGAATAAGCCTGCTGTCTTTCAACAAAAAGCACAAGTCTCTCCACCTCGGGAGTATCCACAAAAGCGCACTGCAATCGAATCAAGTCGCTTCCGGTAGAGAGCAGCATATCTCCTTTACCTATAAGTTGGTTGGCACCGTTTTCGTCTAAGATAGTTCTTGAGTCAATTTTTTGTACTACTCTGTATGCCAGGCGTGCAGGGAAATTTGCTTTTATTGTTCCGGTAATAATGTTCACGGAGGGACGCTGGGTAGCGATGATTAAATGTATTCCAATGGCACGTGCCAACTGTGCCAAGCGGGCAATTGGTATCTCCACATCCCTGCCGGCAGTCATTATTAAATCTGCAAACTCATCAATAATTAATACGATAAAAGGCAGATAACGGTGACCTAAGGCCGGAGAGAGCTTTCTTGTACAAAACTTGTGGTTATATTCTTTAATATTCCTTGTCTTTGCTAACTTCAACAGGTCTAATCGGGCGTACATTTCCACACAAAGCGAATTTAGAGTTCTAACCACATCTTTGGTATCAGTAACGATGGGGTCTTCAATATCAGGAAGCTTTGCTAAAAAGTATTTTTCAAGAACACTATATAGGGTAAACTCAACTTTCTTAGGGTCAACAAGAACAATCTTCAGTTCTGAAGGATGTTTGGTATAAAGCAATGAAGTAATAATTGCGTTTAATCCCACAGATTTACCTTGTCCGGTTGCGCCTGCCATAAGCAAGTGGGGCATCTTTGCCAAATCTACCACAAAAGGTTCATTACTAATGGTTTTTCCCAAACCGATTGGTAAATCGAATTTGTTATTTTGAAACTTTTCAGAGTTAATAATCTCTTTCATAGAGACCAATTGTGAATTTTTGTTAGGTACTTCAATTCCGATAGTTCCTTTTCCGGGTATTGGGGCAATTATACGGATTCCTAAAGCAGCCAAATTCAACGCAATATCATCTTCTAAATTTTTTATCTTTGAGATGCGAATACCATCCGCGGGTACTATCTCGTAGAGCGTCACTGTGGGTCCCATTGTTACCGAGATTTGCTTAATCAATATTCCGAAATGCTTAAGAGTCGTCTCAATCTTATCTTTATTCTCTCTCAATTCCGCCATAATTGTCTCTCTATCCATCTCTTTGATTTCGTAGTTGTTAAGCAAATCAAGTTCGGGAAATTTGTACAGCGACAAATCTAAACGCGGGTCATAATCTTCCAATTCAGACAATAACTCGTTGTTACTAACCACATCATCATCAATATCCGTATTAGTATCCACATCATCAATCTCCTCACAATCATCCAATCCCGGAATGGGGGCAGAAAGAATTTTTAGTTCCACTTCTTCCTCTTCTTCGTTAATATTTCGTTTATAATTATTTACATCCATACCTTCACCAATAAAAGTAATTCCTTTATTATCATACTCATCTCGCAGTTTATTCATATCTTCGATGTATAATCCGGGCAGTTTTTGTGTATCGTTATTGTTTAATCGTCTCGTCGTCTCATCTAATACTGAGGTTTTATCTTGAGAATGAGATCTTATTGTATTCTTATCATCTGATAAAACGGAAGGTATTTTTCCAACCGTTTCCAATATTCTTTTTGGGGAAATATTATAAAAAAGCACTAAGATAATTATTAATGCTGCAAAAAGGATAAGTCCTGTTCCCCAATGTTGTGTATGTTGAATGAGATACTCAGATGTCATTTTACCAAAGGGTCCGCATATAAAATTATGCTTAGTTTCTGCTAAGAAACAGCCGAAAACAGTTGAAAACCAAGCCATTGTTATTAATGTAGTGAATGTAGTAAGCAAAGTAGGAAGAATTGCTCGTTCTAAAGTGAGTTTAAAGCCGTATATAAAAAATAACAATGCAAACCCTATTGAGAAAAACCCGAAAGTATAGTTAATAAAGTTGTAGGCAAGCGTTGCCCCCAACTCACCTGTGATAAAGCCTTTTAATTCAGTTCCGGATTCTACAAAAGAAGCAATTGAGCTGTAGTGGAAAAATGAGTATCCCAAAGATAAACAAAGTAGTATTGCAAAAGCCATAAAGAGGATCCCATACACTTGCACCATCCTCTTGCTTTTCAACAGCCCGAAGAAGGTTATACCGGACTTTCCGATGTTCTTTTTTTCGGAGAATTTTTCCTTTTTTGCTGCACCTTTTGTTTTTTTGTAATTACTAACCACTTTCTTATTGGTTTGCTGATAGTTTGACAGTTTCATAGAAATGAATTGAATGAAGTTGCGAAAGTATATTTTTATGCTACAATAGTAACATCTTTCCTGTTGTTATTTGATAATTATTCTATAAAAAGATAAGCTTATTTTGCTGATATCCGACTATCAATGTCATTCAGATGTTCCTCATCCAAAATGAGAGGTGGCGCAATGCGAAGCGCTGAGTCGCACCACAAAAACCAATCAGAAAAAACTCCTTTTTCTAATAAATATTTCAAAGTGTGGAAGTTGGTTTGCGTATCACAAAAATCAACAGCCATCATTAACCCAATTCTGCGAATTTCTTTAACAAATGGAATATTCCACAGGATTCTTTCTAATTTTTCGCCTGATAGTTCGGCATTTTTCCACATTTTGGGTTCAGTAATAAGTTTAAAGTGTGCTAAAGCAGCCGCGCAACACACGGGGTGACCGCCAAAGGTAGTAATATGTCCTAACACAGGATTGTGTGTCAACACGTTCATTATTTTTTTGTCGGCAATAAATGCACCTAAGGGCATTCCGCCCCCGAATGCTTTTCCAAGCAGCAGAATGTCGGGGGTTATATGGTAATGCTCAAAAGCAAATAGTTTTCCGGTTCTGCCCATTCCGGTTTGAATCTCATCAGCAATCAGCAGGGTTTTAGTTTCTTCGCATTTTTTTTTCAGTTTTTGCCAGTATGCTGCGGAGGCAATTCGCACACCTGCTTCACCTTGAACGAGTTCTACAATAATTGCAGCAGTCTTTTCGGTAATTTGTAGTAAATCTTCTTCAATTCCGAAGCGAATTGTTTTTGTATCGGGCAGAAGCGGCTGAAAAGCGTTTTTGTACGTGTCATTACCTGCCATACTCAACGCACCGTGCGTACTACCGTGGTAAGCTTTTTCGAAATATATCAGTTCTTTTCGCTCCGTATAGCGTTTTGCTAATTTCAAAGCGCCGTCCACTGCTTCGGAGCCGGAATTGACAAAGAATACTGAGTTGAGTGATTCCGGTAAAAACGAACAAATCATTTCGGCAAGTTCAACTTGGGGTTGTTGTATTAATTCGCCATACACCATCAAGTGCATATATTTGTCTAACTGTTTTTTAACAGCGTGAATTATTTCTGGGTGCGAATGCCCCATATTACAAACAGCAATTCCGGCGATTAAATCTAAATATTTCTTTCCGTTTTTATCGAAAAAGTAAATGTCTTCCGCTCGTTCCACTTCTATTGCAAGCGGGGTATCGGAGGTCTGCGCGAGATGTTTGTAGAAAAGGTCTTTTATTCTATGTTTCATCGCAATTCGGGATGTGTATTCAAAAACTCTTTCATTCTGCGGTAACCAATGTTAAGAATTTCTTTATATTTATCAAAATCCAATTGTTATTGGAAACAATAGACTTTCTTGTGACTCCGACTGGGATCGAACCAGTAACCTATTGCTTAGAAGGCAATTGCTCTATCCATTGAGCTACGGAGCCTTTAGAGTAAGTCGGGATGACAAGATTCGAACTTGCGGTTTTCTTTTTCAAAAAAACCCTCAAACGTCTTTTGTATATCCCTGATTAATAATTATTTATATTTTTTATTTTTCATATTTTTGTCTTTTTTTGTCCCATTAGTGTCCCGATTCAAACGTTAAAAAATAACTGTTAATCAAGCAGTTATGGTGTTTTTATTTTTTTTTAAAAGTTAGCATTTTAGATGTTTTTATCGCCGTGGAAAAAATTATTTTTTTAACTTTTTCGTTATCTTTCTTCAAAGTATAGTTTTATATAAAAATTTAACTATCTTTGTCTCAGCGACTTACACTACATTTTTTGTTGCAAACTTTGCTGCAAAAAATGTTGCAAACTTTGCCGCAAAAATAGTATAAATTAAACATATTAACTAACTCAAAACCAAAAAAAAATGAAGAACCTATTATGTCTATCAGACGTCGCCATTTCTGTACTTAAATCAAGACGAATAAAAGGAAAAATTATGCAGACTTTATGCATAAATGACCAAAGGCGAGGGCTTTTATCAGGGCAGCAATTTTTCTTTGGAGCCGCTTTTTCATATCGAATCTGCCGTCATTAAGGATGACGAAATGAAGGCGGATGAAATATTATCTCAATATCATGGGCTATGGCAGGTAGAAGAATCGTTTCGTATTTCCAAGCATGATTTGAGGATACGTCCTGTTTTTCACTG
>JAIRVY010000106.1 GCA_031253655.1 Bacteroidales bacterium
AGAAAATGATTCCAAGTATTTAATTCGTGCGAGCGATAGTTGCCAAAATAGCGTTTTACACACTTATTAAACTCATATCTGTTCACAAAATTTATTAGTTGAGAAAACACAAACTTACCTGTATTCATAATTTTACGTAAAAAAACGCAAAATCACAAGTTCTTAAATCAAATCAAAAAATCAAAGAACGCTTATATTGTATTAAATATCAATTATTTACAGTCAAATATTAAAAGTTAACGCAAAAGCAGTATTTATTATTTTTAAATTATTGATACTGTATTATTACATAATTTGCATCTTTCTACCGTTGTTTTATTACAAAATTTGCATCTTTCTACCGTTGTTTTATTACAAAATTCGTATCTTTGCACCGTGGTTTTATTACAAAATTATGATTAACAGGAATGTTATCAGCGATTTACGTGATTGGAGTAAACGGAAAAACAGGAAGCCTCTTGTTTTACGCGGTGCCCGTCAAGTAGGAAAAACTACTTTGGTTGACGAATTTGGCAGAGAATTTGAGGTTTATCTCTCGATAAATTTAGAAGAGTCGGAACATCTTCAACTTTTCGACTATTACACCAATATGGATAATCTCTTGACAGGGATATATCTGATTAACGGGAAGATGAAAAAAGACATCCCGACACTTTTATTTATAGACGAGATACAATATTCTCCTCGCGCCGTGTCGTTGCTGCGATATTTTTACGAAAAGACACCATGGCTGTATGTTATTGCGGCAGGTTCATTCCTTGAAAGTCTTATGGATAAACAAATTTCTTTCCCGGTAGGTCGTGTGGAATATTTGGCTATGCATCCTTGTTCGTTTAACGAATTTCTTGGCGCTACAGGAAATATCGAACTACAAAAGGCGCAACAGGCAGGCGAAATACCCGAATCTATCCATCAATTAACTGTCAATTTATTTAATCAATATACGCTTGTAGGCGGAATGCCCGAAATAGTTGCCGATTATGCCGAAAATAAAGATATTCATGCTTTAGGAAGAATTTATAACACCTTATTGACTGGTTATCAGGATGATATTGAAAAATATGCCTCAACAGGTAATATGCGGCATATTTTGTAACTATTCAGCCTTGTAAAGCATCGGAATAATTGCCAGTGTCTCCATAACATTTTGTGCATTTTTGATAGATGTATCAATTACAGAACGGATAATTGCAAATGCTTCTGCTCCTTCTGTTGATCGGAACAATCCTGATACTTTTTGTTTTACTTTGAAAGTTCTTGCCGCTCTTTCGGAAGCATTGTTGTCTGGCGGAACATGCTGATTATATAGAAAAGAGAACAGATAATTGCGATACCGTATAATACGTTCTTTAAACACCACCAATTTTTGATATTTCGGATTTATAGTTTGTTGGAGTAATAATTCAAGTTGTTTTTCTATATTTGTTCGTTTTTTGACGGGCTGTAGATAGTCCACGTAGGTCATATTTTTCTTCAACTCCAGCGCCTGTCCAAGCAGAGAAGTGAAATCTTTTGACCATTTTTGCTGTGGATAAAGTTTGCTCAAGTATTTCAACTCCCGTAGCAAATGAGCCGTGCAAATTTGATGTCCTTTGGCTTGAACTCCAAAATAAGAAGCCCAACAATCGTGTACAAGAATTGTTTCAGAAAAACCTTGTGGAAAGAGTTGATTTATAACTGCTTTTGACCGTGAGGTGTCCGAATGAATGTAAGTTGCTTTGGGAGTCTGAAAAACCCATGCCCATGCGTTCTTCCCTTTGATGAAATTTGGTGCGCTCTCGGTGATATGACCACAACTGCATCGTTTACCGTAAATCCGATCTTCTCTTACTATCGGTTTTATAGGAGGAATATCTATTACTTGACGTTTGCCAATAAACTCCGAAACCTCGTTGGATAATTCTTTACCACAACATTGACAATAATGAGGATGATGTTCAACTATTTCTGTCGGTTCCAATACCATCTCCAAGCAACTACCTACATGACCGAACTGACCTCCTGGCTTCAGACCACTCTGCTCACGAAGACTTTCAGTCCGCTTCAACCGATAGGGATCCTGAGAAGGCGGAACCGAACTATTGCTGCTGGTTCTCTTTGTCCGATAGTAGGATAACTCTTTTTTCAACAGGGCATTTTCTTTCTCCAGCTCTTCTACCCTGTTTATAAGAAACTGCACTCGTTGCTCTAAGGCTACTATCCGTTTTTGATCTTGTGTCAATTCAAAAAATGTTTTCTGCAAAGAAAACAATTCCATTGGTTGCAATTTTACCTCGTACTTGATTTTTTTTTAACAATGAATTGTGGATAACTAAGACTGAATAGTTACAATCTTTTTTATAGTGATGGAAAAATAAATACAACATTTATTGAAGAATGACTTGCAAAATAATAGAGAGTTGTTTGAGATAATTGTGTACTTTTCCTCTATAAATTTTGAAAGAAATTTTTATTCGTCTGTGTGTAATTGGAAAATTTCGTGTACATTTGCATCAACATTTAAACTTTATTTTATCATGGCAACCCGCAGCATGATTTCTTTCGACTGGGCGATGAAACGCCTGCTTCGCAACAAGGCTAATTTCGACATTTTGGAAGGCTTTTTGAGCGAATTGCTTCGACGTAAAATCGTTATCAACAGTATTGCCGAAAGTGAAGGCAACAAGCAAAACAAAAGCGACAAATCCAATAAAGT
>JAIRVY010000100.1 GCA_031253655.1 Bacteroidales bacterium
CGCTAAAACTGACAAAATTGACAAAAGAAGATTTTGTTAATGCTTTGGGTAATTGGCATATTCGTTGGTGTGATTATTTAAATCAACGCAGCAAATCACCCTCAACAGGCAAAACTTATCACGGATTTTCATATTCATCCCCACCTTAATGTTTCAATTTTTTCTTGATGCTAATATTCTAATTAACACATCTATAACACTTTCAATCAATCATAATTATGCAAAACAATTAAGGCGTTCAAATTTCATTATTCCTTCATTTCACGTTTGCAAAAACCATTTTTTTAACTGTATAAAATGCCAAATATGGCTTATTTATTGATTATTTTGAATTTTGTGTGTTTGTATTGGATATTTTTATACCTTTGCAAAATATTATTTCACATACGAATTAAACCTTATTAAAATGATACCGGAAGATTATTTTAACAATCAGCAATTAGTCGTCAAAAAGAAATACGATATATTGTATAAGTTTTTTAAAGACAAACTACCCGCAAGTCAAGTGGCTGAAATGTACGGATATACGATAAATTCACTCTACTCCTTAATAAGAGATTTTCGCAAACATCTCAAGGAGCGTCCTAATGAAGATTTTTTCTTCAAAGAAGTTGTATGCGGCAGAAAGCCTAACAAAAATGATGAACTCAAAGATTTGATTATCAAACTGCGAAAGAAAAATTTTTCCGTTGAGAATATTGTCAGCTTAGCCAACTCACTCTCTTACGAAACCTCTTACCGATTTGTCTATCAAACACTTTGCAATGAAGGTTTTGCCCGTTTGCCACGACGTAGCGCAGTGGAAAAAAAACAGTTGGAAGTTCCCAAAATAAAAGCGCCTGAAGCCATGCAATTAGACCTGAAACCGGAAAAGTTTCATTCTTCTGCCAGCGGGCTATTTGCCTTTTTACCTGTTATTTATCAGTATGGCATTCATCGCTTGATAGAGCGTTCGGCTTATCCTTCCACTACTGTTATTAATAAACTGTCTTCCATTTTATGCTTTCTTGCTCTGAAATTATCTGGAATAAAACGTTATAGCCACGATGATCTTTGGTGTATGGACCGTGGAATGGGACTGTTTGCAGGCTTGAACGTTTTGCCCAAAACAGCATGGTTCAGCTCCTGTTCCAGTAGAACAGATGGACAGATGAACTACGACTTTCTCAAAGGGTTACATAAAATATGGATAGATAACGGACTTTTGTCGGACACAGTCAATCTTGACTTTACAGCTATCCCATACTGGGGCGATGATGCACATTTGGAAAACAACTGGAGCGGTAAACGCGGGAAAGCGCTCTCGAGCATGCTGGCAGTTCTGGCGCAAGACCCCCAAAGTGGTATCATTGATTATGGGAACTGCAACGTGATGCATCGCAACGAATCGGCGGTAGTGTTGGAATATCTTGATTTTTACAAAACTGACCAAAAAGGAAATAACTCGTTAAAATACCTGGTTTTTGACAGCAAGTTTACCAATTATGAGAATCTTTCCAAATTGGATGACCAGAAAATCAAATTCATTACCATTCGACGAAGAGGCGAAAAGATGCTGGAAAAAATCCGGAAAAATGCCGTATGGAAAACGATCAGAGTGGAGGCTGGTGGATTGAAAAAGAGAAGTTTGAAAGTATATGACCAGAACATTGAATTATCCGGATATAAGGATGCTAAAACAGGAAAAGCCAAAATTATCAGGCAGATAGTCATTACCGGAAACGGAAAAACAAAACCTGCCGTAATGCTCGCCAATGACTTTGACTTACCGGTAGAAGCCATTGTGAGAAAATATGCTCGTAGATGGTTAATAGAGAAAGGAATAGCCGAACAAATAGATTTTTTTCATCTCAACCGCTTATCTTCTTCAATGGTCATAAAAGTTGATTTTGATCTGGTAATGTCCATACTGGCACACAACCTGTACAGGCTATTGGCTATGTCGATAGACCGCTATCAACACATTACTGATGAGCGAATTTATGAAAAATTTATTGCAAATAGCGGAGATGTCGTCATAGAAGAACAACAAATACGGATTGACCTGAAAAAGAAAAGAGAATCCCCTGTATTGTTTGATTTTTTAAAAAAATCAACAAATTTTGAGTATCAATGGTTGGGGAACAAAAAAACAGTATTCAATCCTACGGCTTCGTCGTAAATTAAGGGAACGAATTGAATATGAAAATCCGTGTTTATCATAAAGAGTGGATTAGAATTACCAAAAACTTTTATTCCATCGGGAGTTACTATAACTCCGGGTAAATATCTTAGAATCTCGTTTACATTTTCGGCTTCGGTTAACTTTGTATTTTCGATATTAACAGAAATATTATTGTCCTGATTTATTGTAACAGTCGGTTTTTTGGGGTCAGTAGCAAAACCCTGTGTCTAAGTATAAATTTTTGATAACCTGACAAGGAAGAACTTTTTGTCCGTTACACCTCTTAAAGTAGCCCGAAAAAACTTTATTTTTGCATTGAAAGACTCCGCAGAAGCGTTTGTTGAACGGTTTATAAAATAATTTACTATTTCATCTTCGTTTTTTTGAACGGTTTTTGCGATAGTTTTTAGAGACGGAATATTTGTTTTTTCAATTTTTTTATACCAGCGTTTAATACTTTCTTTACCCGATTCTTTGTCGTGAGGCTTAGAATAAATTATCCTTAAAGAATGTGCAATAGAATATGCTTTTGCAATTTCGGGATATAATTCAAAAAGTATTTTTGCTCTAATTTTTTGTTTTTCTGTCCATTTGTCGCCAGATTTGAACAACAGGTAACGACTTCGAACTAATAACTGTTTTTTTGTATCACCATTTTCTAATATTTCAGGAATATATTTTTTATTTTCTGTTTTCGCCTGTTCTTTTTGCTTATTTTCTTCGTCCAATGCCTCCCAACGATGTTTTATCCGTAATTCCTGTATTGCATCATTAACTAACATTTGAACATGAAAACGGTCAATTACTAAATCGGCTTCTGTAAAAGATTGTCGAATAATTTTATCCATTGAGTTTGACATATCTAATGTGGCTTCTTTTACTTTATCTCGCTGTTCTTTCGGTATTTTGTTTAATGCCTCAATCACTTTTTTTGATTCTGTGCCTTCAACAATGGCTATCAATGAGTTTTTCTGACATTTTTTGTCTTTGTTGGTAACAATTGTATAAAGGTCGCCGTCAGAAAACGAGGTCTCATCAATACTGATATTTTTGCCAATATTTTCAGGAAAAATCAAATACTCTTCGGCATGATCTTTTTCGCTCCAAGTTGAAAAATCGCTCAAATGTTCTTTGTAATGACGTTCCAATTGCTTCCCGTTAATATGGTAATATCTTTCAAGCGATTGAGCTGGAATTGGGTAAATGTCCAAAACATTCTTTAAAAAAAAATGCAAATTCTTTTGAATATTTAGTACCTTCGGCTGTAAAATTCCACTGGCGGGAATAACTTTTACCATCGTTATCAATCCAGCGTCTGCGTTTTATGTGTAAAACTGCTTTCTTATCCCGTAATGGAAAATCTTTTATCTCAGACGCATCATAAAAACCATTTGGTCTCAATTGTTTATCTTGTAATTCTGTCGGTGGAAGATTATTCTCCTCAAAATAAAAATGTAATTCTTCCTCTTTTCCTGCAGATATTTCTTTAATGTCTATAATATCAAAGTTTTCAACTATTTCTACAGGAAATACGAACTTTAGTATCGATGAAAATTGCTTTTGTAAATCCATAATTTTTTTTGACAAATGTAATAAAAAATTAATAAAATATTGTCAAAAATTTATACTTAGACACAGGGTTTTGCTACTGACCCATTATTTCTGCGTGATGATAAACATGAAGAGCCGTATGAAGGGAGACTTTCACGTATGGTTCTGTGGGAACGTAGAGGTGAAATTCCTTTGCGTGACCCGATTAGATGAAATGTAGCGAACTGAGCAATACGAACATAACATAAAGAATAATTGTTTTCATCAATCTTGTCGGCAATACTGAAATTTCACTTACATTTGTAGTCTGAAATAATTAAAAGTAAAAATATGGATACAGTTGTGATAAATGATAGCATACACAGTGAGCAATGGTTGAGTGTGTCTATTCATGCGGTAGTGGAGTCTGAAAAATAGAGTTTTGAGGAAGCTGTCGCCGATTGTAACGCTGTACCCTTGAATTCTTTTATCACTGAATTGAAAAAACGTGTAAAACAACGTTATCAAAATGCGAAAAGTCAGGATTTCAGAAGTTGTGTGGGATAAGATAGATGAGCTGGTCGACTATATGGTCGATGAATTCAAACTTTCAGAAGAAGCGAC
>JAIRVY010000011.1 GCA_031253655.1 Bacteroidales bacterium
GCAAACGACTATAAAGCAACTCCTAAAATGCGAAAAATCGGCTTTAATCTTTGGGACAGAATGAAACTCGTGCCGGTTGAACTGTTTTACGCCAAATATTATTTGATTTTAATTCCTGCCGTTTTCTTTATAATGTCCGGATTGAATATTCACGGTTTTTCGGTTGATGCTGCGTGGAGCAACGGCGGTAGCGCAATCATCAATTTATGTGTTGCCTATTTGACGGGCTGCGTGCTAACCCCCATTTTCCTGCCCATTATTCCTTTTAAAAGATTTTCGCTTAAAGGACTTGCTTTGGGTTGGTTAATGGCAGTGTTGCTGCTCTATTTCAACTTTTTGGGGGCAAATATTTTTGAAATTACATCATGGTTTCTCATTATGGGTGGTATTTCATCATTTATGGCTATGAATTTTACAGGGGCTTCTACGTTTACTTCATTATCAGGAGTGCAAAAAGAGATGAAAATTTCGTTGCCTTTGCAAATTATTGGCACAGCATTAGGTTTAATTGGTTGGTTAGTAACAAGATTTATTTAAAATATTATGAACGGATTAACATATTTAAAAAATGTAACTACGCTACAACTTAGTAGCGAAAAATGCAACGGTTGCGCAATGTGCACAACGGTTTGCCCTCACGATGTATTTACCATCAAGGAAAAAAGAGCATTCGTTCAGCACAAAGACTATTGTATGGAATGTGGTGCCTGCGCTATGAACTGCTCTGCCGGCGCGCTTACGGTGATGTCGGGCGTGGGATGTGCGGCGGGTATAATTACAGGAATCCTTCGGGGAACAGAGCCCACCTGCGATTGCGGTTCAGGCGGATGTTGATGATTGGAAAGAAAATTATTAAGAATTAAAATGATTTTGCACTTTTTCTCTTCAAATACTTGAAAAGAGAAAAAAATATTGCACTTTTGCCAAAAATAACAGACAATTTGAATGAAGCCCTTAGTCAAATACAGAGGTGGAAAATCCAACGAAATACCCAATATTGAGAAACATATACCGAGGTATAGTGGTCGATATATTGAGCCGTTTTTCGGTGGTGGCGCTTTGTATTTTCATTTGGAACCCAAGCGGGCGGTTATAAATGATATAAATTTAAAGTTAATGGCTTTTTATTCTGGTGTTAAAAACAGTTATTCTAACTTACGCAAAGAACTTGATGAAATAGAAAAAATATATGGCGTCAACCGCCGACAATTTGACGTATTAAAGCAGCTAACCCCTAACGAAAGAGTAGAAGATAAAAACGAGGAATTGTATTATCAAATCCGCGATATGTTCAACGATTTAACAGAAAAAAAATACTCAGATGCTTTGCTTTATTTTTTTATCAATAAAACCGCTTATTCCGGTATGATTCGCTACAACTCAAAAGGAGAGTTTAATGTACCATTCGGGAGGTACCAACACTTAAATACTTCATTAGTAACAAAAAAACATAGCGACTTATTGTCAAATACGGACGTTCATAACACCGATTATAAGGATATTTTTGATATAGCAAAGTCTGACGATTTTATGTTTTTAGACCCTCCTTACGATTGCATTTTTTCCGATTATGGCAATGAAGAATACAAGGACGGTTTTAATGATGAATGTCATATTGCACTTGCAAAAGACTTCAAAAATTTGAATTGCAAAGCATTACTTGTAATTGGAAGAACGCCGCTTATTGAAAAATTATATGAAAATATGATAATTGATGAGTATGCAAAAAAATATTCTGTCAATATTCGTAATCGGTTTAAATCGGCTGCAACTCACATTTTGATAGCCAACTACACAACAAATCATAAAACACTTTTCTCGGAACAAAGCATAAAAAGGAAAGAATTAGTATGGCAAGAATAGAAAGTAAAGTATTGTTTATCACAACCTCTCCGAGAACGCCGTTTCGGATGATTCCCGAAATTGAACTACTGAACACACATTTTTCGGGGCAAAATTGGAATACTGAAACTCAAATCGCATTTATGCAACTTTTGCGGGAAGAAAATTATTTCTACGGCGAAGGTGCAAACGACCCTGCATTTAGCGCGCGAGACCGAATAAACAGAGCACCTAAAGCATTAGGGTTTGTAACGCTTTCGCCTGTAATCAATTTAACAGAGGCAGGAAAGGAACTGATACAAACAAAACGTAAAGAAGAAATCTTTTTGCGCCAACTTTTGAAATTTCAATTACCGTCGCCATATCATAACCCAACGGACAAAGCCGCTGCATTTTGGGCAAAACCTTATCTCGAAATTTTTCGTTTGATTCGTCATTTTGGTTCGCTAAACTTTGACGAAATTATGTTATTTGGCTTACAATTGATTGATTACAGGATTTTTGAAAACGTTGTGGCAAAAATAGAGCAATTCAGAATAACCAAAGCACAAACCAAACAAAACTATAAATCATTCATAGGCGAATATTTGTTAGAGGAATTAAAAATAATTTACAGTGAGGAAATTTTGTCGGGAAGCACACAAACACGAGAAAGCAATGATACTTCTCTTGCAAAGTTTCTGCAAACGAAAGCAAGCAACCTGCGTGACTATTCCGATGCTCTGTTTCGGTATTTGCGTGCAACAGGACTTGTAAATATTTCACACATAGGAAAATCAATATCTATTGTACCTGAAAAAGTTTTAGAGGTAGATTATTTTTTGAAACATACCGACAGAGAGCCTTGTTTTGTTAATGATGAAAAACAATATGCGAAATATTTGGCAAATCTCGAAGCCCCACAACTACTTACCGATGACAAAATATTACTCTTAAACAAGATTCAAAACGAATTTCCTTACATTAAGGTTGATAGTTCATTTACCCTTTCAAAGTTAAAGGATATTCTTTATGACGAAATAAATATTCGTAAAGAAACTATTATAAATGAACAAATTACAGCAATCAAAGATTATCATTTGTACGATGATATAAACGTTACATTCAACCAAATAGTAGATAGAACTCTATATGATGCACCTTTAATGCTAGAATGGAACACTTGGCGAGCAATGACCATGTTAGACGGTGGGCAGGTAACCGCTAATTTGAAATTTGACGACTTCGGCAACCCCATGTCCACAGCACAAGGTAATATGGCGGATATTGTTTGCGATTATGGAGACTTTGGCTTAACTGTAGAAGTAACAATGCAAACAGGGCAACGACAATATGAAATGGAAGGCGAACTTGTAAGTCGCCACCTTGCTAAATGGAAAAAAGAAACTGGAAAACCGTCTTACTGTCTGTTCATTGCACCCAATATTAATGAGGCATGTATTGCTCACTTTTATGCGCTGCATAAAATGAATATCAGTTATTACGGCGGGATTTCTACAATTGTTCCTTTGCCATTGAGCATATTTCAGAAAATGGTAGAAGATTCATACAAAGTCGCATACACACCGCAACCACAACACGTTAAACGATTCTTTGAACGTTCTAATGAAATTGCAGCGCGAAGTTCCGATGAAAGTGCTTGGTATCAGGAAATTACAAATGAAGCATTAAATTGGTTGAGATAAGAATTATTTTTTTCTCTAATGAAAGGCGAAAATATCACCACCCCGATAAAAGAATAGGCAATATGATTTTTACAAAACCAAAAATTATTTTTAAAACGTAATAAATTATCCAAAAATTAAATATGAAAACTCCAAGTATATTATTTGTAGCGCTAATGATGATTTATGTAACATATTCTCAAGAGAAAACCTCTTGGGAATATGATGGTTTTAAAGGTAAAGTGAAAAGCAGAACCACACAAGGCTTCTCGGTTATTACCGACAACGGTCAAACGCAAAAAGGCGAAATTATTGATGTGGAATGGGGATTTAACAACATCTTTATAACCTATAACGAAAACGGATACTGGACAAAATATACCAGCCGCAAATCTGATGGCACTATCAT
>JAIRVY010000024.1 GCA_031253655.1 Bacteroidales bacterium
TACTTAATAACTTTTGCACTTGCAATAATTGTTCTAATAAAGATTCTTTATAAGGATAATTATTTGAATGTTTGCATAATAACAACCAGTATTTGGTTTCATCTGCTTCTTTTGCAGCAATTTTTAATTTATGAATAAAATCTGCTCTGCTTTCACAATTTTGAGCTTCGTGTACATTTGCACCAATTGAGGTTCCACTACGAATAATCTGATTTGCTATTGCATATTTATGATTTTTCTCCAATTCTTGAACAAAAGAAATAATTTCTAACGCAAAAGCAAAACTCAAATCCACAATTTTATTTCCAGTCTCCCTCATATATCATTTTTAAATCACACATTTAATAATTACCACATTAACTCATTAACACATTATCACATTACCACATTACCACCCATACCGCCATCAGTACAATATTAATAATTGCGATAGGCATCAATATTTTCCATTCTAAATTGAGTAGTTGGTCAATTCTAAGTCTTGGGAATGACCATCTTACCCATAAGGATAGGAAAACGCAGGCGAATGTTTTTCCGAAGAACCAGAGCCACGAGGGGATGTAAGCCATAATGATATTAAAAGATTCCCAGCCGGGTACTTGGAAAGGCATCCATCCGCCAAGAAAAACAGTGGCAGCAATAGCGGCGATGATGAACAGGTTCAGGTATTCCGCAAGGTAAAAAAATCCGAACTGAATGCCTGAAAATTCAGTGTGATATCCTGCGGTAAGTTCCGATTCGGCTTCGGGAAGGTCGAAAGGTCCGCGGTTGGTTTCTGCGTGTCCGGCAATAATATAAATCAGAAATGCAATCATCGCAGGAATATGTCCCTTGAAAATAAACCAGAGTTCTGCCTGCTGATTCACGATTTCGGAAAGTTGCATTGTTCCAGCAAGAACCACAATCGTCATTAACGACAAACCGGCTGATATTTCGTAACTGATTAACTGCGCTCCGCTACGCATGGCGCCAAGCATGGTGTATTTACTTCTACTTGCCCACCCTGCCAAAAGTATTCCTACAATACCCAAAGAGGAAACTGCCAGCAAGTAAAAAATACCAATATTAAAGTCCAAGGCATGCAATCCATTTGCAAAAGGCAGCGCCCCAAAAGTACATACGGAGGCTATAATTACCAAAAACATTGCTGAAAAAAACAGAAATCTATCCGATTTTCTTATGGCAATAAGTTCTTTCAGCAGAATCTTTATCATATCGGCAACCGATTGCAGAATCCCCCACTTTCCTACCCGGTTAGGTCCAATACGGCATTGAAAGAAAGCGCAAACTTTACGCTCTACATAAATAAGAATCAAGGCTAATACGGCATAAGCGGCTAAAATAGCAATGCCAATCAATACAAATTCAACTAATAAAGTCCAGCCGTCATTTAAAAACAGACGCAGCGTGTCGTCGAGCCATTTTGTAATATCTGAAAAACTAATCATAACTATCTATCTATACATGGAATAACATAATCAAGGGAAGCGCCTATCATTATCAGGTCAGCAACTTTAACATTTATAGAAATCTCTTTTAAGGCGCCCACCAAAACAAGAGACGGGGAGCGGAAATGTACTCGGTACGGGTTTTTATCTCCGGTACTTGTAATGTGAACCCCGAATTGTCCTCTTGCATTTTCTACTCTTTGCAAGAAATCTCCTTCGGGCAGGCGAATCACCGCCTTTGTTTTTTCTGCGAAAGAACCTTCGGGAATATTATCCACAAGTTGTTCGATTATACGCAACGACTGTTCAATTTCATCAAGGCGGATGTAATAACGGTCGTAAGTTTCGCCGCCGGGTCTTAATACCTCTTCAAAATTCACTTTGTTGTAAGCGGCGTAAGGCGTTATTTTACGAATATCGTTATGCCAGTTTGAAGCTCTGCCTGTTGGTCCGGTTGCCCCCAATGAGATCGCTTTATCTTTATCCAAATACGCAATATTCTTCATTCTACCCACTGCAATCGGATTTTTAGAGAACAATAAGTGATGTTCTTTCAACATTTTGCGCATATAGGGAATAAACTCTTTTACTTTTTTCTGAAAGTCGGGATGAATATCGCAGGCAAGTCCGCCGATAACAGCATGTGAAGGCATGAGACGTCCACCTGCGGTTTCTTCAAAAATATCCATAATTTTTTCGCGGTCGCGCATACCATACACAAATGCGGTGATTGATCCCATATCCATACACATACAACCCCAACCCAACAAGTGAGAGGCGATACGGGTAAGTTCGTCAAAAATTGTTCTCACATATTGAGCGCGTTGAGGTACTTCCATTTGCAAAGCGTTTTCCACACACAAACAAACCGCATGGCGGTTCATCGATCCTGACAGATAATCCAATCTATCTGCTAAATGTAGTAATTGAGGATACGTATAACTTTCGCACATTTTTTCTACTCCTCTGTGAATATATCCGAAATTGGGGTCAATTTTTTTAATAATTTCACCGTCTAACGAAACGCGAAGGTGCAGAACGCCGTGCATGGCAGGATGTTGCGGGCCAAAATTAATCACATACTCGTCTTCTTCAAAAAGTTGGCGAATATGTTGTTCTTCCATTCCCATATTTAAAGTTACGGAGGGAACACGCTCCATATCTGCAATATCTTCGTTGTGTCCCGAAATGGGATTTATTTTCGGGTCGGGGTTATAGTTTTTACGCAATGGATATCCATTCCAGTCTGCACGTAAAAAAATACGGCGCATATCGGGATTGTTAATAAATGTAATCCCAAAAAAGTCATAGATTTCACGTTCAAACACCGGCGCACTCATCCACAAGTCGTGAACAGAGAAGAGTCTCGGTTTATCACAATGAGCAGTATTTGTTTTCAGCGTAAGTATGTGATTTGGGTTTTCTGATTGAGATAAATAGTAAATTACCCCAAGTTGAGCGCCATAATCCATACCCACCATATCGAACAGATAATCGTATTTTTCCTCGTTTTTCAGATATATTGCTGTTTCATAGAGTTTTTCCGGTGCTACGGTAACCACGGTACCGGATGCTGCCTGTTCTACTTGAACATGCTCTAAATTAGAGAATTTGTTATATATTGATTCCATTTATTTACAATTTCTTATTATTTTTATTATTAATTGATTGTTCTCTTTCTTTTAAACCATCATGATACAAGGTTTCAGGTGCGATGTCTATATCGTTATTCCACGATATACTTTCAAAAGCCACTCTTACGGTACGAAATATTTCCGGGTCTTTCAATGCACCAAAAACACCTGTATCCAATAGCGGTTTCATATCAAAGTACCGTTGTTCTTTGTTTTCAAAAGTGAGAAACAACCAATAATTGTCCAAGGGTATCACTGATTTTACTGCCCAATACATACTAATTATTTTAATGAATCTATTTTAAATGGATTTTCGCCATTGCGGCATAACTCCCAATTCGCAAACAGATCTTCTTTGTGAATCTCTACCCACGCCTGTACATACCGTAACTGAGGTATTGGTAAATTTCCTTCGGTAATATTTCCTGTTAAAATGTCAATAA
>JAIRVY010000038.1 GCA_031253655.1 Bacteroidales bacterium
GAGTACGGCAAGAAATTGATAGAGTACTCTAATGGTGCCATTCGCTTTTTATTCTGCTTTAAAAAAGATGCTACCGCTTACACTCCTACCATTTTGGACGGATTGGACAGTGATGTTTACCTGGCGGCTATCGAAGCCCAAAAGTTGGGCGTTCACGCAGCTGATGTGTTCTTTGCACCCTGTGCGGTATTTTTGGAAGGCAGACATTTTACCGGAACACCTGCCGACTTAAAAGAACTGCAACAGGGCGACCTGAACCGCGTAGGTATTTTGATCGGCGATACGGTTTCCGGCAGTAACGGTGCCACATTGGGAACACTTGCCGGTACGCTGGCAAACATTCCGGTGCAACGTTCCATTGCCCGCGTAAGAAGCGGCACTTTGCCTGTAGGCAAACTCTACATAAAGGACAAAATCGTAGAAGATGCAGATGTGGAAGTGATAAGCGATAAAGGTTTTATTACCTTTCGCACTTTTGTGGGTAAAGCCGGCTACTATTTCTCAGATGACAAACTGGCTACAAAAGTAGCAGATGACTACGCATTGATTCCGAGACGTAGAGTAATTGACAAGGCGTATAGAATTGCTTACATTACCTTACTTGAAGAATTGAATGAGGAGCTACCCGTTGATGACAACGGACGTATTCCCGCACCCGTTGCAAAAAGCATTCAAAACAACGTAGAACGTGCCATCATCAACAATATGACCGCTTACCGTAACCTTGGTAATGATCCCGGCGATCAGAACGACACCGGTGTTGTGTGTTACATTGACACCAATCAAAACGTGGTGGCGACTTCCAAATTAGAAGTGCGTTTGCGTGTAAAACCCTACGCCTATCCGAAATACATTGATTGTTATTTAGGGTTTAAAGTAGCCCCCGCAACCAATTAATCATTTATCACTAACCATTAATCATTAATAATTATGTTTGATTCAAGACAATACGAGTGGAATGATATGACGCTTATTTTAGGCGGCAGAGATGTAACCGGTTTTAGAGGTGTAAAATATACCGAAAAACAGGAAAAAGAGCAAGTTTACGGTAAGGGCAACTTACCCTTATCCACACAAAAAGGTAACAAAAGCTACGATGGCGAACTTACTATGTTGCAATCGGAATATGAGACCTTGCGCGAAGTATCTAAAACAAAGTCTGTTTTAGATTTACAGTTAGATGCCGTAGTTTGCTATGGCAATCCGGCTAACGGTGATGTTATGATTACCGATGTTCTACAGGGCGTTCAATTTACCGAAGGACCCAAAGAGATGAAACAGGGAGATAAGAACATGGAAATTACACTTCCATTTATCTTCCTGAGACTTAAAAAAGCAGTTTAACCTTAAAAATTAGAAGCAATGAACAAAGAAACATTAACAGGTCAGGCGACCGATGAACAGATAAAAGCGTGGAAAGAAAAACACGAAAAAGTGTTTTTTATCAAAGTATTGGGAAGCATAGGATATTTAAGAAAACCAAGCCGCAAGGCTCTTAGTTATGCCTCTATTGCCGGGCAAAAAGACCCTTTGAAGTTTAACGAAGTTCTACTGAACGACTGCTGGCTTGGCGGTGATGATACTATAAAGACTGATGACACAAAGTTTTTGTCGGTATCTCAAGATCTAGCCAAAATAGTTGAAGTTGCGGAGGCGGAACTGGGGGAGCTTTAAAAAAAGCAGCCGTGGATGAAAGGATTCACGGCTTGCGTATTCGCAATGCCCAACTTATGTACTATATGGGGATACACGACCCGGACAGGCTAAGCGATGAAGAGTGGGCGGCAAGATATAGGGAAATGGATTATCTGAGGGGGGTTGAAGCAAAAATTAACAGTAAGATGCTATCAAATAGATTGTAAAAATAGCGTACAATATACCTGATAAAACATATAATATTTTTGCTTGTGTAGGATGTTCCACCTTATTTTTATAAGCTATATAAAATGGCATTACGGGAAGCAACAGCGTGTAAAAAAGTATTGTTGGAGTATTCTTTAAAATTCCAAATATTAACGCAATAAGATAATATACTCCCATACACAGTAGCCAAATAACCCAGCAAATTAGAAAAAGGTTAATTATCATCATAACACCGCGAAAATAGTAAAAAATGGCAGAAAATATAGCAGAATATGTTTTTTCTATAAAAGATAAGGTAAGTGGTGCTCTCGCAAAGATAAAAATAAAGAATGAGGAGCAGCTTGCGGTATGGGCAAAAGTGCAAACTCAGGTGAACGCGGCAAGCAATACCATGCAAAAATGCGGAATATCTATTGGCAGTATTATTCAACGAATAGCTGCGTTGAAAGCGGAAAAAGAATGGATACCGGCTAATAATATCAATGCCATTCGCCGCTCTAACAATGAAATTGTTAAACTTGAAAATCAGATTAGAAGATTAGAAAGTGTAAACGGCGGAAAATTAAAACAATGGTTTGGAAACCTCAAGCAGTCTATTCCTGTTCTTGGAATGGTAACAAATCCGTTAGTTCTTATGTCTGCAGCTTTTTATAAAGCCAATCAATTTATTTCGGGAGGAGTTAAGGCGTGGGAAGAACAGGCGGTGGCGGAAACAAAACTTGCCGCCGTAATGCGTAATACAATGGGTGCAGGTAAAGATAAAGTGGAAACTATTAAAAAATTAACAGATGAACAGCAAAAATTAGGTGTTATTAGCAGTAGCGTACAACTTGCCGGTGCACAGGAACTTTCCACATACCTGACCAAAAAAGAAAGCATGGAAAAGATAATGCCGGTAATGAACGATATGCTTGCGCAGCAATACGGCTTAAATGCCTCTCAGGAACAGTCCGCCCAAATAGCAACCATGCTTGGAAAGGTAATGGACGGTCAGGTTGGCGCACTTTCGAGATACGGTTACAAGTTCGATAAAGCGCAGGAAAAAATACTGAAGCATGGGACAGAGGCGCAGCGCGCCGCCGTGCTTTATAATGTTGTAGGTAGTGCTGTTGGCGGGGTAAACGAAGCTCTTGCCAAAACACCGGAAGGAAAACTAAAGCAACAGGCAAATAACCTTGAGAGCATTCAGGCAAGATTTGGTAAATTACGGATTCATATTAAGAACTCACTCTCGCCGGCTTTTGATTCCTTCCAAAGCAAACTGGAAACCATTGTTTCGTGGCTTGAGGAAAACAAAGAAAAAATTATCCAAATTATATCTGCAATTGTAACCAATATTAAAAAAGTAGCAAATATTATCGGAAAAGTATTGGGCTTTGTTGTCGACGGTTTCGGCTGGCTTTGGGATAAGTTAAAGGCTGGTGATCCTATAATTACGGGAGTGGCATACGCAATTGGAACTTTGGGGGCAGCAATGATGTTAATAACTGCAAAAGCAAAAATAATGGCGTTATGGAATGGGATATGTACAACGGCAACATGGCTTTGGGCTGCAGCATCAAACGCCCTGAATTTGTCATTACTTGCTAATCCGATTACTTGGATTATAGCCGGTATCATTGCGCTTATTGGCGTAATTGCATATTTATGCTACAAAATTGAGGGATGGGGGTCACTTTGGGATGGGATTATCGGTTTTATGAAATATGGCTTTTTAGCTTATGTGGAAAGTATTAAGTTATGCTGGAGCACGTGGATTAACACTTTCATGATAGGGTTAGACAAAATTCAATTAGGCTGGTACAAGTTCAAGGAGGCTATTGGCTTGGGAAATTCTGAGGAAAACCAAAAAGCCATTGCTGAAATAAACGCAAGTGTTGAAAATCGCAAAAAAGCCATTACGGATGGCGCAAAAAAAGTAGCAGACTATGCGCAAAAAGCCAAAGATTCGCTTGCCAATATAAGCATGAGCTGGAACTCTGAAAAGTCACTCAGTGATATAACTTCAGGAATAAAGAAAAAATTAGGGTTTGGTGAAAATCCCATACCGGGAGTGGTTGACTTGGGTGCAGCAAGTGATAAGGGAGGGGTTTCAGACTTCGGAGGGAAAGCCGAAGCCACCGCCACCGGCGGAACACGCAGTACGACTATCAATATCAACATGGGAAAATTCTTTGATAATATAGTATTCAATGGCGGCTTTAGCGAAAATGCAAAAGATATTGAACGTAAGATAGAAGAATGTCTGTTAAGAGTGCTATATTCGGCGCAAAACACAGGGTAATGATTAGTGGTTAGCGGTTAATGATTAATGATTAATGAAATATGGATCCGGTAAGAGTTGTAAATGAAAAGACAAACTTGGCGATGAAGATTACTAACGCATTGGGGTATAATACGCCACCGTCTTTTCTTTTTGGAAAGTCGGTTGTGCTGGATCCGGAATTAAACAAATCAGATTATAGCAAGGATAGGTTTGATGCAAAGTATGGCAAAAACTTTGAAAGCACACTGTTTTTAGTACCGGTTAAATTGCGTTTAAACAGCGAATCGGAAAATGCCGGTTTCCAACTTCCGCTTGATCCACTTATTTCAATTAGCGGTAAAAATATCATTCGCCGGCGCTATGTGGCAAAAAGTAAAATGCGCGGTTCCATAAAAGAAACCTGGAGTCAAGACGACTATGAAATAACCATTGCCGGGCTTTTACAAAACGAAGAACAGGGATGTTTGAATGACGATATTATCACACTAAGAGAGTATTTGGAATCGGCGGAATCAATTCATATTATTTGCGATTTGCTAAATAATGTTTTTGATATTAGGAGAATAGCCATTGAGAGTTACGACTTCCCTTTTACAAAGAGTGTCGAAAATCAGGCATTTACCATTAAAGCATATTCAGACGACAACTATCAACTTTTGGAGGATAAATAATGTATAAAATGAGCTGGAAAATCAGTATCGGCAATTACAATCTGAAAATGATTGAGAGCGTGAATATAAAACGCTCTGTAGAATCATTGGTGGATACGGCTAAAATTACGCTTCCCGCAACAGTATTTAATAAGGCTTTAACAGTAAATAATAAACCCTTTGAAGAGATTATAAAACGGGGTGATTCAGTGAACATCGAACTTGGTTACGATGATAATCCTCATGCCGAATTTGAAGGCTATGTGGAAAGTATCAGCACCGATGGCGGTTCTTTAGTATTGAACTGCGAAGATGGCATTTTCTTATACCGGGTTGAAATTCCAAACAAGGAATTTGCAAACGCTAAGGTAAAGGATATTCTCAATTACGTAAATTCGGAAGTTGGTAAAAAACAAGACAAAAAATTCTCATTGGAGTGCGATTATGATTTTTCTTATGACAAGTTCGTGATTAAAAGCGCCAATGGCTACGATGTTTTAAAGAAGATTCAGGAAGAGGCAATGCCAAATATCTATCTAAAAGAAGATATCCTGCATATTCACCCGCAATATTCTGAAATCTTTGGGGAAGTAAAATACGATTTTTCTAAAAATATTGATGCAGAGGGCACCGACCTGAAGTATAAGAAAAAAGAGAACAGGAGAGTAAAAGTTACTATTGAATATACCGGAAGTGATGGCAAAACAAAAAAATACGAATTTGGCGATATGGGCGGCGAAAGTGTTACCAAAAAAACAAGCACAAGCAATCAGGACAGCATTAAACTGTTGGCAAAGCAGGAGTATGAATCGAAAAGCTATGACGGATACGAGGGCAGCTTTCAGGGGTGGTTAATTCCCTATTGCGATGCCGGATATAAGGCAACCATTACCGATCCGGATTATGAATATAAAGACGGAACGTATTATGTATTGGAAGTAGAAACCAATTTTGGCGAACAGGGCGGAGTGAGAAAAGTTACATTGGGGAAAATAATATCAAAATAATGGTTAATGATTAGTGATTAATGATTAATAATGAGTACGAATAGTAGAAAAATCGGACAGGCTTTAAGGCACTTTTCTAATAATAATGGGAAGGGGGACAATCGTAATTTGTTTTTTACAGCAGAGGTAAAAAAGGTGGACGATGAGAGATGCGATGTGGAAATTGCGGAAACTACTTTTACCGGTGTTCATTTGGCAGCAGTTTCGGATGGAAACGAAAACAGCCTGATTATTAAACCAAAAGTGGGTAGTGTGGTATTGATTTGCGACAAAACCGGAGGCGACATGGCATGGATGAATGTAGTAGCATTTTCGGAAATTGCAAGTATTACGATGAAAATTGATAAAATTGTTATAAACGAGGGA
The DNA here is from genome assembly GCA_031253655.1 of Bacteroidales bacterium. Classification (GTDB taxonomy): domain Bacteria; phylum Bacteroidota; class Bacteroidia; order Bacteroidales; family WCHB1-69; genus WRNX01. The sequence goes on from JAIRVY010000038.1 coordinate 6,153, forward strand.
AAAAATGATGGTATGATTATTATTCAAAAGTTAACGGATAAGTTGAATGGATTAAAAGATACACTCAATAGCTTAATCTCTGATTACAATGCACATATCCATACAACGACTGCCACAGTTGGACTTGGTCCTGCCTTGGGTGTAATATCCCCTATTGCGAAAAAAACTAATCCCGCTTTAACCTTTAATAAATCCGATTACGAAAACGAAAAAATTAAACACTAATGAATAGAGTAACAGGCATACTTTTAGACGAAACCGGCGATATAATGGTAAAAAACGGCAGCATGGTTATTGACGATTCTACCCGGCAAAACCAATATTTGATTTTGGTTGCGCAAAAAGGTGAATATAAGGAATATCCTACGTTTGGGGTTGGCATTAGCGATATGCTAGGCGATGACGATGTGTTGGAGTGGAAAAAACGAATTAGGGAGGAGCTTACGAAAGATGATTTGAAAGTGAATAAAATTGATTTGAATTTACAGACAGGAGAGATAGAAATAGAAGCAAAGTATAACAAATAATTAATTATGGAACATTTTGCAAGTATTATTTTAGGGGCTTTTGTGCTTATACAGGCAGTAATATTAGGATGGTTTGCCTACAACCAAAAAACAAAAGACAAGATGACGGAATTAAAAATAGAGGGCGTGAAGTTAGAAAACGAAAAACGGATTGCTACCAACAACAGGAGCGTGGCAACCATTCATGGTGTACTGTGGGGGCTTTTACACGAGTTGGATTTTAGCAGATGCTTTATTATCCAGCCCCACCCTGAGCATAAACATCTTTATTTGTCTGTAGCATTTGAAGTTGACAAACCGGGTGTTTCTGAGGTAAAGGCTTTCTTTCAAAACATTCCGATTAGTACGATGGCAAAATTCGTTAAAGAAATTGCAACAACATCTATAATTCTTATTGAAGATGTAGATAGAGAAATAAGTGATACAAAAGCACAGTCCATGATGATGCTGGCAGGAACATCGCAGCTGATATTAAAGCAATTAATGGACGAGAATGGTTCCTGGATAGGAACACTTGTGGTAGAGAATACCAACAGGAAGCAATACAATAAGGAAGAGGCAATAGAAAAGATGGTAGTTGCCGCCACACATATACAGTACATTTTACCACCAATTAACTAACTATGATAACAAGTAAATATTTTACGGAAAACGAATTTAGGATGGCATCGCCTCAATGTTCCCTGCAAAACATGAGTCAGGAATTCATGGATAAGTTAGGCCGAACACGTGAAATTGCAAAAATTCCATTTATCATAAATTCGGCGTACCGCACGGAAGCCCACGAAAAGAAAATGGGCAGAAGCGGGAACTCAGCACACACGGAAGGATGCGCCGCAGATATTAAGGCGTTGGATGGTAGAAGTAAATACCTGATTGTTGACGCAGCAATAAAAGCCGGTTTTAACAGGATTGGTATTAATGCAAATTTTATTCATTTAGATAACTCAAAAAAATTAGAACCATGCGTAGTGTTTACTTATTAATTATATTGACTCTCTTCCTAACGGGGTGCAAAACCGTAAAAAATAATATCAGAGAAAAAAGCAAAACAGAGGTGTCAATACAAAATGACACAAAAGAGAATATAACGATTTCGGAAGGAGTAAAAGTATCGGATAATGTTACAAGGCTAACCGATGAATTTGTTACTATCATTGAAAAAATTATTACCGTAAAACTGTCCGCTCCCGACAGTTTGAATAATCAGTACCCAACGAAAGTTACTGCCACAGAGCGTGAAATATCCAAAGGAAAAACGATAAAAGACGAAGTGAGCGGAAGTATTGAGCAAACAAAAAATTCTGAAATTCAAAAAACTGATAATTCGACAGAATGCATTAAAGCAGTATCCGAAAAAACAGACAAGACTGTTACTGAAAAAAGAACGCCGGGTTGGGTATATGTTGTTGCAATTATTTTCAGTGTTGGAATATTGATTATCATTTTTCTTTTTCTAAAAAAATACCGCATAATATGAGAACTATATCGCCTCTTTCGGGACAATCCATTTTCGATATTGCGCTGATGACGTGTGGCGTGGCAGAGATGGCGTATGATATTGCACTGGCAAACGAAGTGGGTGTTACAGACGACGTGGAGAATATATTACTTGTGATACCGGAGGACGCAGAAAAAAACAGGAAAGTAGTTGAATATTATACTATTAATTCTGTAACTCCTGCAACAGATATTGAAATAATAAATATAGTATATGATCCGGGAGTACCTGTTGACCCCGGAGTAATAATAGATAACCCAAATATGATACCCTAAAAATGACACGAACCGTACAAGAAATTAAAAAAGTGATGACTGACGTTTGGATTAACAATAGTAACGTCAGAAATAAATATGGGCTGCAAAATACCGATACTTTTGATGAAAGATTTAAAAAGGCACATATTGAAAATATTTTCTTTTACATTGTTGCATTTGCAATACATATTCAGGAGAGAATCTTTGACACGGAAAAAGAGAAACTGACTCAATATGCCGAAAGTTTGCGCCCGCATACAAAGCAGTGGTACATCAATACGCTTAAGTCATTTCAATTGGGATATTCTCTTGATGAGGACGGAAAATACAAAAAGATTGATGAGAAGGCGCAAATAATTAAATACTGCTCTTTGAGAATAAAAGGTGGGGAACTATATTTTCTTATAGCAACAGACGATAACGGAACTCCTCAAAAAATAAGCGATAATACAAAAATAGCATCTATAAAAAACTATGCGGAAAGAGTATTTGATGCAGGTGTTCACTTTAAACTTTTCTCTAATGACGCAGACACATACCGTTGCAAATTATTGATAAACTACGACCCTCTCGTTCTTGATACAGACGGGAAGCGTCTTGACGGCACTAATGACAAGCCGGTATCTGATGCAATAAAGAACTATTTTATATCCTTTCCCTTTGATTCGGAATTTAGCAATATGGCGCTTATTGATGCTATTCAAAAGGTGGAAGGGGTAAGAGTGGTTGAGTTAACAGGGTCAATGGCAAAATCTAACATTGCCGGTTCGGTGTTTATTCCAATTGAATCTACTTACATTGCTAATGCCGGCTATATGATGTTCGATGAAATAAATAGTCAAATTTGTTATGTAATATAAACTATGAATATAAATTTTGAACGTTTACTGCATCTACTCTTACCCACTTTTTTAAGAAAAGATGTAATAAAATCGTTTTTAAGCGCGGCTTCAGTGGCATTGCAGGAAAACAAAAATAATGTTGATGATTATTTTACAAGTATAAATTATCATTTGCGAGTTACCCCCCAAACATTTTCTCTGGAAAAAATGTTGAACGACAAATGCGATAAAACCCTTAGGCGTATATATGTTGGTGCACCGGAGCCGGAACCCCCTTTCTATTTTTTGGAAAATGGCAAAATAGAGATGCAGTATTTTTCAAATAACAACTATTTTATGGGCAACTCCGTATATGCTTATGATTTTATTGTTTTTGTGCCTTTAATACTTAAAAGCGAAAACACAACAAATTTTATTACCGCCATGCTAAATAAATATAAGTTAATAACAAAATCATTCAATATTCAATATCTATGAAAAAATTAATTACAGATTATTTGCAACACAGACTACCTGCAAATAGCAATTTTTTGCAATATATTAGCGGAGAAATGCACAGTAACTTGATTATGCTTTGTGAGTCTCTTTACCCCGATTCGGAAAACAATGCTTATATTTTATCAGGTTGCGAAAGGACAATCAACGCCGGCATAGTTAATTATTCAAGCGGTATTGTTTTTTACAATAAGGAAATATTTTTAGTTTCACCATACAGCCATCCAACCGGCTCTACAAGCTATGGATTAATTTTACAAACAACCTTTCAAACAGAAGAATATGGCTCAGGGGATGAATTGCCCGCATATCAAGTCAAAGTGCTGAATTGGGGTTCAGTTAGTTCAGGGGCTCTCAAGTTTGAGAATATGATTCGAAAAGATTGCTACTCATACGATATCAATTATTCGGGAACTGTACTTGCAAAAAAAGAATATAAAGTAATATCAAACCACTCAACACAAACATTAACCATACACATGAAACTCCTAAACTCTGCAATAACAAGTACGGGATGGGTAACCTTTTCTGCACCCGGATTTGAAAAAAAAGGGTTTTTGGGAATGGGGTATGTAGTAAATAGAGCAAACGGGCAGGTGTATAATGTGTGTATTTATTTGTATGGTAAAACCATTTTGGTAGCACGTACAACTGATCCGGAGCCCACCGGCGGCGTTATTCCAGTTGGCCTTATAAAGTGGAATGAACTTTGCCAATATATTGGTTTTCAAAATGGAAATGAAGCAGTTATACATATTAATTTAACACACGGGAGAGAAGCGGTTGGCGGAAACGGACTTATAATAATAGACGATATGGCCTAAAAAAAGCCCTCATCTCCCGCGTAGCAAATTCTCACGCTCGTTACGCAAAGCAAAGGTGCTCACACACCACGACAAAGGCTAAATGCCTTGTAGGTGTGTGAGCACCTTTATATATAAAAAGAACGCGTGAGAATGGCGCAAAAATAATAAAAATTAAAAATGGAAAAAGAACAAAAGAAATTCAACTACCAACAGCAATATGGCGTGATTATCATTTGCAAGGACGAGGCAGAGCAAATTCGCATTTATGAGGAACTACAAAAACAGGATTTAACATTAAAAGTAGTAACAGTATGATTATTAAAATAGAAAACAGATGTAGCGATTACAACAGTTACAGGGCGGCACGGGTAAAATCGCTGTTCAATGCCGAAACTGGCTGCAACTGGGACCATACGGCTGAATTACCCATTGAAAATTTTGATTGGAAAATAGGGCTAATCGTGGGACCATCCGGAAGCGGAAAAACAAGCATCGGCAGTCGTATTTTTCAAAAGCCGATTTATGATTTGTACGCAGGATGGGATATAGACAAACCTATTGTTGACTGTATTGCTCCCGACAACGATTTTAACGCGGTAACCGGTGCCTTGTCGGCAGTGGGCTTAGGTGATGTTCCGGCGTGGCTTCGACCTTTTGACATATTGAGTAACGGCGAAAAATTTCGTGCCGGATTGGCGCGTTTGGTTTGCGAACAACCCGCACAAGCAGTGGTTGACGAGTTTACCAGCGTTATTGATCGTCAAATTGCCAAAATCGGCGCACAGGCGTTTGGCAAGGCGTGGCAGCGAGGAACAGGGCAAGTTGTGCTTTTATCGTGCCATTACGATATAATAGAATGGCTACAGCCCGACTGGGTTTATGATACGGCGGAGGCGCGGTTTTATACCCGCGACTGCCTTCGGCAACGCCCAACAATCGAACTTCAAATTTATAAAGTCAAAGGAAGTGCTTTCCGGCATTTTAAGCCGCATTACTATTTAGATTTGCCCCACCCGGTAGCAGCAGAGTATTTTGTTGGCATTATTGGCAACGAACCGGTTTGCCATATTGCCGTTTGTCCGCTGTTTACTGCAAAAGCATATCGTGCTACACGATTAGTTGTTATGCCGGAGTGGCAGGGTGCAGGAATCGGTATGCGATTTTTAAACACAATAGGACAATATCATCTTGATGGACGTGGTCGTTGCGGATACAAACTGCCAACATTTTTTCACACATCGCATCCGCAGCTGTGCATGGCGTTACGACGTTCCGATAAGTGGATGCAAACAGGAGCACAACTGTATGGCGATAACAAGGTAAAAAGTGCACTAAGTTTAAAGCGGTCGCGAGACAAAAAAAATATAAGTAATAGAGCAAGTACGGGTTACGGCGGACATTTTAGGGCTGTACAGGCATTCAAATATATAGGAAATGATAATTAATATTTTAGGTAAAAAAGGAGAGGCATATAAAGCCGCAAGCGATTTGGTTATAGCATTGGGGCACTGTATTGCAACAAATGGATTGTCGCATGTAGCCATTGCGCCGCTATTAACACAGAAAATAACACTTCAGGAAATCAATTATCCATTATTAGGCACATTGATTTTTCATCCTTCGCCACTCCCATACGGACGTGGTGCATCGGCAATAAGATGGGCATATCGAAGACGGGAACCGGTAACGGCAGCCACATGGCTTTGGGCAAACGAAAATTTAGATGCAGGTGATATTTGTGAGCAGGAAATAGTAAAAATTGATTATGAACTGCGTCCGCGTGAGTTTTACGAGCAGCACGTTATTCCGGCGATGCTTAGAACCTTGGATCGTGCTCTAAATGATATTGAAAAGGGAGTTAAACGGCAAATAAAACAGGTAGAAGAATATGCGACCTATGACTGTAGAATTGAATAAAATTTATTGTGGAGATGCCTTGAAAACGTTACAGCTGTTCAAAACTGAAAGCGTGAATTGTATAGTGTCATCGCCTCCTTACTATGCGCTTAGAAATTATAATGTTGATGGGCAAATTGGTCTTGAGCCAACACCGAAGCAATATTTAAAGCGACTTGCAGATGTATTTATGGAGTGTAGGCGTGTGCTAACAAAGGACGGCACAATGTGGATAGTCATTGGTGACAGTTATGCCGGTAGTGGACGTGGAATTGGCGATATAAACAAAAAAGGAATTCAGCAAAAAGCAAGTTTTGTGGGTGAATTTTGCAAACCTTACCAACTTGACGGCTATAAGGGTAAGGACTTAATAGGTATTCCGTGGTCGCTGGCTTTTGCATTGCGCGCCGGGGGCTGGTACTTGCGCCAAGATATAATTTGGCACAAACCAAATCCAATGCCTGAAAGTATCCGCGACCGCTGTACGAAAGCACATGAATACGTTTTTTTATTCAGTAAATCGGCAAAATATTACTTTGCCCACAACGCCATATTAGAGCCTGCAAAGTATGATGGTCGCAAAAAGATGACACACGAAGGCAGTGCGAAGTACCTTAACGATGCCGCCGGAATAGCAACACAAAACGTGTCAAAAGGCGGACGTGAGAGATGGCCCAATAAACAGCGCGGATTTTCTACAAAAGACGGCGATACGGGCTTTCCGGCACAACATCACGGCAGTAATATACCAATGCTCCCTGCACGTAACAAACGCAGCGTGTGGACGGTGCCAACGCGGGGATTTAAAGGTGCGCACTTTGCTACCTTTCCGCCCGATTTGATACGCACGTGCATTATTGCAGGCTGCCCACAGGGTGGCATTGTGCTTGACCCGTTCATGGGTGCCGGCACAACGGCAGTTGTAGCAAAGAAACTCGGCAGAAATTTTATAGGGATTGAACTAAACAGCGACTATATACGTTTAGCAGAGGAGCGGTTGGGTAGTGTGTGAAAAATGTACAAATTGATTTAAAAAAATGTACAAATTGATTATAGGGCTATACTATTTTTAGGTTCGTATTATACAATGATTGTTTTAATATTTGTGAGAATTTATTTTTTGCAAAATTATTAATAATTTTTTTACAAAAAAAACCTATTTTTGCAAAACCCTTCATCTCTTGTTAAGGTATTGTTTATCAAATTATTGTTCTTAATCTATGGATAATTTTATTGTTTCCGCCCGAAAATACCGTCCACCCACTTTTAATATGGTGGTGGGACAGGATTCTATTGTTTCTACTTTAAAAAACGCCATTAAAACCCAACAGGTAGCACAAGCGTTTCTGTTTTGCGGTCCGCGCGGTGTGGGAAAAACTACCTGTGCCCGTATCTTCGCCAAAGCCCTCAACTGCCATAACCTCACTTCCGGTTTTGAACCCTGCAACGAATGCGATTCCTGCAAATCGTTCAACGCATCCGCCTCATTTAATGTGTATGAATTGGATGCCGCATCAAACAACTCTGTAGAAGATATTCGCTCTTTGGTGGAACAAGTGAGAATTAGTCCACAAGGTGCTAAATTTAAGGTTTACATCATTGATGAGGTTCACATGCTATCGTCATCTGCTTTCAATGCTTTTTTGAAAACTTTGGAAGAACCACCCCACTACGCCAAATTTATCTTGGCAACTACCGAGAAACATAAAATCATCCCTACGATATTGTCTCGCTGTCAAGTATATGACTTTAAGCGAATTGGCGATAATGACATTATGAAACATCTGGCTTATGTAGCTCAAAAAGAGGAGATACAGGCTGAGGAGGAGGCGCTTCGAGTTATAGCTTCCAAAGCCGATGGCGCACTTCGGGATGCTCTCTCTATCTTCGACCAATTGGTTAGTTTCTCGGGAAAAGATATTACCTATCAATCCACCATTCAGCATTTGAATGTGTTGGATGTTGATAACTATTTTAAAATGATAGACTTTCTGTTTAGCGAGGATACTTCTGCAGGATTGTTGCTTTTTGATGCTATATTGAACTGTGGTTTCGACGGACAGCATTTTATTTCCGGATTGGCGGCACATTTTCGACAGTTGTTGATGGCGCAAAATCCGGCTACTATCAAATTGATGGAGGTATCGGCTGCTGTGAAACAAAGTTTTATGGAACAAGCCCAAAAATCGGATAAACAGTTGTTACTTCGTGGGTTAGAATTAGCCAACCAATGTGATTATAACTATAAACTATCACAGAATAAACGACTTAGTGTTGAAATTTGTTTGATGCAAATCAATGGTAATTATCTTTACAAATTAAATGCAGGGGTCAGGCAATCACGGGAGAAGTAGTAACGACCCCCCGCCAACGGGTATCGGCAGTTTGGTACAAAACACTACGCCGCAACAATCTACTCGCGGATTTGTTGCCCCCTCCGCCGCCCCCGTTAAGAAGACACCGGATATAACGGACATCATTGTAGAGTCGCGGCATGCCACGTCTCAGAAAACGCAGAATGCAGAAGAGGAGAAGAGCAAAAATGCAGAAGAACAGAAAACTTTACCGCCAGTTTTAACCCCAATGTCCTCAATTTCAACCAACGGGACAGAATCTCAAAAGAATTTCCCAGAAATATGGCAGGCAATGTTTGAACTTGTATTTTCCTCTGTTCCAACGATTTATTTTCCATTAAAAAACATTATCCCCGAAATAGAATACAACATTCTTAATCTAACTGTTAAGAATGAAATTCAAAAAGAACACTTTGAAGCCAAAAAAAGAGAAGTGCTGGAATATTTACGCACACATTACAGTGAACAGATTGAAAATGTTGTAGTTAGAGCAAACGAACAGATGGAAACTAAGAAAATTATTTACGACATAAAAGATAAATTGCAAAATTTTAAGGAACAAAATGTTGAATTTGATGATTTTTTACAAATTTTAGACCTGAAAATTAAAGACTAAATGGATATTTATATTCCCAATCCTACTTTAGAGCGAAAAACTATCTTAAAAAAGTATAGAGATTTGTGCAATATCTTGCCACCCGGGGTTACCAAACAACAGCGCAAACTTTTTCACAAGGCTTTTTCGTTAGCCGTTGATGCTCACAAAGATATGCGCAGAAAGGGCGGAGAACCTTATGTTTATCACCCAGTTGCCGTTGCGGAGATTGTTGCACAGGAGATAAATTTGGGCGTAAAATCTATGATATCGGCATTACTGCACGATGTAGTAGAAGATACCGACTTTACCTTTAAAGATATTCGGGGATTGTTTGGGGAAGATATAGCCAAAATTGTGGATGGACTTACTAAAATTGAAGATATTGTAGTGGATGTGGATCAATCGGTACAAGCGGAAAATTTTAGGAAAATCTTACTCTCTACTGTAGAAGATGTGCGCGTTATCTTGATAAAATTGGCGGACAGGCTGCACAATATGAGAACATTGAACGCAATGCCACAGGAAAAACAATGGAAAATATCATCAGAAACTACTTTTTTCTTTGTTCCCATCGCCCACAGGTTAGGGCTTTATACCATAAAAAGTGAATTGGAAGATTTGGCAATGAAATATAACGACCCAACCGAATACAACAAAATTTCGTATGCTCTTGAATCTACTGCGGAGGAAAGAAAATCTTTAATTGATGATTTTACAAAGCCGGTGATTGAAAAGTTTAAGGAACTTGGCATTGAAGCGGAAATTACCAGCAGAACAAAATCGGTATATTCTATTCATCAAAAAATGATGAAGAAAAAGATTAGTTTTGAAGATATTTACGACATCTTTGCTGTACGTTTTGTATTTGATTCCCCTCCTGAAGAGGAAAAAATTATCTGTTGGCGCATCCATACCATTATAACAGAGATGTATAAAACCAATCAATTGCGTGAAAGAAATTTTATTACCAATCCTAAGCCCAACGGGTATCAATCGCTGCACCTTACTGCTATGAGTAAGGCAGGTAAATGGGTAGAAGTGCAGATTCGCTCGAAACGTATGAACGAAATTTCCGAAAAAGGTCTTGCTGCGCATTTCAAATATAAAGAGGAAAACAAGAATCCGCAGGAATACGAAAACCGTGTAGAAGAGTGGCTTACAAAAATCAGGCATATGTTAAAGAGTGAAGATACTACCGCTTTGGAACTCTTGGACGAAGTAAAACTAAACCTTAATTTAAAAGAAGTAATTGTGTTTACCCCAAAAGGTGAAAGAAGAGTGTTGCCGGCAGGTGCTACAGTGCTCGATTTTGCCTACGACTTGCATACAAATCTTGGTAATAGATGTATCGGAGCGAAGGTAAATTATAATATCGTCCCTATTGATTATGTGCTAAGAAGTGGAGATCAACTTCACATTATTACTTCAAAAAAACAGATTCCAAAACCGGAATGGTTTAATTACGTAAAAACTACCCACTCCCGTGAAAAAATTAAGGAAGCGTTGCGGGATGAAAATAAAAAGAAAGAGGAACAGGGAAAGAAAATATTAGCAGAAATTTTTACCGCTCTTAAAATTGAAAACACCGCTTCAAATATAGGGCGTGTTCAAGCAGATGCCAGAATATTATCTCCCTACGAATTTTGGAACAACGTGGCAGAAGGAGTAATTACCAAAGACCGCATCCGTAAAATTTTTAGAAGAAAGAATACGGATTTAAGCGCTATTGATGACTTTAGAAAAAAAATTTCAAACAATTCTCATAAAGGTATTGATATATTAATTGATGAACAGTTAGAGAAAAAACCTGAAGCATTTCTCTTGGATGAGATTTCGGATGTGATACGTTACAACGTTGCAGAATGTTGTAACCCAATTCCCGGAGACCAAGTGGTAGGATTTCAAATTACAAACGACTCCATTGAAGTGCATCAAACCAAATGCCCCGTTGCTATTGAACAAATGTCGAAATTTGGAAATAGAATTATTAAAGCGAAATGGAGAAAAGAATCGAATCTGGCATTTTTATCCGGTATCCGTATCACCGGTTTCGACAAAAAAGGGATGCTGAAAGAGATTATTGATGTTGTCTCTTCGCAGATGGAATTGAATATCAGGTCGCTCGATTTTTGGAGTAAAAGTAATACCTTCAACGGAAAATTAATGGTTTACATTCAAAATGTAAAAGCATTAAATGAATTGATTGAAAATCTATATAAAATTGACCAAGTAGAAAAAGTAGAACGCATTGCGCCTGAATAAAAAATAGTTATGAATATTTTAGAAAAATTAGAAGCGATTTATCAACGCTGGTTAATAATTGGGGAAGAGATTACACACCCCGATGCGATGGCAGATATGAAGCGTTATATTAAGTTGAACAAAGATAATAAAGACTTAACCTCCGTTGTTGATGCCTATAAAGAGTATAAAAATGTGCTACAAAATATTGAGCATGCAAAAGAACATTTGACAAACGAAAAAGATGAGGAATTTAGAGAGATGGCAAAATTTGAACTTGATACCTTTGTGTTGCGCCGAGATGAATTAGAAGAGGAGATAAGGTTATTGTTACTTCCTTCCGACCCACAGGACGGCAAAAACGCGCAAGTTGAGATTAGAGCAGGCACAGGAGGAGACGAAGCCAGCATCTTTGCTGGAGACCTCTTTAGAATGTATGAGCACTATTGCGACAAAAAAGGCTGGAAAGTGGAAGTACTTTCTATGACCGAAGGCACAGTGGGCGGTTTTAAAGAGATTGTGTTTGAGATTGCCGGCGTTGGTGTTTACGGGTTAATGAAGTACGAATCGGGAGTGCATAGAGTGCAGCGGGTGCCTCAAACCGAATCACAGGGGCGCGTACATACCTCCGCCGCATCTGTCGTAGTACTCCCCGAAGCCGACGAGTTTGACGTTGAACTGAAACAAAGCGACATTAGAAAAGATACTTACTGTTCTTCCGGTCCCGGCGGTCAATCGGTAAATACTACCTATTCAGCCGTGAGACTTACACATATCCCTACTGGAATTGTGGTAGCTATTCAGGATGAAAAATCGCAGTTAAAAAACTTGGACAAAGCGATGCGCGTATTGCGTACTCGCCTTTTTGAACGTGAATATCAAAAATGGCTAGATGATGTAGCCTCTAAACGAAAAACGATGGTTTCAACCGGCGACCGTTCTGCAAAAATCAGAACCTATAATTATCCGCAAAATCGGGTAACAGACCACCGGATCAATCTAACTATGTACAATTTAACAGGATTTATGGACGGCGAAATACAAGCCACCATCGAAGCCCTTCAAGTAGCCGAAAATGCAGAAAGACTGAAGGAAGCGGTGGAAATTTAACATTAAAGAATAAAAATTTATAATGTAAAACTTTGAATCCTTATTTTCAAAAGCACTCTGAGTCGCAATATTTTACACTTAACAATTAATAATTAATATTTTGTTGGAAACCATAACACATATTGATACGGTAGTAACGTTGTTTTGTAACGGACTACATACATCGTGGCTTGACTCTGTAATGTATTGGATCTCTGATAGATTTGTTTGGATTCCTTTGTATGTTTTGGTTATTTTATTTGTAGTAAAAAAATGGAAAAATAAATCAATTTGGCTGATAATACTACTTTTTTTATCTGTAACACTCTCAGACCAGGGATGTAACTTGCTAAAAAAAAACACGAAACGGTTACGTCCAAGCCATAGAATTGAATTAGAACAAAACATCCATTTGATAGAGAAACCGGACGGGGAGCTCTATCGGGGCGGGCAGTTTGGCTTTCCTTCTTCCCACGCCTCCAATGCGATGGTTTTTTCGCTTTTTGTATTCTTTTTCGTTGGAAATAGAAAAATGTGGATACTTGTTGCCATCTTTTTTTGGGCAGCGTTGTTGGGCTACAGCCGAATTTATCTCGGTGTGCATTACTGGTTGGATGTGGAATGCGGGTATCTATTTGGCGCAATTTGTTTTGCGATTACATTCCTGCTACTCAGGGTGCCTTTAAAAAAGTACCTGCGTTTTGTTTAAGCAATCTATTATTTTTCTACTAACTAACAACTTAACCGTTACCTATTTGCTGAAAGAACAAAATACAATAACCCGAAGCATTGCGTTTGTTGGAAATGTGCCGCAACTCAATATACTTTTTTTCGACAAACTGGTATTTAATATTTTTCATTTATTTTGCGCTCCTGAAATCATAAACAATTATGAACAAAATTTACACAAAAACCGGCGATGTCGGCTCCACCTCTTTAGTGGGTGGAACCAAAATAGATAAATCGGATCAGATTCTCGATGTTTACGGTACTTGCGACGAACTGAACGCGCATGTTGGAGCACTGATAGCCGAAGAAAATATACCGTTTCTCACTGAAATTCAAGAAAAAATGTTTCTTGTTGGGGGTATCTTGGCTACCCCAAAAGAGAAATTTGAAAAATACTGGAAGGAGGTTGACCTTGATTCGTTTTTAACACAAATTGAAAAAAAGATTGATGAAATAGATGCAACGCTTCCGCCGTTGAAAAGTTTTTTACTTCCGCAGGGTTCCCGCGCTATTGCTCAAGCACATATCTGCAGAACTGTTTGTCGGAAGCTGGAAAGAAAAATTGCCCTATTCCTTCCTCAAAACGAGTACTTGCTTAGAGTTCTGCCAATTACAAATAGACTATCGGATTACTTCTTTATTTTGGCGCGTTTTCTCCATAATACAGAAAATATCTTAGAGAAATATTTGAAAATGAGATAAATAATTATTTTTCATAACACGCTGTTCGTATTAATAAAAATATAATTTTGCGCCCCACTTAAAAGAACCCTTAAACACTGTTTTTTATGTATTGGACGTTAGAATTAGCCTCGAAATTAGAAGACGCTCCCTGGCCCGCCACCAAAGAAGAATTGATTGACTTTGCCACCCGTTCCGGAGCCCCTATGGAGGTAATAGAAAACCTGAGAGAGGTGGAAGACGACGGAGAAATTTATGATAATATCGAAGACCTATGGCCCGATTATCCTTCCAAAGACGACTTCTTCTTTCACGAAGACGAATACTAAAGATTGTGAATGAACGAGTTTGAAAAACAATATTATTGCATTAGTGAAACCGCCAAAATTTTTGGGGTAAAAAATTCTCTTTTACGCTCCTGGGAAAATGATTTCGAACTTCTGAATCCTTATAAAAACAAAAGAGGAACCCGCTTCTTTACACAAAAAGATTTAGAAATTATTAATACTATTCTATATCTTACTAAAAATAAGGGATATACGCTACAAGGTGCCAAAGATGAAATTAGAAGTAATTTTGCGAAAAATGCAACCCAAGCAGAAATTGTTACAAAACTGACAAATGTTAAGGATTTTTTACTAGAACTTAAAAACAATCTGTAATGACTCCAATTAAGATGGTTGACTTGAAAGGTCAATATGAGAAAATAAAAAATGAGATTGATGATAGTATTCTGCAAGTTGTTGAAAGTACATCGTTTATCAATGGACCCAAAGTAAAGGAATTTCAAACCGCTTTAGAGCATTATTTAGATGTCAAAAATGTAATTCCTTGTGCAAACGGCACCGATGCGTTGCAGGTTTCTCTTATGGCGCTGGGACTTAAACCCGGAGATGAAGTCATTACTACCCCGTTTACTTTTATTGCCACGGCTGAAGTAATTGGGTTACTCGGTCTCACTTGCAAATTTGTTGATGTGGAATGGGAGAGTTTTAATCTTGATGTTTCTCAATTGGAAAAGACTATTTCTGGGAAAACAAAAGCGATAATTCCAGTACATCTTTTCGGACAAAGTTGTAATATTGAAGAGATTATGAGAATTGCGAAAAAATATTCGCTTTATGTAATTGAAGACACTTGTCAGGCAATTGGTGCGGAATATCTTTATAAAACAGGAGAAAAAAAGAAGTTGGGAACCATCGGAGATATTGGATGTACCTCTTTCTTCCCCTCTAAAAATCTGGGATGCTTCGGCGATGGCGGTGCAATTTTTACCAACGATGCCGAACTTGCCCGAAAATTGAGAGGTATTTGTAATCACGGAATGTTTACACAATATTACCACGAATTGTTGGGGGTTAACTCCCGCTTAGATTCTATCCAGGCAGCAATTCTAAATGTGAAATTGAAATATTTAGACGAATATAATGCAACTCGCCAAAAAGCAGCCGAATTTTACAATAATATGTTTGAAAATTATCCAAACATTGAAATTCCCGTAAACTCGCCATTTTCTACACATGTCTTTCATCAATATACTTTAAAATTGAAAAATGTTGAACGGCAAAAATTGGTAGAAAAGATGAAAAATTCCGAAATTCCCGTGATGGTATATTATCCTGTCCCTTTACATCTACAAGAAGCGTTTAAATATTTGGGATACCAAAAAGGAAACTTTCCGGTTGCAGAAAAACTTTGCGAATCGGTAATCTCACTGCCTATACACACAGAACTTACCGAAGAACAACAGAAATATATTGGAGAACAATTGATTAAAGAGTTAGTAAATTAGATAAATTGAGATTTATAACTAATAATTAATAATTTACTAATTCACCTTAGACTATTAAACTACTGAACTTTTGAACAAATAAATTATGATTGTAATAAAAGACATTGAAAAAAGTTACGACAATTTAAAAGTGCTGAAGGGGATTGATTTAGAAATTTTAGAAGGTGAAGTGGTGGCTATTTGCGGTGCTTCCGGTGCCGGCAAATCCACCCTGCTGCACATTATGGGAACATTGGATAAGCCGGACAAAGGCGAGGTGCTTTTTGACAATACTTCAGTTTTCTCATTTAATGATAAAGAATTATCTCTTTTTAGAAACCAAAATATTGGGTTTGTGTTTCAATTTCATCATCTGTTGCCTGAATTTACTGCTGTAGAAAATGTGGCACTTCCTGCTATGATTGCCGGAATCTCTAAAAAAAACGCTCTGAAACGAGCGCAGGAGATGCTTCAACTTATGCAACTTTCGGAACGTTTAGCGCATAAACCCGCGCAACTTTCCGGGGGCGAACAGCAGCGCGTGGCTGTCGCCAGAGCATTGATTAACAACCCGAAAATTATCCTTGCCGACGAACCATCAGGAAATTTAGATACTGAATATGCAAAAAAATTACATCAACTGTTCTTTGAATTGAGAGACAAACTTAAAAAAACGTTTGTTATCGTTACTCATAATGAAGAACTTGCAAGCCTTTCTGATAGAAAAATCACCATCTGTAACGGCACAATCATAGCTTAATCATTAAAAAAAATTGTATGAAAATTGGTCTTATAGGTTGCGGTCACCTTGGTATTATTCACGCAAAATGCATTCAGGAAGTTAGTCAGCTAGATTTAAAGGGTGTTTTCGATATCTCGCAACAAAAAGCACGGAAGACCGCCCGGCTGTTCAATACAACACATTACAACAACTTACAAGAATTGATTGATGAGTGTGACGCAATTGATATTGTTGCCACAACTACAGCACATTACGAATTAGCAAAACAAGTTATTGAAGCCCAAAAGCACTGCTTTATTGAAAAACCGATAGCCGCAACCGTTGATGAAGCCGAAAAACTGATTGAACTTGCCGCTCACTACAATGTTACAGTTCAAATTGGACATGTGGAAAGATATAATCCGGCTTTTGTTGCCGCTTTACCCTATGTTTCTAATCCATATTATATTGAAGTTCAACGATTCGGAAAATTCAGTCCCCGCGGTTCCGATGTCTCTGTGGTTCATGATATTATGATTCATGATATTGATTTGGTATTATCTATCATTAATAGTGAGATTATTGATATTCAGACAATAGGATACAAGTTAGTAACAGATAACTGGGATTATGTAAATGCGCGGCTTTTTTTTGCAGATAATACTATGGCTCATCTTGCTGCAAGTCGTGTAGCATCAGATACTTTACGAAAAATGTGCATTTATCAGCCAAATAATTGCATTTCTGTTAATTTTCACGAGAAAAAAGCAGAATACGTTGAATTTGAAAGAAAAAAAACTGTAATCCATGAGATTCCCGTTGTAGAACACAATGCTATTGTGGCAGAATTGGAAGATTTTGTACACGCCATCCAACAGGATAAAACTCCGAAAGTTAGCATGAATGATGGTTATTACGCCTTAGTTGTGGCTGATAAAGTAATTGCGAAATTATTGCAATAAAATCTAAAGCATTGTATAATAATTAATACTTTATGACGTTTTTTTTCAAATGAAAAATCGCTATTTATTATTTTTTGTATTCCTCATTGTTTTTCTAAACTTTTCATGTAATAAACCTGACATTACTCCTGTATATCTTTCCTTAACTAAGGAAGAGTTTGAAGATTGTTTGGAAAATGATCTCGCCAAATTCAACAAAATCCACGACACAGACTACTTAGATGAAGAGTTTCAGATTATTAGACAGCATTTGTTTAAAGATGTGCAGGTAAGTATCAACGGAACCTCGGTTGGTTTTTGGCAACTTCCCTGTCACATTCCGCTTATTCCGGAATATGGGAAAACTAATAATATTCGTGTATTGGCTTGTGTGAGGCTACCTAATTCGGAGTTGTTTACTAAGGAGTATCTTTTTGTAACTCCTATTACGCAACTATTTGATGGTTTAGTAAAAGGAGATACTATTAGACTGTCCCCCTTTAAATTGGAGTACGTTCCCAGTGTGGCATTTCCCATTCTGGAAGCATTTATCCAGGATTCAAAGTTTTCGCCACGCGATACAATTTATAACACTCCTATGAAAATTGTTAAAATGGATTCCGACACGAATAAGAATATGGGGTCCATTACCTTAGGTGTATCTGATTTCTATTTTGATGTGGCAACTCAGTATCAACAAATGCCCGGTAGGGGACAGCGGCAATATTGGGAAATTTCCTATATGTCGTATAACGGAGAGATGGTAGGATATCTTGGTTTTGAAAAATCTCTTACAGGAATACAACAAAAAAACGTATTTGTACTTCCCTCTACTGAGGGAAAATGGAAAAAAGTATATTTTGATGCTACCCAAGAAATTAATTACGCTTGCTCCGTAGCATCTCAAATTAATGTTCGATTAGGGATTAGTGGATATAAAGTCGATGATTCTTATGGTGCACAATTCAATTTTGAATCTGTTAAATTAATTACTATGACCGCTTACTATTAACAATTATACTGTATGAACAAAACGAGGAAACTTTTTTTCTACATACTATTTGATATTCTTTCAGCCGCATTTACCTGGTTCATCTTTTTTATTTATCGCAAATATAACGTAGAACGTTCTGTTTTTGAACATTTTAACACAGCAATAATTCAAGATTCAAAACTCTACATCGGATTATTAGTGCTACCAGTTTTCTGGCTTTTTTTACACGCTTTTACAGGTGCTTATACTAATCCTTTCAGAAAATCAAGATTACGTGAGTTGGAAATTACAATATTGACCACCTTCTTCGGTACACTGATTTTCTTTTTTATCTTTATTCTTGATGATATTGTAAATAGCCCTTTCGATTATATCAAGTATTTCGTTATCCTGCTATTTCTTCAGTTTATTTTGACATACATTCCACGAGTTCTTATTACTACATCTACTATTAACAAAATCAATAACGGAAAAATTGGTTTTAGAACACTCATCATTGGCAGTGATATAGTGGCGTTGAATGTATTTCAAAATATTATTAAACAAACTCCTTATGTTGAAAAATTTATTTTGGGGTACATTCAAGTGCCCAATGAAGAAGATGAATCTATCTCAACCAAACTCCCTTGTTTGGGAACACTTGTTGACCTCTCTTCTATTGTTAAAGAGCATCAAATCAACGAATTGGTTATTGCTGTTCAAAACGGCAAACGAAAATTAATTGAAACTATTATTACCTCTATCAGTGATAATCAGAATTTGATGCTCAAGATTATTCCTCAGTCGCAAGATTTTTTAATAGGAAATGTTAAGATTTCAGCCATTTTACAAGAACCCTTAATGTCGGTTTCTGCTAATGATATACCTGTTTGGCAGCAACTTATAAAAAGATTTATGGATATCTCTTTGTCGGCATTTGCAATGATTACTTTATTTCCTTTTTATCTTTTTTGTGCAATTGGTGTAAAATTATCCTCAAAAGGTACTATTTTTTATCTACAGGAAAGAATTGGATTAAATGGCAAACCTTTCCAAATCATCAAATTTCGCTCTATGGTAGCGGATGCCGAAAAGGGGACCCCGCAGTTGTCCAGTAAAACTGATGACAGAATTACAAAATTCGGACGTTTTATGCGAAAATCACGCTTGGATGAAATGCCTCAATTTGTGAACGTTTTGTTGGGAGATATGTCTTTAGTAGGCCCCAGACCCGAAAGACAGTATTACATTGACCAAATTCTAAAAGTGGCACCGCACTATAAATTACTGCTTACCGTAAAACCCGGAATGACCTCGTGGGGACAGGTAAAATTCGGTTATGCCGAAAATATTGATGAAATGGTGGAACGATTAAAATGGGATATCCTCTACCTTGATAATATGTCGTTGCAAACCGATATAAAAATATTAATATATACTGTATTAATTGTTATCAAAAGAACCGGAAAATAATATGCCCTATTTTTTTCAAGAAGATTTAAGTCAAGATTCTTTCATCCTCGCCGCTAAAGAAGCAAAACATATTTCAAAATCAATGCGTTTGAAAGAGGAAGATAATATTTGGATTACTGATGGTAAAGGAACGAGGGCAAAAGCTGCGTTAACAAGCGTAAGAAAAGAGGGCTGCGAAGTAAAAATTGAAGAACGCAGTTTTATTGAGCAATCACATATTAACAGATTTCATTTGGTTGTGGCTCCTACCAAAAACCCTAATAGAATGGAGTGGTTGGTAGAGAAAGCAGTAGAAATTGGAGTTTCAAAAATTACCTTTGTAATTTGCGAACGTTCGGAACGAAAATATGTTGAATTGAATCGTTTGCAAAGAATTTCAATTGCCGCACTAAAGCAATCTCAAGGCGTTTGGCTGCCGGAAATTATTGTTGTTCCCTTTTCACAATTTATTAAGGAAAGTGCTCAATTCAACGCTGATAAATTCACTGCTTGTTGTGATGACAAAATACCAACAATACATATCTCTGATATTAAATACGATTTTAAGGAAGTAGTTTTTCTCATAGGACCTGAAGGTGATTTTACCCCACAAGAGGTAGAACTTGCTATGGCACAAGGATTTCAACCGGTTACATTGGGCGAAAAAATATTACGCACTGAAACGGCTGCACTATTTGTGGCTTGTTGTTGTGCAGCGATGAAAAAATCATCTTTTATCACGTCTAAATACCATTGTTTACATAAAGAGTAATTATATAGAACATCCATTTTTTCAGTTTTCGATTAAACATAACAACGTTTTAACACAAATACGCTAAGAATAATTGCGAAGATATCAAATGATAAGTATCTCAAGTTTAAAATTTTGCGTTCTTTGTTTAATCTTTTGCACATCTAGCAGTTAAATAAATATTGACTTTTAAGATTGACCTATCAAATAAAAAGATTATTTTTGTCGGACACTAATGCAAATGATTAAACTATGAAAGTACTAATGTTTGGCTGGGAGTTTCCCCCTCATATTGCAGGCGGCTTGGGTACAGCCTGTTACGGACTTACCAAAGGATTAGCTAAAAATAATGTAGAGGTGCTTTTTGTGATGCCTAAAGCCTCGAAAGATGAAGATGAATCTTACGTTAAGATTATTAATGCCAGCGATGTGGAGGTTAATACACGGCAGGTGCATTTAGATACTTTTTCCGATAAAGTGGAATTTTTGGAAGTAGAATCGAAATTAGTGCCTTATATCGGAATGGATGAATATTACCGCATTGTTGACCAGTTGAATAGTGGTATTTTTGAGGAAGAAGAGGTCTTGGAAAAAAGAAAATATTCGTTTTCAGGAAAATACACCGAGAACTTAATGAATGAAGTGGAACAATATGCCATTGTGGCTGCCGAAATTGCACGAAATTACGAATTCGACATTATTCATGCTCACGATTGGCTTACCTATAAAGCCGGTATAGCTGCCCGGAAAGTAAGCGGAAAACCATTAGTGATTCATGTACATGCTACAGAATTTGACCGCTCAAGTGAACACAACCGTAACGACATCGTGTATGGACTTGAAAAATACGGAATTACCGAAGCAAATGCCGTTTGTGCCGTGAGCGAACTCACCCGAAATATCGTCATTAACAAATACGGTGCTTCTCCGGAGAAGGTATTTGCCTTGCACAACGCAGTGGAACCTACCGGAAAAGAGGTAGTTCGTCAAAAATATGTAGAAGAAAAAATTGTAACTTTCTTAGGACGTGTTACTTTCCAAAAGGGACCTGAGTATTTTGTGGAAGCAGCAAAAAAAGTGTTGGAAAAAGTACCGAATGTACGTTTTGTACTTGCCGGAGACGGCGATATGATGGCACAAACCATTAGCCGCGTGGCAGAATTAGGAATTGCCGACCGGTTTCATTTTACCGGATTTTTAAGAGGCAGCGACATTGACCTGATGTTTGGAATGAGCGACGTATATGTAATGCCCTCTATTTCTGAACCATTCGGCATCTCGCCGTTAGAAGCAATGCGGGCAAACGTACCTACTATTATCTCTAAACAATCCGGCGTTGCCGAAGTGCTTACCCACGCAATAAAAGTAGATTTCTGGGATATTGACGGTATGGCGGATGCTATCTACGGCATCATCAACTACCCCGCACTATCCAACTTCTTCGCCGTGAAAGGAAAAGAGGATGTGGATAATCTGAAATGGGAGCACGTGGCAAAAAAATTGAAAGAGATTTATCAATTATTTATCCGAACAAAATGATTACACTCAATAATATCCACAAAACTTACTTCGGAGCGGCACCGCTACACGTGTTAAAAGGTATTTCCATGAAAATTGAAGCAGGTGAAATGATATCCATTATGGGCGTATCCGGCTCCGGTAAGTCCACTCTGCTTAATATTTTGGGAATCCTGGATAATTACGATTTCGGAGATTATATTCTGGATAATACTCTGATAAAAAATCTATCGGAAACCAAAGCAGCCGAGTTTAGAAATAAATATATCGGGTTTGTTTTCCAAAATTTTAACCTCATCAATTATAAAACGGCATTAGAAAATGTTGCCTTACCGCTGTATTACAGAAGTATTTCACGCAAAAAGAGAAATAAAACAGCTATGGAATATTTGGAAAAAGTGGGGTTAGGACCGTGGTCGCATCACTTTCCCAACCAACTAAGCGGAGGACAAAAACAGCGGGTAGCTATTGCAAGAGCACTCATCACCGAGCCGAAAATTATACTTGCCGACGAACCTACTGGTGCTTTAGACAGCACAACCTCTTACGAAGTGATTGACCTCCTGAAAGAAGTAAATCAAGCGGGAATGACAATTATTATTGTTACCCACGAGCAGTTTGTTGCTGAAGCTACACACAGAGTGATTAGAATTAGTGATGGCGTAATTAGATGAGCAACAACTAATAACTAATGATTAATAATTAACATTTTGTGATAGAGCTATTTAGAGAGATTGGTACAACTTTAAATCGAAATAAGTTAAGGACTTTTTTGACGGGCTTCTCTATTTCCTGGGGTATCTTTATGCTGATGATTTTGTTGGGTGCAGGGAACGGATTGAAAAACGGAGTAACCTCCAATTTCAGTTCTCAATCCAAAAATAAAGTAACAATATACGCCGGATGGATATCTAAACCTGTTCCGGGAAAACAGATGTGGCAGCGAGTTATTTTCGACCACACAGACTCTGCACTTCTGAACACTTTAACAGAAGTTGATGAGATCATTCCTTCCTATAATACCTGGGGCAAAATTTCCTACAAAAAAAGGGCAGTAGATTCACAGCCATGGGCAGTATTTCCACAATATCAAGGTTTTGAAGATGTTATTATTACCTCAGGGAGATTTATTAACGATATTGATATCAGAGAGAAAAGAAAAGTAGCCATTATTGCCGATAAAGATGCTTTAGTATTGTTTGATAATGATGATCCTTTGGGAAAAACTATCATTTTTAACGGAATAGCATTTACTGTGGTTGGTATTTATAAAACCCGTGGTGCCCACTGGTCCAATCAATCATTTATTCCTTTCACTACTTTGAATGCTATCTATAATCCCTCGGGTAAACTTAGCGAGTTTGTTTTTACGGTAAAAAACTTGGAAACAGTAGAGGCAAATAAAAATTTTGAGGAAAATTTACGCAAACAGATGAGTAGAAAACATGGTTTTGACCCTGAAGACAGGAACGCTGTTTATATCTGGAATATGTTGGAACACTATATGCAAACCATGCAAATCTTTAATACCATTTCAATTTTCGTCTGGATTATAGGTATTGGTACACTTATTGCCGGTATTGTCGGGGTGGGAAATATTATGTTAATTACGGTAAGGGAACGCACAAAAGAGTTTGGAATTCAAAAAGCTTTGGGAGCAAAACCAAGCGTGATTTTACGCCAAATTGTGCTCGAAGCACTCAGTATTACCGGCTTGTTCGGATATATTGGTATGGTTGCCGGAATAGGTGTTACAGAACTCATTAACTATATTTTAGTTAAGGCAGCCATGGGAAGTGATACCGGATTTCAGGTTTTTGCTAATCCTACTGTTAATTTGGGAATTGCAGCTGCATCCACCGTTGTGTTGGTTATTGCCGGGGTGTTAGCCGGCTACTTCCCCGCACGTAAGGCAGTGAAAATAAGACCAATAGAAGCGTTGAGGTATGAGTAATTAAATTCTTAAACACACCCGTCAGGTTTTGGTAATCCTGCAACACGACATGCGCCGCGGGCAGGTCCCAACGGAAAAAGTTCATAAATATCCTTTAATTTTAGTCCCGTTTCTTTGCAAATGGAACGAATCATCGGAGCCATACCGGTCTCTTCAAAACTACGGCGAATAATTCTGATAACCGCCCAGTGATTTTCTGTTAAATCTTGAATATCATCTTCTTTGGCAATTAACGCTGCCAAATCATCACTCCATAATTGCGGCTCAAGCATAAAGCCGTCGCCGTCCATCTCAATAAGTTTTCCGTTAAATTCTATTGTCATAAATCTATTGTTTATATAAGGTAAAAATCTATTTATTAACTCCGCAAAGTTTTTCTCTGCTAATTATCACCGGATTATTCCGTTTATAATGCGATTGATGATAACGCTTTATGAGCGGGTGTATTTCCAATTCTTTTTCACCAAGAAGATAGCGTATAAAAATTCTATCCGCCTCGTAATAATCTTGAACCCCTAGTTGCTCACAGTCGCAGGAACTGATTCCCAAGCCATCCACCGGAACGGCATCTATGCATATTTGCAGGGCGTTCTGTTGTTGGTCATTACATTCAGCCAATAGATACTTAGCCAGCGAATATATTTCTGTTTTCCAAAGATTTAACATTGGTGCGTAATCGCCCACATCGCCGTGAAGCGTCCAAAAACCTGTTAAATATTCGGTATAATTGTCGGTGGCAATCACAACACCACTATTTAGTTGGGCTAAATCATACAAAATCATCATCCGCATTCTTGCTTTCATATTCCCTTGTCGTAATTTGGAAAGTTTCGAATCATCCAAATCTAGCAAGTTCTTTCTGTTTTCAAAATAGGTGTTGGTAACATCAAGATATTGAAAATCATTGCAAAAACTTTTGCCCACAAGAATTGACCGTTCAATTTCATCGGGTTTATTAGTTTCAATCGTAATGGAACGGCCTATCAAGGGGATATTGCATAGTTCACAAACCGGTTTCAGCAAAGCTGCACACAACGTACTGTCAATCCCCCCTGAAATACCCAATACCAACGCCTGCAAACGATTTTCCCTAATGTAGTTTTCTATATGCCTACGAATATTTTTGGCAACACGTGCGCAAATATCTAATGAAGTTATGATAGGAAAATGTTCTTGGAAGTTTTTCATTTTGAAAAATGTAATAAATAACGCCCTGCGAAAATACATTAAATATGAAAAAAGATTTAGCCATCGCATTTTTTTCTAAAGCTTCTATAATTTTTTTTTTATCTTTGCACCCGATTAAAATGATAAAATATATTGCCTATGATATAAAAATGCAGTACCAAAAAGCACAAAATAATAAATAAAATAGCGATTTGCTATTTTTTCTTGAGTATCATTTTTCCACATTTATCTCAATTAATGAGTATAGGTTTCGAATAAGTTAGTAAAACGCCATGTATTGGCGTGGAACAATTTGTTGAAACCTATAGGCGTGGAAACCTGATACTCAGACAGGTTGTATCCACGCTATTTTATTTTCATAATACTTTGCTTAATTGGAATTGGTAGGATAAGTAAGTTAAAAAATAATAATAAATATGAATTTTGATTTTAGTAAACAACGAAATATGGTTATTTTCACAACAGGCCGCAAAAAAGAATGGATAAATGTTGGTGATATTTTGTACATTACTGTTGATTTAACTTTATCTTCAGTTTTCGTATTACAAAAAGATACACTGTATTATTTTGTAAAACAATTAAAAGAGTTTGAAACAGATTTAAAGGATTACGGTTTTTTTAGAGTAAATGGGAAGACGCTTGTTAATGGATGTTATGTAAAAAGTCTTGAAAAAGAAAATAAAAAAAACATTATTCAACTACAAAATGGAAAACAAATTCATCTTTCCCGAAGACAGTATTCACAAATCAGAAAATTAATAAAATCATAATTTTTTTCGCTAACATTCAAGGTATTTGTGCTTATACGGCAGATAAATTTGTATATGGCACTTATTGCATCTTTCTAGTTCTATTCGAAAATAGGTAAATGATTGGAAGTACCCCCAAAGTATTAAAAAAAATGATGCAAATAAACCATACAATATGATTATTTTTAGCTGCTCTCCATAAAGCAAATCCTTTCCATATCAATTCCCAAACGATACATACAATAATAGTTACCAATAAGTGTAGATTACTAAAATTATTAATAAAATCCATAATATATTATTTTATTGTTCTTTATATTTTGCTTTTAACCAATCTGCAATAATTTCTAAAACCTCTTGCGAAAATGTTTCTTCAATCTGTACATATTCTGATACAAATCCTGTTTGCGATAGTTGAAATAAATGATTTAATTTAGGAAGTGCAAATTCCGTTCATATCCCCCCAGCGATTCCGGTGATACCCCCCCACTTTTTGTGAGGTAATATTTCAATGAACGTGCGGCAAAAGTATTATTTTTTTCTAAGACTTTCACCTTTT
>JAIRVY010000072.1 GCA_031253655.1 Bacteroidales bacterium
ATTCTCCATTCTCAATTCAAATAAACAAACCCCACCGGCACATCCACAATAAATTTCGTTCCTTTGTCAAGGTCTTCTACGGTATGGTTTATTTTTTCACGATTAAAACGGTTATAAATCTCTATTTGCCGGTTCAGAATGGAAAGTCCGTGTTTTGTGCTGTGAACGTGTGTGTTTTGTGCAGCACGAGTGCGTCCCACGCCGTTGTCTTCCACTAATACTCTCACATAATTGTTGTATTGAGACACCGTTATGGTAAGTAACCCACCCGATTTCATCGGCATAAGTCCGTGCTTCACAGCGTTTTCGCAGTAAGTATGAAGAATCATGTTGGGCAGTTGCACGTTCTTATCCACTTCTTCATCCACATGAATGTGAAAATCGAACTTTTCTAAAAATCGAATTTTTTCTAAATCAAGATACATTTTCACATAAGATAATTCTTCGGAGAGAGGGCGTGCGGGTTTGTCCACCTCGCTCAGTGTTTTAAGCGTAAACTCTGAGTAAATGCTCAAAATGTGCATTGCCTCCTCTTTGGTGCGGTTGGCAATGTAGTATTCAATGGCTGACAAAACATTAGCATTGAAATGCGGGATGGCTTTCAAGCGAATACTGCTAATACGCAGTTCATTGAGTTCTTTTTCTACCAATAGTTTTCCTAAAAGCGCTTTGTTTTTTCTGCGCTGTATAAAAAGTGTAAATCCGGCGCTTGCAAGTATCAGGAATGAGATGCATACAATTAAAAACCATGTAGTTTGCCATATTGCGGGTTTTATTGAAAAACAAAACGATTGAATTTCGCAACGGGATTCATCTGTTCCGGCATCGGCAAAAATCTCAAAAATATAGTCGCCCGGCGGAAGATTGTTAAAAGTTACCTCTCGTTGCTTGGTAAAATCGCTCCAATTGTTTTGAAAGCCAATTATGCGGTATTTGTAGCGTACATGTTCCGTTGCCGAATAACTAATGCCGATGAATGAAAATCGAAGATTATTATTTTCGCGCAACAATATTAACTTGGATTGACTGTCAACCTTTTTCCAGTTAATATTATCCGACGAAAAAAAACCGGTAACATATAATCTTGGAGGTATCTGTTCATTTGCAAGTTGCTCCGGTAAAAATCTGAAAGCGCCGTTTTGGCACATCAGCCAAATAGAACCGCCACTGTCTTCAAAAATTCCGTTATAAAGCGGCTCAGTTCCCATAAAACCATTGTTTTGGTCATAAAAATATGTTTTCACTATTTTCTCTTGATTATAGGCTTTCAAATCAAAAAGTGTAAAGCCTTTTGTGGTTGAAACGAGTACGTACTTTTTTCCAATCACTTTAATACTGCGTACGAGACAATCGTTGAAAGTATAAACTAACTGTGCCTCGTTACCATTCCAAGTGCAAAGTCTGTTTTCTGCAATCACCCATAGAAGTCCGTCGCTATCGGGAGCCAAACCTATTGCAGAAAGTAAAATGGTATCACTAACCAAAAAGATTTTTCCCGAATGAGTTTTAATTGTGAGACCTGCTTCTCCGGCAAATACTTTTTGATTTTTACTCGTGTAATCCACACCGAATTTAACACTAAATCGCTCTTTTTGAAATAAATCTCGATTGCTATAATAATGAAGAGAGTTTCCTAAAGTATCTAACAGATAAACGCCATAAGAAGATATTACGCCAATGGTATCTTTTCCATACGGAAACACGCTGCCCGCAAAAAAATTGTTATCAGTGAGCAGTGTAGTCTTGTCTTTTTTAATTTTAAGCAAGGCAATACACGAAGCAGCATATATGTTTTTACCGGAAGTAAACGGAGTATTAAAAAAACATTTCCAACCATTTTCCCAACTTGGATTTGGGATTATTATCTCTTTACTATTTCCATTCGGATACATTTTAATCAAATCGGCGCGTAATGTGCCCAAATAAAAGTGATTTTTAGGATTTTCCGCAATTCCGGTAATCATATTTTTTTCATCTCCATTAAAATTAATTTGATAACGTTGAAATTGAAGGTTAAAAAAGTTATAAAGTCCTGTACGGGTTGCCACCCAAATATTACCTTCGTTGTCTTTGAGCATATTTCGTATCGAAAAATTATAACCTATGTGAGAAAACAGAATTTCAAGTTTGTTGGCAGTAGTAGTATAACGGTAGAGAAAATTGGAGCAATTTATAATCATAATGCTGTCGTTTACAGGTATAAACTGTGTATTTCCGGAAAACCAGTGTTTGTAAATCAATTTAAATCCTGTTTTCGTTTTTTTGAACAAGCCGCCGTTTGAAAGCATATAGTCAACAGCGTAAATCTCGTTTCCGAGACGTACAATACTTTCAAAAAAATAATTGTGCCGCTCTACGATCTTTCCGTTTTTATCCACTACAAACAACCCTTCTTTTCCGGTGGGTATATACCACAATGAATCCACCTCATCCCAAAAAATAAAACAAGCATCATCTTTCCCCATTTTGTTTAATACCGGTGTTTCTAAAACTTTTACAAGCGCATCATTTTCAAAACGGAAAATTGCTTTATGCCCTTTGTTGTCTTCGTAAACGCCAAATTTTTTTGGTAATGTTTTGGAATAGTAATAATTGCTGAAAACAAAATCTTTACGGGGTGTAAATTCCACAATTTTCTCATCAGAAAGAACTTTGTAATGATTGAAAGTTCCTATCGCGACCACATTTCCCGCTTCGTCTTCGTAAAATTTATAAATGTTCAAATTCTTTTCGGAAAAAAAATTTGTAAAACTGATTCCGTTGAATCTGCTAAATCCTGACTC
>JAIRVY010000137.1 GCA_031253655.1 Bacteroidales bacterium
AATCCGCCCTCAAATAAAAAATACTTTTCTGCTCTGCGAAATCTAAAGCTATTAAATTTTTTCATTGCGGCTTTGCCGCAAACTTTTTCCCCCCTTTTTTTCTTGCCGCAAAGCGGCAATTTTTTTCTTATTTTCTTGATTTTCAGGCAAAAAAATAAAAAAAATCGCTTGGCAATATCAATAATTTTCATTATCTTTATAACTGTGAATCAGCAACTTATGGCGTTTTATTGCCTTTTGCGAGCCGAAAAAATCACTCTCATTTTTTCTTGCAAGCGATTTAAGCAAAGAACTTTTTTCCAAAGAAAAAAACGCCATTTTGCTGCAAAGGGCAAACAGCAAACAAAAAACGATATTATAAACAAGATAGATTTTCCAATTTTATGCAAAATTTACAGATATACAATCCGCTTCTTGGGGTATTTGCCGTTGAACTACTTGTCGGCTCTCCTTTTTGGGGAGCCGGAAGTGGTTTGAATATTAGAAAGGATATTTAAAAGTTTTAAAATGGTCTTAGGAAAAATGAGGTCTTCGCATACCTAACCATCTGTTGCCTTATTCCCTGCCCCTACGGGGGCAGCGGGAGAGGGCTTGAGAAAAATCAAAAAGAAAATAAACAATAATAAAATGCAAAACTTAGAAATTCACAACCCAAACTTTATCACTTTCACAGATGAGATTTTCACAATCGACATTCTCGGTGGAGTTGATTTGCAGCAAATTGAGAAAATGATTTGCACCCTTAGGATTACTCACAAAAGTTATCCGCCGATGCGTTCCACGCTCGATTTGTATATTGATAATCAAGTGGATAAATTAATCCGCACCCTTTGCGACAAATACGAAATCAAACTTTTAGAAGTTTCAAAATCCGTTCACGCTTTTATCTGCCAAACTGAAAGCTACAAACTCCACCGTTTGCGTTATCCGCAAGGCGATGAAGATAAATCCTTTGAAATGAGCGAGGAAGAAGAAAAATCCGCAAAGGATTATTTGGTGGATTCAGATTTGATTCTCAACCTAAAGCGGGATTTGGAGAAAATCGGGATTTTGGGCGAGGAAGAAAACGCCTTAATTCTATTCCTCGCAATGAGTTCGCACAAATCGGAAACACCTTTTTCGGTGCTTTGCTTGGCAAAATCGGGAATTGGCAAAAGCTATCTCTTGGGGAAACTTTCGGATTGTATGCCGAAAAATTCATATTCTTTCCACACTCAAATCAGCGAAAATGCCCTTTATTACTTTGACAGCAAGCAAATTGATGGCAAAACGCTTTTTATCGAGGATTTAGAGTGGACTAATCAAATGCTTATGCCACTTTCAACGCTTCAAACGCAGGGAAAACTAATCAAGACACGAGCGACCAAGAATAAAGACGGAATGATACATTCAACCACCTTTGAAGTATCGGGCAAATTATGCCTTATCGCCTGTGCCTACTCTGAAAAAAACTATGAGCAATTAAGTTTGCCATTCCTCTGCTTAAATCTCAATCACTCCCACGCACAGGATATTAACGTAATGGAATACCAAAAAAAGTGCAAGGCGGGTTTAATCAATCAAAGCGAGATAAACCAAATACAAAGAAAACTACAATGTGTTTTAGCAACTTTGAAACCTGCAAATATTATCAACCCTTATGCAACATTAATCAATCTTCCAGATGATTTACCACACCCAAGAAAAACGCTGTTGCTTTTGCTCAACTTCATTGATACAATTACATTTTTCCGCCAATTCCAAAGAGAAACAACCACCGATGAAAGCACAGGCGAGATTTTGATAAAAACCAACTTGGAAGATATAGAACTTGCATTTATCCTGCTTAAAAACTCACTTTTCCGCCGAGCAGACGAGTTAAGCACAGCAGCAAGAGGTTTTTATAATTGGCTGAAGAAATACTTATCCGAAGCCAAAACCAACCAATTTACAGCCCTTGACGTGCGAAAGGCAAAACGTATCCACCCAAGAACGCTAAACCGATATTTGCAGGAACTCACACTATTTCAGTATATCCAAGTTACAGGCGGAAACAAATATCGTGAGGGTTATCAGTATAAAATTACCAATTTGGGAGAAGATAACGGCTTAAATACCGGCATTGAAAACGCATTGCGCCAAACGCTCGAAACGATAAAAGAAGAAAAAAAAAGCAGTGCGACAGTAGGACAAACCCAGCCGACCAACTCGCAAACTGTTGAAAATAAACGAAAAACGAGTACGACAATACAAAACAATTAAAATCATGGAAATCTTAAAATCAAATGAATCAAGGTTTATACAATATTTAGAAAGCAAAAATCTTTCTGTAAGTTCCATAAACTACTATACAATGTATGTTGAATGGTTTTTTAGGTGGGTAAAAAAAGAAGATATACAGGTAACAAAGCCCGATATTTTAAAATATTTGGAATATCTGAAAAATCGCAAAAGAGTGCAGAAGATTACCCAAAAAAACTATCTCATAGCCTTAAACCACTATTTTACATTTCTATTTCAAGCGGAAATGATAACAGAAAATCCCTGTCAGTTCCTAAAGATACGAGGAGCAAACAAAAAGCAACTGCATAAACTTTACACAATGGAAGAACTCGAATTGCTTTTTGATAATTATTACCAATACTTCGTGCGGGGTTATGATAATAGCCACATACCCAAAAACCAACAAAAACACTCGGAATTAAACCGCCAAAGAAACACCGTGATATTAAGCCTTTTAGTTCATCAGGGAGTAAGAACAAACGAAATAGGCACAATAAAAATAGACGACCTCGATTTAATCAAGGCAAATATAAAGATACGGAACAAAAAGGCGGGGGAAAGAGTATTACCCTTAAAAGCCTCACAGATAGGTTTGTTTATAAATTACCTGCAAAACATACGCCCACAGTTGTTGGAATATCAAACCAAAGAAAGCGAAAACCTTTTTTTGCCCCTGCCCAAATCGGGAAGCAGCACGGCAAGCGATAAAATGCTTAAACATATTTTTAAATCGCTTGTGGGGCAAGTAAAAACCATTGACAAACAATTTTTAGATTTTTGGCAGGTGCGGGCTTCGGTTATTACCTTTTGGCTCAAAACACAGGGACTCAGAAAAACTCAATATTTGGCAGGACACAGCACAATCGTAAGTACTGAAAACTATTTGCCTAATGATATAGACGATTTAATAGACGATATAAACAAATTACACCCTTTTTAATAATGAATACAAGTTACAAAGCAATATTGACAGAATATATATCTTGGCTTGATACGCTCGGCTACTCCGAATACTCAATCGCTTCTTACAGACGAGATGTAACCACTTTTTTAAAATGGTTGGAAGAAAAACAGATACACAGTATTACAGAACTGACCGACAAACACATAAAAGTATATCATAACTATGTGGAAACCCGCCCCAATAAAAACTATAAAGAGCGTAGGCTCGGTGCTACTCACCTAAACAAAATCTTTTTTGCCATAGATAAACTCTTGGAGTTTCTGCATCAATACGGAATGACAAATGCGCCTGTTCCCACCAACTACCGAATGGAAGTAGACCACGAGGCAAGAATCCTTAAAATAGAAACATTTACGCAGCAGGAGATAAAAACACTCTATAACAACATACCAAACACGTATTTATCACTTCCATTTAAAGAGCGGGAAATGAAACAAGCCGAATTAAGAGCTATTTTTACCCTTTTTTATGGCTGCGGACTAAGACGTTCCGAGGGGTGGGAATTACAACTACAAGATATTGATTTTGATAAAAAGACTGTTTTTGTAGAGCAGGGGAAGAACTACAAAGACCGCATAATACCCATGTCGGCAGGCGTTTATAAAGAGTTACAGGATTATGTTTACAACTATCGACACCGCCTTAAAATAAATCACAACCGTTTGTTTACATGCCGAAAATCAACATTTAATCCCAAGCTTAAACACCTGCAAAGCGTTTGTGAAGACGAAACGGTAAAAGCAAAACGTTTGTCGACACATGTTCTCCGCCACTCCATTGCCACGCATTTGCTACAAAACGGAATGAGCATCGAAAATATCGCCTTGTTCTTAGGGCATAGCAGCCTTGCTACAACTCAAATTTATACGCACTTAATCTAAGGTTTTCCACAATCCGTGCGGAACAGAGAGGAAAAAATCTTCTCTGTTTTTTTGTGCCTGTATCTGAATAATTTTAGTAGATTTGCAAATATTTACTTTTGTAAAAATGGGTTGTGTAAAACTTCATATATTAGAGGAACAGTATAGAAGAACTGAATTAAAGGAAAGTTGCATAAAAATGGAACTGACCTTGAAAAGTAGTGCTCAAAATCTGTGTAGGTATCCACTCTATAA
>JAIRVY010000159.1 GCA_031253655.1 Bacteroidales bacterium
AAAGGCAGAAGACACAATGGTAATAAATATATCAAATTTACCAAATGGGATATATTTTGTGATGATAACAACAGAACAAGGGAGAGTAACTAAGAAAGTAATAAAACAGGCTCAATAACAATCTGCGTGCTTAAAAAACCAATTATAACCAACATAATTATTAACCAAATTTCAAAAAAATGAAAAAAATTTACGCAATTGTAATTCTACTCAGTATGGGAATTACACAAATTTACGCACAATGTTTTAATTGTGACAGCGCAACAAAAGCCTTTTCTATTGGCGCAGGAATCGCAACCGGCAACAACTCCTTCGCTGGCGGCTACGAATCATTAGCAACAACCAACAATAGTTTTGCTTTCGGAAGCAATTCTACTGTTAGCTAAATAGGAGGCATTGCCATTGGCAGCAAAGTTACTTCCAACGCCGTCAACAGTTACGTTTTTGGTCAAAACCTCAGTAGTTCCGGCGCAAACTCCATTACCATCGGTTTGGGCAGTTCCGGTTCGCAACTTTTGAGCAACAGCAAAGCCAACAGCCTTATGTTTGGGGTAACCCACAAACCCTCTTTAACCATTGTAAAGAAGGACACTGCCGCAGGTGTGGGCTATTTGGGTATTGGCACGGATGCTCCGGAGGAGTTGGTACATATTAATGATGGGAATTTGCTTCTAAAATCTTCAAGTGCATCAAGTGGCGCTATAATTTTAGGATTAATTAATAACTTTAAGAATTTTGGTATTGAGCGCGTACTTTCAGCAAATGCGGATGGGCTTGATTTTTGGAGAACTGAAAAAGTAGCTACTCCAAAAGAGGGCGATTTACCCTTGTATAAAAATGTAACTACACTTTTTTTGAGTACTGATGGTAAAGTTGGCGTTGGCACTAAAACACCAACAACGAAATTTGAGATTTCCGGCGGTATCAAAGCAACAACCGCCGAGATTACAAAAATATTAACCACTAATAAAGTCACTATTGCCGACGTTTTAACCGCCCAAAATGCAGATATTACGAGTATCTTAACCGCTCAAAGTGCAGATATTACGAGTATCTTAACCGCCCAAAGTGCAGATATTACGAGCATCTTAACCGCCAAAAGTGCAGATATTACCGGTGAATTTACTGCCCATAGCGCCACCATTACCGGTCTTGTAACCGCAGACAGAATCAGGGTTGAAGATTTATTGTGTGCGCAGGAAATAATAGTGCAAGTAAGAACCTGCTGGCCCGATTATGTGTTTGACAAGAATTATGAACTCATGCCATTACAGGAATTGGAACAGTTTGTAAATGAAAACCGGCATCTTCCCAACGTACCTTCCGCCACAGAAGTGGAAACCAACGGGGTAAATGTAGCCGAAATGAACGCGATACTGCTTAAAAAAATGGAAGAGATGACACTCTACATCATAACACTTCAAAAACAGATTGATGAACTTAAAAACAGATAGTTATGAAAAAAATATTTATTTCATTTTTTCTGCTTTCTTGCTACTTGGTTTACGGGCAGACAAGTACTCACGAAAAACCGGTAAGTTTATTAATAAATATTCCACCATTAACCATAAATGAGCAAACTCAAAAAATAATGCCCAATTTGGATATGAGCAGTATTGAAAAGGAAGATGAAGAGGATAGAGAGAATGGTATAATACCCCGCTTTGGTTATAAGCACGAGGTTTCCCTTAATTTAAACAATTGTGGCGAGTGGATAGAGTTGCCTAATGGCGACAAAATTTGGAGATTGAGTATAGTATGTCCCAAAGCCACTTCAATAAATCTTTTGTACGACAATTTTCGGCTCCCCGTTGGCGCTAAGTTTTTTATTTACAGCAGCGATTACCGAGAACAATTAGGCGCTTTTACCTCAAAAAGCAACAAAGGAGATAAGGAAGAAAAGAGAGGTTTTTCCACAGGTTTAATAATGAGCGAACAAATTATTTTGGAATATTTTGCACCAAAAGAAGTAGAAGATGAAGGAATTATTTCTATTTGCGATGTGGTACACGGATACAGAGGTTTAGGCTCTACCGATAATCGTGGAGGTGTTTGCTTTAATTGTTCTGACTTAGAAAACATAAATGCTGTATGCGACCCAAGTTTTACAGATGAAAAAGATGCAATTGTTTTAGTAATTGGCAATGGTAATAGAATTTTTACCGGTTCGTTAATCAACACTACCGCAAATAAAATGCATAATAGATACTACATATTTACCTATTGGTTAAATGAAGCTTTTACTCCCCATATTACCAGTTGGGGTTTTTATTGGCATTACGAATCTTATGCATGCGAACCAAGTCAGCCCTACAATCAACCTCCCTTAATATATACTCCAGGTACAAAAAATGTTGCATGTCATTGGTCGGGAAACTTTGCTTTGGTCGAATTAGATGATGATCCCGGGCTTGAATGGGATATAGTACCCTATTATTTAGGATGGGACCGGTCGGGAACAGTGCCAACCGGAAAAAATACAATTATACATCATACCGGGGGAGATATTAAGAAAATAGCAAGTACAACCGCCCATGTGACCACTGATTTTACTACCGGTGCTTGGAAAACTGAAGGAGGTTTTTTTTTCTACACCAACCGGCCCATAGTACCTAAGTTGGGCTCAGAAGGGGCTCCAGTACTTAATTCTGGCGGCAAACTGATAGGTCATTATCTTACGAATTATGAATATAATTGTAGTCCATCATATTGTAATGATTATGGTATCAAATTTGGCAAATTTAGTGAGGCTTGGAATAATTCTTGGGCCTCTGATTCATCGGAAAGATTAAAAGACTGGCTTGACCCACTCAATATAGGTGTAACAACCTTAAATGGCAGAAGAGATTGTAAGGAAATCATAAGGTTGCATCGTTCATACCCACAATTAAACTATCATGCCGTGCAGAAAATAATCTCCAAGCAGGAAATTCCAAGTGGCGTTACTACTTCTTATAAGGCAGGCAATGAAATTGTGTTGGAGGATGGTTTTCATGTACAGGCTGGTTCAAATTTTCATGCAATAATTGAAGAATATACAGAATGTATTCCGTCATCAAAAGTAAACGCTCCTTCACAAAACGATGAACAAAACAAAGAATTTGCATTTCAAGAAAGTAAATCTCAATCAATTCAACACCAATTTTCTTATGAATTTAAACTTCTCCCCAACCCCAACCCCGGCACTTTTCAGATAGAAACCAACTTCCCGCTATCAGAGATTTCTCATCTCAAAATTACGAATATTCTGG
Source organism: Bacteroidales bacterium (assembly GCA_031253655.1). Classification (GTDB taxonomy): domain Bacteria; phylum Bacteroidota; class Bacteroidia; order Bacteroidales; family WCHB1-69; genus WRNX01. The sequence goes on from JAIRVY010000159.1 coordinate 3,252, forward strand.
GGATAACGGTTTATGAAACAACAAACATTACCTCCAACGAAATTCAACTGCCCAACTCAGTTTCCGGGCTCTATTTTATGGTAATAGTTATAAAGGATGTAACGGTGTTAACGCAAAAGATGATAGTGCAGCGGTAGATAATCAATAATTTTCTAAAACAGAAATGGGCTCTCTTTACCTCAAAGTAGCCCATTTTTGGTTAAAAATTAGTTTGAGGCGTTATGAATGGGATTCCTCGCTGCGCTCGGAATGACAGCACAATTTTGCTATATGGGAGGGGCGGAAAATGCGGCGACGGCATTTCGACAGGCTCAATGACCAGCCGCCGCGTTGTCATTCCGAGCGCAGCGAGGAATCCCGAACAAATCCGAACTCATTAACCAACTCATTCCATTCCGGATTCATGGAGTTAATTAACAATTCTTTCTTGTTTCTGTTCCACTTCTTTAACTCTTTCTCACGATGTATTGCCAAGTCAAAATGTTCAAAATACTCATAATAAATACAGTA
>JAIRVY010000121.1 GCA_031253655.1 Bacteroidales bacterium
GACTTGGCAATACATCGTGAGAAAGAGTTAAAGAAGTGGAACAGAAACAAGAAGGAATTGTTAATTAACTCCATGAATCCGAAATGGAAGGAGTTAGTTAATGAGTTTGGATTTGTTCGAGATTCCTCGCTGCGCTCGGAATGACAACGACGCCACCGGTAGGGAAGGGAGTCCTCGCTACGCTCGGAATGACAACGTGGCGGCTGGTCATTGAGCCTGTCGAAATGCCGCCACCGCATTTTCCGCCCCTCCCATATAGCAAAATTGTGCTGTCATTCCGAGCGCAGCGAGGAATCCCATTCATAACGCCTCAAACTAATTTATAACCGATAATCCGCGTCATCTGCGTGCTTAAAGAAAAAAAAATATATTTTCGCACTCCCTTTTGAAAAGGAGCACTTTTTTGATTTTTAATATTTTAACAATAATTCTATGAATATTACCCTCGAAAAAGCCGATGAACAGGTAAAGCATTTACGTATTTATATGGAGAAAGCCGATTATTATGATAATGTGGAAACTGCATTAAAAAAACACAGAAGAACTGCTCAAATTCCAGGATTTAGAGTAGGAAATGCCCCCATGGGAATGATTAAACGTAACTATGAAAAACCACTCATCGCTGAGGAAGTCAATAAATTAGCCAACGAAAAACTCTATCATTATTTTCAGGATAATAATATTAACATTATGTTTGAACCTGTGCTGCTGGAAGAAGAATCAGTTATCAACTTTGAGAGTAATGAGGATTTTGTATTCACTTTCGAATTTGCCCCGCAACCTGAATTTGAACTCGATTTTGCATCGCTTCCTCTTATAAAAACTTTCAAAATATTAGCAAATAAAGAGGAAATTGAAGATTATAAAACACAAATCAGAAAACGCCACGGCGACTATATTAAACCTGACACTATTGAAGCTGATGACTATCTTACCATAAAATGGGGCAAAAATGAAAACAGTTTTCTGTTTGTGAAAGATTTAACACCAAAAGGTAAAGAGGCTTTTCTGGGCAAAAAACTTGATGATGTGGTATTTATTGAATTCAACGAAATGTTTACTTCCGAGGAAAATCTGAAAAAATTCCTCAAAAAAACAGATGACTTAGAAAAAGAAACTTTGGGGAGCGCTGAAATAACCATTGTATCCATCGGACGTGTGGATCTAGCCGAAATGAATGAAGCGTTTTTCAAAAAAGCATTTCCTGATGGTGATGTTAATTCTGTAGAAGAATTTGATAAACTTGCCGCCCAACAAATTGAAATACAATGGAAACAGGAAAGCGATAGAAAGTTTATGAACGATGCCATCACGCTTCTTATTAGAAACCTTCATATTGAATTGCCCGAAGATTTTATTAAACGTTTTATCCTTAAAAATAATGAAGAGATTACCGAAGAAAAACTTTTACAAGACTGGAATCAATATATTGAATCTTTTAAATGGCAATTAATTGAAAGTAAGTTAGGAAAAGAAGGAAACATTGAAGTAACCATAGATGAAATTAAAAACCATATCAGAAATTATTATTTCCATAACTATTTTGCGCAATTTAATATGAAAGATGTGGAAGAACAACTGAACAAGATGGTGGAAGAAGCCGTGAAGGATAAAAAACAGGTGAAACAACTGTACGACCAACTGTTTGACAACAAAATTATGCAGGTACTTCAATCGAAAATGAATGTAGAAGAACTTTCCGGTGATTTCCAGCAGTTTATTGCGTTTATGACAGGACCTGAGTATGTGAGTACGACCACAGCGGTACAAAAGCAGAAAAGCCGAAAAGTAAAAGAAAAGAATGCAGAAGAGAAGCAGAAGACAACAAAGCGAGCACCGGCAAAGAAGAAATTGGATAATGAATGAGATTCCTCATTTCGCTACGCTATATTCGGAATGACCTGTCCGTTTTTGATGAGGTAACGATATCATTTCAAGCGAAGGGAGAACCCTTAGTATAATAACCCTAAAAAACCTGAAGAATATGAAAAATGAATTTCAAAAATACGCCGTAAAACATTGTGGTATAAGCAATTTAAGACTTGAGCAGTATCAATCGATTGCCAAAAATTATTTAACACCCTATATCATCGAAGAACGTCCGATGAATATTACGCAGTTGGATGTTTTTTCAAGATTGATGAAAGACCGCATAATCTTTCTGGGGGTTCCCATTTTTGATGATGTGGCGAATATTATTCAGGCACAGTTGTTGTTTTTAGAATCGCAAAATGCAGATCAGGATATTCAAATTTATATCAACTCGCCCGGTGGTAGTATCTATGCCGGTTTGGGCATTTATGATACGATGCAATATCTAAAGTCGGATATTCATACCATTTGTACCGGGATTGCCGCATCTATGGCATCGGTATTGTTGTGTGCGGGCGCAAAAGGAAAGCGATTTGCCTTGCCGCACTCTCGAATAATGATTCATCAACCGATGGGGGGAACAGAAGGACAGGCTTCCGATATTGAAATCCAAGCACGAGAGATTCAAAAACTCAAAAAAGAGTTGTATGAAATTATTGCACATCATACCGAGAAAACATACGAAGATGTATGGAGAGACAGCGACCGCGACTATTGGATGACCTCCGCAGAAGCCCAGTCGTACGGGATGATTGATGAGGTGCTGGTAAGACGGTAGAAATACTCGTTTTTATTCTGCCAACAGTTGCACTTTATTTTTCATCACCTCCACAATTCCGCCTTTGATGTCAAAAAAGAGGGTTTCGTCCTTCGATACTATTTTCACTTTTCCGTTTTTCAATGCGGCGACTAAGGGGGCGTGGTTTTCCAATATTTCAAACAAACCATCTTTACCCGGAAGTTGGATTAAGGTGGCATTTCCGGAGAAAATCTGTTTGTCAGGGGTAATAATATCAACAATCATAGTTTACGCATTAGCGGCTTCCAATTCTTTTATACCTTTTTCGATGGCTTCTTCAATCGTTCCCACATAACTGAATGCCGATTCGGGCAGATAGTCTAATTCACCATCTAAAATCATATTAAAGCCTTTGATAGTATCTTCGATAGGCACGAAAACTCCTTTCATTCCGGTAAACTGCTCAGCTACATGGAAAGGTTGAGACAGAAATCTCTGGGCGCGGCGGGCGCGGTGGACCACCTGTTTGTCCTCTTCCGATAGTTCCTCCATTCCCAAGATTGCAATAATATCCTGCAGTTCTTTATATCGTTGTAGCGTCTCTTTCACTCTTTGTGCGGTATTGTAGTGCAAATCGCCGACCACAGCGGGAGATAAAATTCGAGAGGTAGAGTCTAATGGGTCAACGGCGGGGTATATTCCCAACTCAGATATTTTACGGCTTAGCACTGTGGTTGCGTCCAAGTGCGAGAAAGTGGTAGCAGGTGCGGGGTCGGTAAGGTCGTCTGCGGGTACATAGATTGCCTGAACGGAGGTAATAGAGCCTCTTTTGGTAGAGGTAATACGTTCTTGCAAAATTCCCATTTCGGTGGCTAAGGTAGGTTGATATCCTACGGCAGAGGGCATACGTCCTAATAATGCGGAAACTTCTGATCCTGCTTGGGTAAATCGGAAGATGTTGTCCACGAAGAAAAGGATATCTCTGCCGCCGGAGTTTTCGTCTCCGTCTCGATAATATTCTGCAACGGTAAGCCCTGAGAGGGCAACGCGGGCACGGGCGCCCGGGGGCTCGTTCATCTGGCCGAAAACCATAGTACACTGCGATTTTTCCAACTCTTCCTTATCAATACTTGACAAGTCCCAACCGCCTTTTTCCATACTTTCAGTAAATTTTTCACCATAACGGATAACGCCCGATTCAATCATTTCTCTAAGCAAGTCGTTTCCTTCGCGGGTGCGTTCTCCCACGCCAGCAAAAACCGACATTCCGGAATATTTTTTTGCAATATTGTTAATCATCTCCATAATCAACACCGTTTTGCCTACGCCGGCACCACCAAACAACCCGATTTTTCCTCCTTTTGCGTAAGGTTCAATCAGGTCAATGACTTTGATTCCGGTAAAAAGTACTTCTTGGGAGGTAGATAGTGTGTCGAAGGTAGGTGGGGCGTTGTGAATCTCCTTGCGAACCGGAGAGTCAATCTTGCCAATTCCGTCAATTGCTTCGCCGATAACGTTGAGCAAACGACCGTTGATATTTCCGGTGGGCATCGATATCATTCTACCTAATGTCAATACTTCCATTCCGCGTCTCAGCCCGTCTGTAGATTCCATAGCAATACAGCGAATTGTGTTTTCGCCGATATCCTGCTCGCATTCCAAAATGATAACTTCGCCGTTATCTTTCTTAATCTCCAAAGCGTCATAAATATTTGGAAGTGTGCTATGTTCATCAAATTGAACATCCACAACGGCGCCAATAATCTGAGAGATTTTTCCTTTAATTTGAGGTGTCATATCTATTTTTTATTTTTTCAATTTCTGCAAACAATTCCGGAAGATTTCTTATGTACGCCATCTCTTTCCATTTTTTTCGCGCATCATCGGCAGGTAATCCGAATAAAACAGTTCCTTCTTCCGTAACAGATTTATCTAGCGCAGAAACGGCTAACAGTGTTGTATTTTTCGCTACATAAATACCTTTATTCACGCCTGATTGCGCCCAGATAGTACAAAAATCATCAACAACGGTACATCCCGACACACCGGATTGTGCACCCAAAAAGCAGTGGGCACCAATGTGCGCATCGTGTCCAATTTGTACTAAATTATCAAATTTAGTCCCTTTTCCGATACGGGTAACTCCTGAAACACCTCGGTCGATACAACAATTACAGCCTATTTCAACATCATCTTCAATTTTTGTGGTACCACAGGAGGTAAATTTTACCCAACCTGTTTCACGTTTTTGGAAGTAGCAGGCATCTCCTCCAATCGTTGAATTAGAATGGATAACTACATTGTTCCCGATTTCTGTATTTGCATAAATACTGACATTCGCGTGGATGATACAATTCTTTCCGATGGTAACATCTTCACCAATAAACACATTAGGTTGAATAACAGTACCTTCACCAATTTTAGCAGAGGGATGAATGGCACAGTTTTGAGGGGTAAAGGTAACAAAATGTTGCACAATTTTCAAGAAAGAGAGCAGGGGGTCTTTGCAAATAAAAATTATTTTTCCCTCCGGAACTTCCATGTCTTTGTTGAGAAGAATTGCTGTTGCATTACTATTCAACACTTTATCATAATATTTATTATTATCGGCAAACGAAATATCTCCGGTTTCAGCGGAGTGAACTTCATTTATTCCGGATAACAAGATATCGAGGTTTCCTTTAACGGTAACTTCCTCATTAAGAATTTCAACAATTTGATTTACATTTAGTTTACTTTGAAACTTCATAGTTTTTTTTTAAGAAAAAAGCCACTATTAGAGCGGCTTCTATGTTATTTAACTCTTTCGGCGTATTTATTGGTTCTGGTATCCACCCGTATCATTTCGCCGGTTCCAATAAACAGGGGTACAGACACTTCGGCACCGGTCTCCACGATTGCTTTTTTAGCGGCGTTTGTTGCGGTATCTCCTTTAACTCCGGGTTCGGTGTAGGTAACTTCCAAATCAACAAAGGGGGGCAATTCGCAGGTGAGAGGGGTATCGGTATCTGCATGATACATAACCTCAACACTTTGCCCCTCTTTAAGTAAACCAGAGTTACTGATTAATGGCTCATTGATGGCTAATTGTTCAAAAGTATCAGTATGCATAAAGTTGTAGGTATCATCCCCCTCTTTATACAAAAACTGGTAAGGACGTCGCTCCACGCGGGCAATATCAATTTTTACTCCCGCCGTAAAAGTATTTTCCAATGTTCTACCTGTTTTTAAGTTTTTAATTCTAGTTCTCACAAAAGCAGGACCTTTCCCGGGTTTCACATGTTGAAATTCAATAATTACATACAGTTCTCCATTGAATTCGATACATAAACCGTTTCTAAAATCAGCAGTTGTTGCCATATATATATTTTTAGATTATGTTACAATTTGTGCGCGAAAATATAATTTTTAATTTATCAATTTCTATTTTAGCTAAAACTAATTTTTTAGCACGTTAGTGGGGCAAACCATTTTCATCGGTAAGAATATGCTTCTTGTATCCGAAATGAACCTCCTTGCCTTTCCTCAAATAGCGCGCTTCACTGTCCACGCCCGCCTGTTGCTTCTTTACTAATTTCATTTGAACTTCTTCTTTTTCACAATCTTCAATATTACGTTGGTCTTCTTTGCGGTCTTCAGCAATTTCATATTCAGTCTTGTCTTTGGGACAAGGCGGGGAATCGGTTATGGTAGCACCTACGATACCGATTCTTTATCTCCTTTTCTACATCATTCCAATCAATTAACATATTGATTTGTTTGAAAAACGTATTCTTTCGTGTACGTTTTTCTCCGTAACCGGTTAAAAATTAGTTTGAGGCGTTATGAATGGGATTCTTCGCTGCGCTCGGAATAACAGCACAATTTTGTTATATGGGAGGGGCGGAAAATGTGGCGGCGGCTTTTCGACAGGCTCAATGACCAACCGCCGCGTTGTCATTCCGAGCGTAGCGAGGAATCCCTTCCCTACCGGTGGCGTCGTTGTCATTCCGAGCGCAGCGAGGAATCCCTTCCCACCGGTAGCGCGTTGTCATTCCGAGCGTAGCGAGGAATCCCATTCATAACGCCTCAAACTAATTTTTAACCGCCGAATTAAGGTTTATAATTCCAATTGAAAATTTTTTATTATTTCGCCGAAACAAAAAAGTTGCACTTGTGGCATGTATGTATCCCTTAAATAAATATAGTATGAAAGAAAAATTAAAACTCAGTTTGTTAATGGCAATTTTTGCCGTTGCCTTTGGAGCGGTAACACAACTAAACGCAAAGGTATTTGTAATCTATGATTTCGACTCTTATAAAGCCGCTATTGATGCCGTGAACGATGGCGCGGGAGGAGATACGATTAAAATGACTGCGAACATTACAGGAACCAACAATTTTAAATGGATTAAGGCAGACGTTACTATTTTGGGTGATGTTAACCCCGATGGAACACCTAAATACACAATGTCGGGTTGTTATTTTGCCTGTGAAATCAAAAATTATTGCATCATAGAAAATATTAAAGTAGAAAATGCACAATTCGGGATATATATTTACTATGATAACGATAGTCCAATTCCTGATGGCACACAATCCTCAGTAAGAATAAATAATTGTATTACTTCAAATAATAATTCCTACGGTATCAGGATTGAGAATCGTTCAAATAGAGATATTTACTTTAAAATGACTGTTACCAATTGTGTATCGAATTTTAATAAAGATTGTGGTATTAATTTTTATTCGTTCCCGGATTCAAAAGTTCAACAATATTCTACTTTCACAAATTGTGTGTTTAACAATAATGAGTATCAAGGCGTACGATTGGTATCAGTAAAGAAAGTATATTTAAAAGATTGCATCGCTAATAATAATGAGCTTTTTGGTTCTCTTGGTGGGAGCGGTTTCAGAATAGAAGGAAGTAGAGATATTAAATTAGATAATTGCACGGCAAGCGGAAATAGCGGTAACGGATTTGATTTTGATGTTTACTCCTGGGGGCATTATCCTTCTTGGGCTGAATTAAATAATTGTATTGCCGAAAACAATCCCGGAAGTGGTTTTTACGGAGGGGAATGTTTAAAAATGAATAATTGCTCTGCGATTGGTAATATGTATGGCTTTTCACATTTCAGATGCAGCTTTATAAATAATTGTTTGGCAACGAATAATAGTAAAAGTGGATTTAATTTAGGTGGTAAAAACTTAATAACTAATTCAACGGCATCTAATAATTTAACAGAAGGATTAGAAGATGCTAGTAATGGAATTGTTATATTTAATTTTACATCTTCAAATAATAAAATGGGTATTCGCACCGGTGCTGCAAGCAAAACAAAAATTTATAATTCTATCAGTTGGGGTAATAATACGGATTTATATTTTTGGGGTGGATATTCTCAAAATGGAGACACAACGAAGATTTATAATTCTGTATATGGGAAAGATAGCTCATACATAGCGCCCAAAAAAATCAATTGTACAACAGAGAATCCAAAATTACAGGGTAGAACCGCATCCGGTAGTGTAACCGAAAATCTCAATGAAATAGCCTATTATGCTTTAGGAGAAGGTTCATCGGCTTTGAATCTTGCCGATAAAAGTTTAATAACCGTAGCTAAACTATTAGAAAATTTAGATTTAAATTTATCTGAAGAAGCTGATATAGGGTTCAACAATATGATTACTGAGGAATACTTGATGAATGTGATTTCGCACGACCAAATAGGCAACGTTCGCGCTTTCGACGGCGAAAGATATGATGCCGGCAGTATTGCAGGAAATATGGGAGAGGGCGGAGATAATTTGATTTTTAGCTATAGCCCTAAAAAAGTAGGCAACTTTGGTAAAAGCGCCATCGTTTTTTATGGGAATAAATTAGATAACAGCGTTAAAATCACAATAAAAAGAGAAGGCGAAAGCAACATTGTTGCCGAAACCGTAAAGACAGAATATTCCGAAACGGCAGGAATGTATAAATGTAACGCTACGTTTAATTTTAATAACAAAAAAATCGGAAAATGGGATATCGAAGTCAATGTTGGCGATACCGCTACACAAACTATTAAGAATGGCTTGGAAATTGAAAAATATATTCCGGCGGAAATTGAATTGGGAATATTTGGACCTCCCAATGTGGGGAACGGAACCTGGAGATCAACTATCGTAGAATACGAAAACAAAGGCAATGTTCCTGTTTATATCCAACCTATCATTATTGAAATCATTACCCCAAAAGATGTAACGGTTGAAGTGAAAGAAGGATGGGATACTTTCCATACCGATGGAGCATATACCGGAAAAACGGCTATCATTGACGGCGTAGAGGTTGAATTGTATGTTATTGAAGAAGTATCGGGCAATCTTAAATCCACATTTGTAACCCCCGCTGTTCCTTCAATTCCTCCTTATGGCAAAGGACATTTATCATTTAGTACCAAACTCTCTGTGTCGGGCATTGCCAATACACCCATACATATAAAAGCATATCCGTTAAAACCTTTACATTCTGCTAATCCCAACCTTAATGATGCACTGTGGAACTGTTTGAAAACAGTAGGCAAAATGGTATGGGATGTGGCAAAAATTCCGCTTGGCGCCATTCCCGGTGTAGGGTGTGCCATACAGGTAGGTGAAAGTTTGTACTCTGTGGCAACCACCGAAGGCTCCACAGGATATAAAGCCGCAAATGCGGCAGCGGAGATGGGAAAAACCATTACAGAATGCGCCACCGATATAATTCCGGGAGGAGCTGCCGTAAAAACAGCCGTAGGGATGGTTAAAGCTCTTTCCACTGCAAGCGACTTAGTTGGACATGCAACCGGTTTGGTAGAATGTGGCAGCGCCATTGCAAACTTCTTTGGAAATCTTGTCGGTTCACTCGACCCTAACGATAAGATTGGTCCGGTGAGCGAGAGCGGCAGAACTGCATTCTCCGACAGAACCGATTTTCCATACATGATTAACTTTGAGAACGACCCAAAAGCCACCGCACCGGCACAAGAAGTTTGGATTACCGACCAATTGGATTTAAACGTATTCGACATCAATACATTTGAAGCAGGAATAATGAAATTTAGCCACACAATGGTAACCGAAATTCCTTTTGAAGCGCAAAATCATACTTGGACAGTGGATATGAGACCCGAAAAAGAATTAATTACCGAAATAAAACTGACTTTAGACAAATCGAAAGGCATCGCAACATGGTATTTCAAAAGTATAGACCCCGCCACCGGCGAATTGCCCACCGATGCGTTGGTTGGATTTTTACCACCTAACGATAAAGATGGCGCAGGACAAGGTTTTGTCATGTTCAACATCAAACTCAAAAAAGGTCTTCCCGACGATGTAGTAATAGCAAATAAAGCGTCAATAATATTTGATAACAACCCACCCATCATCACTCCGGAATGGGTAAATAAAAGAGATATTGTGCCTCCCGCAAGTACTATGCTCAGACCCACTACAATTAACGAAAATTTGATAGAATTAAAATGGCGAGGAGTGGACAACCCGGGTGGCTCCGGAGTTTATTGTTACGACATTTTTGTGAAGAAAGATAATGGCGCGTATGAGTTATTCTTAGCGAAAACTTCAAAAACTTCAGCACAATTCACTTTGGAAAAAGAAGCAAAATACGCATTCTATTCCATTGCCACCGACCATGCCGGCAACAGAGAAAGCAACAAAACCAGACCCGATATTACCATTCCGGAAGTGAATCTGCCTTTCGATGACTACGCCGTTACCAAATGGGATAACACTTTCCTGCTCAATCTCAGAAAATTGGAAAATGACGGCTACCATGTTACGACATGTAAGTGGTTTAAAAACAACGAACTCATAGGAAATGGCTTTTCCTACTCCGCAGGTCCGGCAATTACTGATAAATTAGAGTCGGGGGTAGTTTACTATTTTCAAATAACCACAAATACCCAAGATGAAATATACTCAACAAATAAATTGATTGAAAAACAAAAAAGTCAGTTGCTGGTTTATCCAAATCCTACCACGGGTGAGTTTATAGTTCAAAGTTCAAAGTCCAAAGTTCAAAGTGTGAATGTTTTCGATATTTACGGTAGAATGCTGAAAACAGGATTGCCGTCAGTTTTAACCGACGGAACAGAAAGCGGTACATACTATTTTGATTTATCAAATTTTCCGGCGGGAGTTTATTTATTAAGAATTTTAACTGAAACGGAAACGATTACCCAAAAAATCATAAAACATTAACTACTAACCATTAATCATTAACCATTAATCATTAACCATTAACCATTAATCATTAACCATTAATCATTAACCATTAATCATTAACATTATGAAGAATACAATAAATATCAAAATACATGCCACCACGCTTACTATCTTTCTTTTCTGCCTCTTCCCTTTCATAGCCTTAGCACAGGTATCGCATGAAATTTCCCTCAATGTCGGGGGCGGATTATCTACCCTCAATTATAAGGTATCTCAAGGCAAGAAAACGCCCGGTTTTGGCGGAGATGTAGGACTTGGATATACTTGCCTCTTTCATAAGAATATAGGGCTTCTCCTTGGTGCAGATATTGCCTTTTACAACGCCAAAGCGAAATATGAAGGAACAAAAGTGGTTACCCTAAATCTTTTAGACAGCGAAGAAGACCGTTTCGATATGCACACTACGCTCAATAAGTACAACGAAACCCAAAATGCGATATATGTAAATATCCCCGTAATGTTGCAGTTTCAAACAGGTGTGAAGCACAAATTCTATGCTTTGTGCGGTGTCAAACTCGGAATTCCGGTAAGTGGCAAATATAAAGTATCGGATGCTACGCTCACTAACGAAGCCTACTATCTGGAATACGACAATTGGCTTAAAGAACAGGAGTTTGCAGGCTTTGGTACGTTTTCAAATATAAATTCAAATGGGAAACAAAACTATAAAATCTCGGCGAATGTTTCCATTGAAATAGGTAGAAAATGGAGCGTCAGAGATATATTTGCCATCTACACAGGACTCTATTTCGACTATGGTTTGATGAATATTTGCAAAGAGCAACATTTTTTGAGTTATGTGAAATCTATTCCGGCAACCTTTACCACAAACAGCGCAATATCTAAAGCCAATCTGATGGCAACCGGAATCAAAATACGATTAGCATTACCTTCAAAAACCAAAACCTCAATTACAGAAAGTAAAAAGGAGAAAGAAGAAAAAAAAGATATAGAAAAATTGCCGCCGGTTAAAACTGACAGCAAAGAGGAAAGAAAAAAAGATAAAGAAAAATTGCAACCGGTTAAAACTGAAGGAAAAGAAAAAGAAAAAATAAATGAAAAACAGGCGTATATATCAGAAAAGCAGGTAAAGAAAAACGAAAAAACTTCAAATAAAAAAGAAAAAGCACCAAAGAAAAAAACAAAAGTTGGAAAGCAACAAGAAACCTCTACCGTAAATGCTCCTGTTGAAGTAATTACACTGCCTGTTGAGGTTGAATTAACGGCTACAGCAGAGTTTACGACAGGGCGTCCCGCGCACACAGGATTCCCGGCATTTGCTATGGGAATTAGTTGGGTTTCAAATATTGATGCCAATACTGCCAAATTTACCGCTGCTAATAAATTAGTCTTGTTACAAGATAAAGCAGCGTATGATGCAATTACCACGAAAGAAAAATTAAAGAAAACATTTGATAACGGTAATCAAACAAATGATTTTACTGCCAAAGGCGGCTCTCTTTTTAAACCAATATACTTTATTATTCAAGATGGTGAAATATTACGATTAGTTGAAATGGTTAGTATTAAATTTAAAGCCGGAGAAAGCAAAGCTTTTTTTAATGAAAGACACTAACTCAACCTTTTGTGTTTTCCGCACTTTTTTCTAAAACAGGACTAACCATATAGTAATTGGCATATTTTTTTAATAATTTGTGTGCTGCAAGGTTACTTCCTTAAATTTTACAGCACACCAATTATTTCTATCTTTACAAGAAACCCGTTGAAGCCCTAACTCATTGCATTTTTGAGTTATCATTTCTAAATCCTCGCCCGTATAAAAACCGCTAAGGAAAATAATACCGTTCTTATTTAATACTTTAACATACGCCTGCAAATCCTGAAGTAAAATATTTCGGTTAATGTTGGCGATAATAATGTCATATTTTTCATTTTCTAACAGTAGAGACGCATTTCCCAATTTAACTTGAATTTCTTGGGCATTGTTTCTGCTATTATTTTCAATATTATTTTTATATGCCCATTCGTCATTATCGATAGCGGTTACAGGTTTGGCGCCTTTTAAACAGGATAAAATTGCCAAAATACCGGTCCCCGCGCCCATATCCAGTACACTTTTATGCCGAAAGTCTTCGTCTAATAAAAACTCAATCATTAAGGAGGTGGTTTCGTGGTGGGCAGTTCCGAACGACATTTTGGGTTCTATCACAATCTCATACTCTGCTTCAGGATTGGGTTGGTGAAAAGGGGCGCGGATAAAACATCTGCCCGCTATCATTACCGGCTCGTAATTCGATTCCCAAACGGCATTCCAATTCTGTTGCTCAATTTTGGTAATTGTATATTGAAAATCAAGTTGAGAACGATATTTAGCAAAAAAATCAATTAACTCAACTTTATCATAGTTGTCTTCAGAGATATAGGCTAATAATATATCTTCAGTTTCTCCATCAGTAAAGCTTTCACAGCCCAAATCGGCCAATAGTGAAACAAAAATCTCCTTCCAAGGCTCTATTTTGAGAAAAGATAAAGAAATTTCGTAGTATATCATGAGAAAGAAATTATAAGAACAATAAATGCTAAAACCCGTTAAACTGCATATACAGTGGCGGTAGGAGCAGCAAAAATCCAATGATTACTAAAAGACACAAAAGCGGTAGGAAATATTTGAGCCACTTGGAGTAAGGCACTCGTGCAATGCCCAAACACCCAATCAATACTCCCGATGTTGGCGTTATCATATTCGTAAATCCATCCCCCAATTGATAAGCCAGAACAGTTAATTGCCTCGAAATTCCTATGATATCGGAAAATTCCGCCATCATAGGAATGGTAAGTACTGCTTTTGCAGAACTTGATGGGATGATGAGATTCAGCACCGTTTGAATAAAATACATTGCACCCACCGAGCCTACTTCTCCCGCATTTGCCATAGTTTGCGAAATTCCATAGAGAATAGTATCAATAATTCTGCCATCTTCCAAAATGATGATAATGCCACCGCCAATAGCCACTACTAAGGCAGCATTCATAATATCTTTACATCCCTCTAAAAACAAACGGATAATCTTGTCAAATGTTTGGTGATACGCCACCCCGCCGGCAACGCCCATCGCAAAAAACAAACCGGCAATCTCGCCCACGTACCAATGGTAGCCCAACACCCCAACAATTAATGTTACCACGGTTAATAACAACAATGATAAGATATAACTATGAACCGATTTCCTTACTGTATAAAAACCAAAGGGTATAAATAATGCGGCAATTATGGGGAAAACCATTATCTCGGTGGTACTGTTGCCTATGGTAATGGTGCTGTAAGTAAAAAGAAATGCGCAAACAACTAGAATAATAGAAATTACCCCATAAACAGTCCAGGTTGCCCACGTAGATTTTTTTTTCTCCTGAATTTCTTGTGATTCTGCGGTTTTTTCCCTCCAAAAGTTATCTATCTCATACATAATAGATTTCTTAGGATTTTTCTTCACGCGATTGGCATACCAAAGTGTAAAGACAATAGTGATGAAGGTTAGCACAATCCAGCACAACACTCTGTACTCCAGTCCAGAAAAAATAGGCAAGCCGGACAATCCCTGTGCAATTCCGATGGTAAACGGATTGAACATTGCGCCGCCAAAACCTACATGTGCTGCAACGTAACACATCAGTAAACCGGTAATGGAATCGTACCCCATAGAGATTGCCAGCGGTACAAAAATAATGATGAATGCGATAGTTTCTTCACTCATTCCAAAAATTGCGCCAAACAAACTGAAAATAACGATAATTAGAGCAATAACCAAATTGTTTATACCGATTTTTTTAAAGAATCTGTTCTTTTGCAAATTTTCGGTACTTCGTAAAAAATTGGAAATGCCAATATTAATAGCGTTTGTAGCATTCAAAATCCAAAAAGCGCCTCCCAGCATAAAAATAAAAGAGATGATATGCGCTGTTCTTGAAAATCCTTTGAAAAAAGAGAGAAAAACTTGCCAGGTTTGCGGACTGTTTTGTGTATAGTGGAACGTATCGCCCACAACTACACTTCTGGGTATGCCGTCAATTTCAACGGTTTTTCTTTCAAACTCGCCCCCGGGGACAAACCATGTGGCAATGGCGCAAATAATTACAATACTGAAAACGATGGTAAAAGTGTGGGGAATTTTCATAAATATTAATTATTAAATATTAATTTTTAAAAATTGCAGTAAGTATTACACTTGGTCGGCGAAATTAATATTTTTGCCAAAACATTTATGGAGTGAAAGAAATAAAGAAAATATTAGTTACCGGAAGCAAGGGGCAACTTGGGAGATGCCTGCAAGACGCTGTACTGACAGAGAAGGGAGAAAGGAGAAAGGAGGAAGGAGAAAAAACTCTTACGTTCTTCTTTACCGACATTGATGAACTTGATATTACAGACATCGCCGCAGTGGCGGATTATGCTTTTAATAATAAAATTGATTGTATTGTTAATGTTGCTGCTTATACTGCTGTGGATAAAGCGGAAAGCGAGCCTTTAGTAGCATTTTCAATTAATGGAGACGGAGTTTGGAATTTAGCGCATATTTGTATGGAACAAAACGTTTTTCTTATTCATATCTCTACCGATTATGTGTTTGATGGAACTGCCTCGAGCCCCTATAACACAAACACTCTAACCAATCCTGTTTCTGTTTATGGAAAATCGAAACTTGCGGGCGAAAAGGCGATAAAGGATGCACAAATTCCATCTGTCATTATAAGAACATCGTGGCTATATTCAGAATATGGACATAATTTTTTGAATACGATGCTGCGACTGGGTAAAGAAAAAGAGGAGATTTTCGTTGTGGATGACCAATTTGGCGCCCCCACCAATGCAAACGATTTGGCTGATGCAATTTTGATGATTATTTCACAAACTTATAAAATAACAAAACCTGAAATTTTCCATTATGCTAATGAAGGTGTTACAACGTGGTGCGGGTTTGCCAAAGAGATTATGGATACGGCGCAACAGCAATGTGAAGTGAATCCAATTTTCACTGCCGAGTATCCCACTCCCGCTGTTCGTCCGGCCTATTCTGTTTTTGAACTATCGAAAATCAAGAAAAAGTTTAACATTCAGATACCGGATTGGAAAGATAGTTTACGGAATTTATTGTTTTTTTGATTTTCTTTTCATTACTATTAAAGCCCCCCAAAAAGCGATAGTTACTCCCAAAGCAATGCCAATTAGAATGGGAAATTTTTCTTCGTGCTCATACAATAAAAATAATGGAATAATAATAGCGCCCAGAAGCAAAAAGTAGAGGAATGTGTTTTTCATAAGTTAAAATATTTTGTAATAATTTTGCACTATATAAATAAACGCGCCAGAGTTAAAGCCGATGAAAGCCAACAAAGTAATCCTCTTCAAATACCATATAAAATCTATTTTTTCTAATCCCATAGCCACTACACCTGCCGCGGAACCTATTATGAGAATACTGCCGCCTGTTCCGGCACAATATGCAACAAATTCCCAAAAATAATGGTCAACAGGGAAGTTGTACATCCCCATAGCGCCCGCTACCAAAGGTACATTATCCACTATAGCAGACAAAATACCAATCAAATAACCGATAAAAACATATTTTCCGTTTGCTAATGGAATATTATCTAAAAAAGCAGAAAGAAGGGCAAGGTGTCCGCACACCTGCAAGGCACCTACTGCCAACAAGATACCCAGAAAGAAAAGAATGCTGGAAAGGTCAATTCTTGTAAGCGCCGCGGAAACGGACAATCTGCTGTTGTCTCTTTGAGAATGAAAATACTGTAGAAATTCAGTGGTAATCCATAAAATACCCAGTCCGATTAAGATGCCCATATAGGGTGGCAAACCTGTAAAAGCGTGAAAAACTGGAACAAAAAGTAAAACACCTGTTCCCATATAAAGTATCAATGAACGTTCTTTCTTCGATATCTGATGCACACTATTTTTCTCAGGTTTTTCTTCTAATTGTTGTAACGATATAAAATTTCCTTTCAGTCGGAGCGACACAATTAACATAGGCACTACGATTGAGGCTATACTTGCCAAAAATGTGGCAGAGATTATTCCTGTTGCACTCACTTTTCCGCTAACCCATAACATTATGGTGGTAACATCTCCGATTGGCGACCACGCTCCGCCGGCATTCGCGGCCAAAACTATCATAGATGCAAAAAACCAACGCTCTTTCTGCTCTGCTACTATTTTTCTTAGTAGCGCAATCAGTACAATTGTGGAAGTCATATTGTCTAAAATCGCCGATAAGAAAAAGGTGATTATCAAAATAATCCACATAAATTTTATACGATGCGTGGTTTTGATTTTATTGGTAATTACCTGAAAAGCCTCGAAACTATCCATCAATTCCACGATGGTCATGGCACCTAACAGGAAAAACAGTATTTCAGAAATATTTCCTAATTGGAGTACCAATTGTTCTGAAAACCATCCACTAAACCCTTTGTTTTCTCCGTAAAGCGACAGAAAATCAGATAAACCGTTGTTTCTTACCAGGTTTTCTCCTCCCGAAGCAAGAAGAATCCACAACACAACACCTAATAGCAGAGCGGTCGCCGCTTTATTAACTTTCAACGGATGTTCCAGGGCTATACAAATGTAGCCTGCCACAAATAAAATGATGATGAACAGAAACATTGCATTCATAACAGTTTTTTATTAATTCTTTCGTGAAAAGTTTTAAAATCATTGATTTGCAATAATTTTTTTAATTCGTCTGTTCCTAAATTTAATAACACTGAGAAATAGTGCCACAACTCTTTCAATGCACCCAACGCAATTTTTTCGTTTCTTAATGTTAACAATAATTCGGAATATTCATTGTAAAAATTGATGAAACGGAATTTATTACTTGGGTACGTATCTTGCCGCGACTGTACATTGGTTTGCCCAATCTCTACAATTTGTTCCGCCAAGAACGGATTTTGTATTATTCCACGCCCAAGCATCCAATTTTCTATTTTTGGAAAACGGTTTTGCAAATATTTAAAACATTCAATATTATAGATATCGCCGCTGTAAACAATTTTATACGGCGTTGTATTGTAAAATAATTCAAAAGTATCCAAATCAACATTTCCATCATATTGATGAATTCCTAATCGTGGGTGAATGCAAATAAAATCAATGGGGTAGGTGGTGAGTCGTTGTAATATTTCCAATCCTTCTTTGAGGTCGAACATTCCCAGGCGCATTTTGATAGAAAAATGGGTAGAAGTTTTGCTACCCACTTCATTCACAACCGCTTCAACCAAATCGGGAAACGGCATAACTCCGCAACCCCGCTTTTTTCGCACAATTTGACTCATAGGGCAACCGATATTCCAATTAAATTGCTCGTACCCATAAGTTTCATTCAAAACATTAATGGTTTCAGCAATTTCAACAGGGCTATTTCCCATTAATTGCGGAATAATGGGTAGTGATGCATTGTTTTTTGGAAAAAGGTCAGGGTATTTTTGGGGATTGAACTGAGTTTTTGACTTTGCTGCAATGAAAGGCGCAATGGCACAATCAATCCCTTGAAAGTGTTTTACAAAACAGTTTCTAAAGTTGTAGTGGGTAATTCCGTAAAGCGGGGCAAGCCAAAGTTTCACTGTATAGAGATTTAAAGATTTAGGATTCAACAATTATTCACTATTTACTAGTCGCTTCTAATAATAAACAATGTTCCTCACCTTTTTCCGTAGCGTATCTTTTCCCTGAATTAGAATCTCTTCAAACCAGTTTCCTTTTTCATCGTGATTTGAATAGATTTTATCTTCCCGTAAATTAGTAATCCGGTCTTCATAAATGATTTTGAGTAAAAAACCGTTTTTATCATATTGAGAATAAGTAAATTCAATTATTTCATTATTGCTTTTTAAAGCGCGTCGGTTTATCTCATTTCCCGATTCATCATATTCAATAATAAAATACTTGAACAGTTTATTTTGCGGATCAAACTCATCAATTCTTTCTACCAACCCCAAATTGTTGTAATAGATTTTGTTAGTTAGTTGATAGTCAGAAAAAAATCGTTTCATTTCAATAATGCTACCAATTCCATCAGTTTTATACACAATTCTATGGTGCAATGAATCGTTAACGAAATGCCTTTCTTCAGATTTGAAACCGTTTTTATCGTACAATAAGGTATCTATTGAGATTATTTTTTTCCTAAAAGTGATTTCTTTTCTATAATCTTCTTTAGTATTTGACAAATAATTTATTATGAGAAGAGAAATGGTATCGTTGCTTTCGTCTAAAGTTATCACCTTAGTGAGATAGCCATCTGAATTATAACATTGTACTCTTTTGTCAGCAAAAACAAATGAGGAAGTGTTTTTAGAGAAATAATAATGTTCTGTTTCAATAGATTTCACATTTCCAAACAAATTGGCTCGTTGCAGATGGTTTTTCAACGCATCAGGTGTAATTGTAGTTTCAGTTTGTTTTCTTTTACACGCGAAAGAAAAAAAGAGAAGCGGGAAAAGAGGAAGAATAAACAGCGTTTTATTAAAGAGCATGTCTTTTTCTTCTTGCTAAATTAGCGGGTTCAATCGCGAGAACATTGCTGTTGAGGAGTGCAGCAACGCCTTCGGTTTGACATTTATTTACACATTTATTACATTGGCTATTAGCATCGTAGTCAACTGGCTCCGTGTAAGTTGTGATTACTCCCTCGTAATTACGCAACACCACGCGGTTGTTTCCTTGTGTAATGACATAGTTGGGCATCACGGGGATTTTTCCACCTCCGGCGGGTCCGTCCACCACAAAAGTAGGCACCGCATAGCCGGAGGTATGTCCGCGCAATCCTTCAATAATTTCTATTCCTTTGGAAACCGAAGTTCTAAAGTGTTCAATTCCTAAAGACAGGTCGCATTGGTATATATAGTAAGGCCGCACGCGGTTTTTAACCAGATTGTGAACTAAATTTTTCATAGTAAGCACACAATCATTAACACCTCGCAGTAATACACTTTGATTTCCCAGCGGAATTCCGGCGTTAGATAATTTATCCAAGGCAGTTATTGCCTCAGTGGTTATCTCATTTGAATGATTAAAATGTGTATTTAACCATATCGGATGATATTTTTTCAACATATTCACCAAACTGTCGGTAATTCGTTGAGGGCAGACCACCGGGGCGCGTGTTCCGATACGAATCACCTCAACGTGCGGAATTTTGCGCAATCGTTCAATAATCGATTCCAGCATAGTGTCGGTAACCATCAGCGCATCACCTCCGGAGAGCAGGACATCGCGCACTTGCGGAGTGTTGGCAATATAGTCAATCCCTCTTTGAATGCATTCTTTTGTGGATTCGCAGTCGTGCTGTCCGGCAAAACGTCTTCTTGTGCAGTGGCGGCAGTACATCGCGCACTGGTCGGTAATTAGGAATAATACTCTGTCGGGATAACGATGAGTTAAGCCCGGAACAGGTGCGTCTTCATCTTCGGCAAGTGGGTCTAACAAATCGGCAGCTGCTTTGTGAGTTTCAAATTTGGTGGGAATTGCTTGTTTACGAATGGGGCAGTTCGGGTCGTCAGGATTGATAAGACTGAGATAGTAGGGCGTAATTGCCATCCGCAGCGTTTTCAGCGATTCTTTTACGCCATTTTCCTCTTCTGTGGTTAATTGTACGTATTTTTTCAGTTCAACCAACGTTTCGATAC
The DNA here is from genome assembly GCA_031253655.1 of Bacteroidales bacterium. GTDB lineage: Bacteria > Bacteroidota > Bacteroidia > Bacteroidales > WCHB1-69 > WRNX01. The sequence continues at coordinate 20,513 of JAIRVY010000121.1, forward strand.
GATTATTAAGTTGCCATTTCCATTCCTTCCACTGTTCATCAGTAATGTTTGGGAAAAGTTTTTTGTGATTTATCGCCATAGTTATTTTCGTATATAGAATTGAAAGGCAAAAATAAAATAAAAAACAAACAAAAAGTAAAAATACCATTACTTCGTTCCAACATTGATTCGAAAATAATATTGATTGTGAGGGCTAATAATAACATAAACAATAAGTAGTTTTTTGTCTTAACAGCAAGATAAAATGAATAGATAATTAAGAAAAAGAGTATTAACAAGCCAAAAACACCATGGTCTAAAAATGTTTGTAAATATTGATTATGGGCATTTAAAAAGAGTTTATTTTCTCCAAATAATTCTTTTTCATTCTCATCCAAGTAACCAATATAATCATATCCGCTTCCAATCCCTGTAAATTTATTCTCAATAGCAATCTTAAAACATGCGGTCCATATCTCACTTCTGCTTTCTAAAATATCAAATTTATCTTTCTCTTTCAAATATGTTCCCTTAATATAACTATCCATTCTTCCTGGAAAAAATTTAACAAGTGCAAGTGCAAATAATGCTGTAATTATAAATATTCCAATTATATACGGGTAGTTTTTTTTGTGAGTACATAAGTAATAACATAGTGTTAGAAACAATGTGAGAAGAAATACAAAAGTTCCTGTTCTGGATTGGAAAAAATAGATAGAAATCCCAAAAAATATCATCATACTTAAATAAATCCATTTTTTTGTTGAGTTAAAAAAACAAAAAGCGATACAAAAGGCAATGCTGACTTTTAATGCGCAATAGGATGGATGTCCAAACAAATTTGAGAAATAAATGTAATACAAATGATAAGTTTTTCCGGTTAATATAGACTGTGTTAGCGCATTACACCAGCAAATGATAAGCATTAACGATGTTGAATATAGAAATACTCTGAATAATAAATGAAATTTCTCTTTTGTAAAATATGATTTATCTGATGTAAAAAATAATAATGGATAGACCAAAAAGGGCAGTTTATCAATAGTTCTCATTAATCCCTTTATCAGGTCGTTGGAGTATAATAACCCAACAACATTCATAAACCAGAATAAAACGAAAGCGGCAGTTATGAGCAAAGTGCTGTCTTCGTTAAGTCTCTTCCATTTGTTGTTCCAATCTCCTTCAATAATCCAAAATATTAATAATAATGGTGTTATTAAAAAATAGAGAAATGAAGTAAACGGAATTGACAAAATAGCGATGCCGATGAAGAGGAAATATATTCGTGAGAAAAAGAGTGTACGATTCATTTTTTTTCATTAATTATAGGTGAATGACTTCACCGTATGCTGCGGCAGTGGCTTCCATAATGGCTTCGGAGAGCGTAGGGTGGGGGTGTATTGAATGTAAAATATCTTTTCCGGTAATTTTTTTATTCATCGCGACCACAGCACCGGATATCATCTCTGTAACATTATCGCCAATAAGGTGGCATCCTATCCACTGATGAGTATGTTTATCGAAAATCACTTTCACCATACCGTCTCTATTGCCTGAGGCAGTTGCTTTTCCTGAGGCAGTAAACGGGAATTTGCCGATTAAAACTTCTTTGCCGCTTTCGGTGCATTGCTGCTCGGTAATACCCACCGATGCAATCTCAGGCGAAGTGTAAGTACATCCCGGAATTAGGTTGTAGTTAACAGGTTTTGCCTCCAATCCTGCAATTTTTTCCACGCAAACAATCGCTTCATGAGAGGCAACGTGTGCCAATGCAGGTCCGTGAACAATATCACCTATGGCGTAAATTTCTTCGCAGTTGGTACGGTAAAAGTCATCCACCATTATTTTCCCTTTTTCGGTAATAATTCCGTAAGATTCTATCCCAATTCCTTCAATATTTGTGGTAATGCCAACCGCCGAAAGCACAATTTCACACTCTATTTCGGTAATTTTTTCTTTGGTGTCTTTGATGATTACTTTGCAAAGTTCATTTGTTGTATCCACTTTTTCTACTGCGGCAGAAGTGATTACTTTAATCCCTTTTTTTCTGAAAGCACGTCCCAAGTGATTGGATATCTCTTCGTCTTCAATAGGAACCAATCTGGGAAAATATTCCACGATAGATACCAGCGTTCCCATACTTGCGTAGAAATGTGCAAATTCACAGCCGATAGCACCGGATCCTATCACTACCATCGATTTTGGAAGTTTTGGCAACGTAAGAGCTTCACGGTATCCGATAACTTTTTTCCCATCCTGGGGAATATTCGGGAGTTGCCGTGAACGCGCCCCTGTAGAAAGTATGATGTGATTGGCAGTATAACGCTCATCACCAACTACAACGGTTTTTTCCTTTTGAATCCTTCCAAACCCCTCAACTACAGTAATGTTGTTTTTCTTCAGTAGAAACTGCACACCTTTACTCATCATTTCAGAAACTGCGCGACTCCTTTTTATCACCGCTTCAAAGTCGGGCGTCACAGTTCCTTCAATTTTTATTCCATAATCAGCGGCGTGTTGCAGGTAATTATAAACTTGTGCCGATTTTAGCAGCGCTTTGGTGGGAATACATCCCCAGTTGAGGCAAATTCCTCCCAATTCGGCACGCTCTACCACAGCCACTTGCATTCCTAACTGGCTTGCCCGGATGGCTGCTACATATCCTCCGGGCCCACTTCCTATAACAATAAGGTCAAAATGTTTCATATTCTATTTTTTAGGTGAATTGTTTTTCTATGATTTCTAATATTCTAAAACTTCTGTGTTCTCTATCAAATCTTCCACTAATATTTTAGCCTGCATTATAACTATCTCAACTGCTTTCTCTTGCAAATCGGGCGGATAACCTGATTTTTTGAGCGCTCGCCTAACATTCCTCCTTACAATAAGGCACTGTATTCCAATCAAGTTTTCCTACAATATCAGTAATTCGTAAAAATTTTGGTCCGATACAATCAGTAGAAGCACTTTCTGTATAGCCATAAGAAATATCTCGTACAATCTCCCCCAATCTATATTTTTTCCAATCACTCATAGTTTATTTTTTATTGACTTTTATTGTTGTTCGGCGCTTCGGCTTCGCTCAGCGACCGAAGGGGTTTCGGCTTCGCTCAGCGACCGAAGGGGTTCTCCTTCCTCCTTCTCACCGTTCCCTGAGCGGAGCCGAAGGGAACGGTGGTGGTTTTCGTTCATACATTCAGATAATTTATGTAGCTTTTCCGGAGTTTTGTTTATCAATGCTTCTTTTTTCTTTCTGCTCCAGCCCTGCACTTGTTTTTCTCTATAATATGCTTCGTCAATTCTATAAAATTCTTCAAAATAAACTAACTTTACGGGCAAATGCTTTTTTGTATAGTTTGCGCCTTCTCCATTTTGGTGCTCAGCAAAACGGCGTTCCAAATTATTTGTACTGCCGGTATAATAGCACCCATTAGAGCATTCTAAAATATACATATACCCCTTCATTATTATTTATATTTTTTCCAATTACTCATTTGTCGTCCTCCGTTATTAATATTTTCCAACTTCCTGTTTTGTCTGAGCCAATGCGGACTAAAACATTTTGTTCCTTAAATCTCGCTAAATTTTTCTCGATTGCTCTTTCTGAAATACCGAGTAATTTAGCCATTTCATTAGCGGTAATTGTTGGCTTATTTTCAATCAAAGAGAGTATTTTCTCTTGATTTACGCCGAACCTTACACCGAACTTTACACCGAACTTATTGCTATTTACACCGAACTTTTCGTTGTTTTCATTATCATTTTTTTGCTTTATACCGACATTGTCGGTTGGCACAAAATGTATATGCAATTCTCTGTTTTTGAGGATATGTTTTTCGTCAAGGAGCAGGTTTTCGAAAAATCGGTTTAAATATTTAGTTGTTGCGTAAATATTTTTCGCGTGGTTGTTGTAATTGGCTCTTACCAAAGCGTTTCGAAAATACCAACTATGTTGCGCAAATGGTTCGTTTTCTACATTAAACCCGAATGTTCTCAGGTATTTAATTGCAAAAACGGCAGTTGTGCGTGTGTTTCCTTCTCCAAAGGCGTGAATTTGCCATACACCCGAAATAAATCTTGCAATATGTTCTACCCGTTCCTGTTTTGTTACTCCCTTATATATAAAGTTTTTTTCTTCTTTGAAATCGTACTTCAGCGTCTCTTTTACCAGCGGGGCAGATGAATAATATACCGTTTCGCCATCAAGCGCCCACTCTGCTTTGGTGGTATTGTAATCGCGGATTTTGCCTGCAAACTTGTAAATTCCGAAAAAGAGCCGTCTGTGAATATTTATATATTCGAGTGGCGTAAACGAGAAAGTCTTTTCCGATAAAATTTCGGCAATGCGAGCGGAAACTTTGTCAGCTTCTTCGGTGCGGTCGTTACCATCAATTTGTCTATTTACCTGCGTTTTATAATAAGCATCAATACGATTTTTTACTTCTTCAAAAGTTATATCGCCTTCAATATTTTGTATGGCAGTTTGGATAAGATATGCAGACGGTTTTAAGCCATCAACCTGCTGTAAGCCGATTGCCGTTTGCCAAATAAACCCCTTTTCTTTTTTTCCGGGTTCGGTTTGCCGTATGTATTCTTCAAAATCTATCATAGTTCAAAGCCTATTTTTTTTTAAGTTTTCTTTAATTGCAATGTCCAATTCATCTGCTTTTTGCATCTGTTCGGCAAGCGTTTCTGTTAATGTTTTCATTTTTTCGGCAAATACAATCCCGTCATCCTCCACTTCCTTAAAGTCAATATACCTGCCGGGTTTGAGAATATACTTGTTTTTGTGAACCTCTTTAATATTGGCAGATTTGAAAAACTGGAAATATCTTTGTATGTTGTTTCGGTTAGTTCGGCTCCGCTCACTAACCGGGCGGGGAAATTTTCGGCTACTGTTTCGGTTAGTTCGGCTCCGCTCACTAACCGGGTGGGGAAATTTTCGGATCTTGTTTCAGTTTTGTTGCGCGACAAAAACCACAGACAGGCAGGAATTTGTGTATTGTAAAACAACTGCGAAGGCAAAGCAACCATACAGTCCACCAAATCGGCTTCAATCATTGCCTTGCGAATGTCGCCTTCGGTTGCCGTTTCGCTGCTCATACTTCCGTTTGCACGCACTATTCCGGCTGCTCCGTAAGGGGCAAGTTTGCTTACAAAATGCTGTAACCATGCGTAGTTTGCATTTCCCTGTGGCGGAAAGCCGTATTTCCACTTGTGTGTTTCGGCGGTGTTTATGCTGTAATCGCTCACATTAAACGGCGGATTGGCAATGACATAGTCCACTTTGAGTTCGGGAAAC